>NZ_JBNWUK010000015.1:0-57730 GCF_050563205.1 Zafaria sp. Z1313
CCGGGTGGTCAGATCGGGAGTCGGTTGGGGAATTGGACGGCGAAGGCGTTCAGGGCCTGGTGCCATCCCTGGGTGCCGGTTCCGAGCTCGCCTCCGCGGGTGGTCTCGATGTTCCGGATCCCCAGGTAGACCAGCTTGAGCGCCGCGTCGTCGGAGGGGAACGAGCCCCTGGTCTTGGTGATCTTCCGGAGCTGGTAGTTGATCGATTCGATCTGGTTCGTGGTGTAGATGACCTTGCGTATCTCGGGTGTGAACGCCAGGAACGGGGTGAAGTCCTCCCACGCGTTCCTCCACGCCAGCACCGCCCCGGGGGCCTTGGCCTGCCAGGCCTCGGCGAAGGCCTCCATGGCCAGCTCCGCGGCCTGCACGGTCGGAGCCGTGTAGATCGGACGCATGTCCTTGGCCATCGCCTTGCGGTCCCCGTAGGAGGCGTAGCGCATCGCCGAGCGCAGCAGGTGCACCACGCACGTCTGGACCACGGTCTGCGGGTAGATGCTGTTCACCGCCGCCGGCAGGCCGCTCAGCCCGTCGCAACACAGGACCAGGATGTCCGTGGCGCCGCGATTGCGGATCTCGGTGAGCACGTTGGCCCAGAACTTCGCCCCCTCCGAAGCGCCCAGCCACAGGCCCAGGACCTGCTTGCGGCCCTCGACGTCCACGCCCACGGCGATGTGGCAGGCCCTGTTCGCCACGACCCCGCCGTCACGGATCTTCAGCCAGATCGCGTCGATGTAGACGATCGGATACACCGCTTCCAGCGGCCGGTTCTGCCATTGGGCGACCTCGTCGGCGATGACGTCGGTGACCCGGGAGATCGTCGCGGCGGAGACCTTGGCCCCGTAGATCTCCTCGAGGTGGGCCCCGATGTCGCGGGTGCTCATCCCACGGGCGTAGAGCGAGAGGATCATGTCCTCGACCTTGCCCAGCCGGCGGGACCGCTTGGGCACAATGACCGGCGCGAAGGAGCCGTTCCGATCCCGTGGCACGGTGATCTGCACCGGCCCCTGCAGGGTCTGCACGTTCTTGGTGGTCTTGCCGTTGCGCGAGTTTCCCGTCCCGGCCCCGGCGGGGTCCCCGGACTCGTAGCCGAGGTGGTCGCTCATCTCGGTCTCCAGGCTCCGTTCCAGGACCGCGCGGGTCATTCGCGCCAGCAGCTCCTCGACGCCGTGGCGCCCCTGCCCGAGATCCTCCGCGGCGGTGACGAGGGCGTCGATCTGATCGGCGCTGAGAACGCCTTCAAGAGGGTTCGGAATGGTGTTGGTATCTGCCATGAGGCCCGTCCTTTCAAAGGGGTGAAACCACAGGTCACACCCCAGTTAGAGACCGGACCCTTACACACTCTATGAAACACCCTCCCACGTAGATGCCGGTCCCGCGCCCGCCGCAGGCCAGGTCCCATGCCAGCCAGCTTCAACCACACCATCATCGCCGCCGTGGACCGCGAGGAATCCGCGCGCTTCTACCGCGAGCTCCTCGAGGTCCCGGCCGCCGAGTCCTGGGGCATCTTCGCCAACATCCAGCTCGAGGGCGGGGTGCTGATGCAGTTCGCCGAGCCGCCCGTGGACATCCAGATGCAGCACTACGCCTTCCTCGTGGACGACGCGCACTTCGACCGCGCCTACGCCCGCCTGCGCGAGCAGGGGATCGAGCACTGGGCGGATCCGCAGATGCGGCGCCCCGGGCAGGTGAACACGGAGCACGGTGGCCGCGGCGTCTACTTCAAGGACCCGGCGGGCCACGCGCTCGAGCTCATCACGCGCCCGTACCTGTAGGCCTCAGCCGAGGAATGCGGCGAGCTCCCGGAGCACCGCCTCCGGGTCCTTGAGCTGGCACTCCCAGACGATGAGCGGCTCCCAGCCGAGGGCGCGCAGCTGTTCGAGCTGCCGGGCGTCGCGCTCCACGTTGCGGAGGCGCTTGTCCACCCAGAACGCGGTGTTGGTTCCGGGGGTGCGGAGCCCGGCCGGGCAATCGTGACGGTGCCAAAAGCACCCGTGGACGAGCACGACCTTGTGCCGCGAGGCGAACACCAGATCCGGCCGGCCCGGGAGCCGGCCGCCGCGCAGCCGCACGTCCGGGGCCGTCCGTGCGGCCGCGCCCCGGGCGGTGCGTGAGATCGCCCCATGCAGGCGGAAGCGGTAGCCGGCGGCATGCGCGATCCGGCGCACGGCCAGTTCCGGGGCGGTGTTGCTGCCCTTGATCCGGGCCATCATCGCGGAGCGCTCCGCTGGTGTCAGCGGGTCCATTCCTCCAGCGTAGCCAGGCCGGCGGAACCACGGCAGATGACGCCGGATGTCATCCCGCGACGCATCGGGCCTTCTGCGCCATTCGCCGGACAAACCGGATGCGCCGTTGAGGATCGTCGGTTAGTGTGGCCTTCTCACCCGACCCCGACCGAGCAGAGGAACGCAGTGCGCCTGATTCTCGTCCGCCACGGACAGACCAGCTCGAACATCGGTGGCTTCTTGGACACGGCCCGCCCGGGCCCCGGGCTCACCGGGCTGGGCGAGCGGCAGGCCGAGGCGATCACGTCGGTGCTCGACCGGGAGCGTATCGGGGTGCTTTACGCGTCGACGCTCCTGCGCGCCCAGCAGACCGCCGCGCCGCTGGCCGCCCGTCTGGGACTGGACATCAACATCCGCGACGGACTGCGGGAGGTCCTGGCCGGCGACCTTGAGATGCGCGGCGACGAGGCCTCCCGGCAGACCTACCTGGAGACCATCTTCAGCTGGAGCGAGGGCGCCGAGCACCACCGGATCCCCGGTGGCGAGGACGGCCTGGAGGCGTTGGGGCGCCTGGACCGGATCGTCGAGGAGGCCGCCACCACGGGTGCCGGGACCGTGGCGCTGTTCACCCATGGCGCACTCATCCGCGGCTGGGCCGCGGCACGGGCCTCCAACATCGACGCGGCATTCGCCGCCCGGCATCCCGTGCCGAACGGCGGCGTCGTGGTGCTCGAGGGCGCGCCCGCGGAGGGGTGGGACGCCGTGGCGTGGCCGGAGGGGATCCCGCAGGCCGCCTCCGGCGCGCAGGACCCGGCGTCCGGCGTCGTTCCCGTCCCCGGGGCCGGTTAGGCCAGCCGGGCCCTGACGAGCTCACTCACGCGCTTGCCGTCGAAGCGGCCGGCGACCTCGGCGGACACGGTCTTCATGACCTGGCCCATCTGCCGCATCCCGGGGCGCTCACCGCCCGCGGAGGCCTCCTCGATCGCGCGGTCGACGATCAAGACGACGTCGTCCTCGGTCAGGGGCGCCGGCAGGTAGCCTTCGATGACCTCGGCCTCCGCGGTCTCGGCCGAGGCGCGCTCGGAGTGCCCGGCGTCGGTGTACGTCTGGGCGGTCTCGCGGCGCCGCGCGGCCTCCTTCTGCAGGAGCGCGACGACCTGGACGTCGTCGAGCTCGACGGGCGTCTTGCCGCCCTTCTCCCGCGTGTTGATCTCGCCGAGCAGGTTGCGCACCGTCGTGAGCGCCACCTTGTTCCCGGACTTCAGGTGCGTGGTCATGTCGGCACGGAGCCGGTCCTTGAGCGTGGTCATGGCGGGCCTTTCCTCGGGTGGGTCACTGACCATTGTGCCCCGTCGGGAGATACCGTGGTGGCATGCGCGCGAGGGAAGCGGCAGCGAAGGCGAGCGGTGCCCGCCCGGGGCGACCGCGACGTCGTCGTACCCCGGGCCGTCCCGTCCGGCGGGCCGCGCGGGTGCTCGCGGCCGGTGCCGGCCTGGCCGCCGTCGTGGCGCTCGCCGCCGTTGTCCTGATCTCCTTCCCCCGCGTGGACGAGGCGGCACCGGCGGACGCCCTCCTGGTCCTCGGACCCGTCGACGCCCGGCTGGACACCGCCCGGACCCTGATGGACGCCGGCATCGCGGACACCGTGGCGTACTCCGTGCCCGCCGCCGCGACGGTGGACGAGGCGACGGCCGCGGCGGTGGGGGAGCTGTGCGCGCCCCGCACCGACTACGAGGTCCTGTGCTTCACGCCCGATCCCTTCACGACCCAGGGCGAGGCGATGGCGCTGCGCGGACTCGCAGCCGAGCACGCGTGGACATCCGTCAACGTCCTCACCTTCGACGCGCACGTGACGAGGACCCGTTGGGTCATGGAACGCTGCTGGGACGGCGGGCTGCGCGTGCTCGAGTACCCGCGGCCGGCGGGGCCGCTGCAGCGGGCGTTCGACGTCGGCTACCAGGGCCTGGGCGTGGCGAAGCTCGCCGTGACGCGCGGCTGCGAGGGGCAGCTGCCGGCACCGGTGCAGGAGTTCATGGACGGGTTCAAGCCGGAGGCGCCGCCGCTCGGCGGGTAGGAGGCCGGGGTCCGCGGGGCCGTGGCCGCGGGGTGGCCCCCGCCGCTGCCCTAGGATGGTGGCGCGGCCCCGGGAGGAGCCCGCGCCGACGCGCGGGCCGCGGGGCCGGGGCAGGACGAGGAGGCAACGGCATGGGTGGCGGATCCGAACGCGGATGGTTCGCGGAGAAGGTGCTGCCCGGCGGCAGCGAGCCGGACCCGCGCTTCACGCTCGCGAACGAGCGGACCTTCCTGGCCTGGATCCGGACGTCGCTCGCATTCATCGCGGGCGGGATCGCGATCGAGGCGTTCGCCGCCGACGTCTTCGAGGAGCCGTTGCGGCGCGGACTGGCGTTATTCATCGTGGTGCTCGGCATCCTGCTCAGCGCGGGGGCCACGCTGCGCTGGCTGCGGACCGAGTCGAGCATGCGCCACGGCCGCCCGCTCAAGCTCCCGCTCATCGCCCCGCTGCTGGGGATCGGCGGCGCCCTGGCCGGGGCGGCCGTTGTGGTCCTCGTCCTCCTGGGACGCTGACGTGCCCGCGGTGGCCCACGGCGATCCCGGCCTGCAGCCCGAGCGCACGTCCCTGGCCTGGGGTCGGACCATGCTGGCCCTCTTCCTCGCGGCGGGCGTGCTGCTGCGCTGGCTGCCGTTCTACGGATACGGGGCGCTCGCGCCGGCCGTCGTGGCCGCCGCGATCGGCGCCGGAATCTACGCGACCCAGAAGCACCGCTACGCGGCGGCCACGCGCGGAATCGCCCGCGAGGCGCTGAGGGCCGACGCCGTCGCCGTGTGCGCCACAGGGGCGGCGGTCTGCGGGCTCGGCGTCCTCGGTGCCGTCGTGGTCCTGGGCGCCTGAGCGACTGAGTGCCGGAGCTCCTGACGGAGCGGGTTCGCGACGCCGGGTTCCGGGCTCCCGCCGCCGGGTCCCGGGCGCCTAGTTGGAAGGCCGGCCGTCGCCCGCAGGCGAGGCGCCGTCACCCGGCTCCGCCGCCTGGCCCGCCTGGTCGCCCGCCTCGTCACCCGACGCCGTGGCCTCCGGGGCGGCGCCGTTCTGCGCAGGCGCGGCCCCGGCGTCGTCCGCGTCCTCCGTCTCCTCCGGAGCCCGGCCGTCCAGGTAGACCGACTCCTCGGGCTCGCGGTGGCGGATGCCCTGGATCACGAGGATCGCGATGCCGAGCGCGATGGCGCCGAAGGAGGCCCACATGTTCGCGGGGATCCCGAGGAAGCCGTCGCTTGTGGGGTCGATCCGGATGGACTCGAGCCAGCTGCGGCCCAGCCCGTACCAGATGATGTAGACGGCGAGGGCGCGGCCCCAGCGGAGCCGGAAGCGGCGCTCGAGCAGGATGATCACGGCCACGCCGATGAGGTTCCAGATCATCTCGTAGAGGAACAAGGGGTGGAACAGCGTGCCCTCGGGGAGCCCGGCGGGGAAATTGGGGTTGCTGGACTCGATCTCCAGGCCCCACGGCAGCGTCGTCGGCAGGCCGAACAGCTCGTGGTTGAACCAGTTGCCCAGCCGCCCGATCGCCTGCGCCACGAGCATGCCCGGGGCCACCGCGTCGGCGAAGGACAGGAAGCGCACGCCGGAGCGCCGGCAGGCGATGTAGGCGCCGAGCGCGCCGCCGATCAGCGAGCCGTAGATCGCGTTGCCGCCGTCCCAGATCCGCACGATCGCCCACGGGTCGGCGCCCTCGTAGAAGTAGTCGGACATGTGCGTGAACACGTGGTAGAGCCGTGCGCCGACGAGGCCCAGCGGCACGGCCCAGATCGTCACGTCCAGCACGAGCTCCGGGTTGCCGCCGCGCTTGGCGATGCGGCGCTGGGCGATCAGGATCGCGGCGGCGATGCCGGCCAGGATGCACAGGGCATAGGTGTGGATCGTCAGGGGCCCCAGGTGGATCTGGGCGAAGACGGGATCGGGGCTGGGCAGGCTCGTCGGAAGATGCATGGGACCCTACGTGTCTCGGGGAGTGTGCCGGGTTCGACGATGTCATTCTGTCAGTCCCGCCCGTTAATTTCAGGGACCCCGCCCGGGCACAATGGTGGGGTGACCCCGCCGACCCGATCCACCCCGCCCGCCTTCGACCTCGAGCGGATCGGCGCCGGCCTGGTCTTTGCTTCCTCCCTTCCCTCCCTGCGTGCCGAGCTGGAGGCCGCCGCCCCGGCCGGCACGGCGGTGGTCCAGGCCCCGCCCGGCACGGGCAAGACCACCCTGGTCCCGCCGCTCGTGGCCAATCTGGTCCGGGCGGGACAGGACGACGCCGGGGCCGCGCCCGCCGCGCCCGGCCCGCCGCGCGTCGTGGTCACCCAGCCCCGCCGCGTCGCGGCCCGCGCCGCCGCGCGCCGGCTGGCGGCGCTCGACGGATCCGAGCTCGGGACCCGCGTCGGCTACACCGTCCGCGGGGAGCGGCGGGCCGGTGAGGGAACGCTCGTCGAGTTCGTGACGCCCGGCATCCTGTTGCGCCGCCTGCTGGAGGATCCGGGGCTGGACGGCGTCGCGGCCGTCGTGCTGGACGAGGTCCACGAGCGCGGCCTGGAGACCGACCTGCTGCTCGGGATGCTCACCGAGGTGCACGCGCTGCGCGGCGACCTGGCGCTCGTGGCGATGTCCGCCACGCTCGACGCCTCGCGCTTCGCGGCCCTGCTCGGCCGGGCCGACGCGGACGGGCCCGCGCCCGTCGTCGACTGCCCCTCCGCGCTGCATCCGCTCGAGATCCGCTGGGAGCCGGGCCCCGGCCCGCGGCTGGACGAGCGCGGCGTGACGCGGGCGTTCCTGGACCACGTCGCCGCCACCGCCGCCCGCGCCCACGCGGCGGCGCTCGCCGCCGATCCGTCGGTGGACGCGCTCGTGTTCGTGCCCGGGGCGCGGGAGGTCTCCCACGTCGCCGCGGCGCTGCGGCGCACGGAGAACGACGCCGGGGCCGCCCCGGGCCGCGCGGGTGGACCCGGCGTCGAGGTGCTCGAGCTCCACGGCCAGGCCCCGCCCGCGGAGCAGGACCGGGCGGTGTCCGGGCGCGGGCCGGGCGGGCCGCCGCGCATCATCGTCTCCACGTCCCTCGCCGAGTCCTCCCTCACGGTGCCGGGCGTCCGGCTCGTGATCGACGCCGGGCTGTCCCGCGAACCGCGCCGGGACGCGGCCCGCGGCATGAACGGGCTCGTCACGGTCTCGGCCTCGCGCGCCTCCGCGGAGCAGCGGGCCGGCCGCGCCGCCCGCCAGGGCCCCGGCACGGTGGTCCGCTGCTACGAACAGCGCAGCCACGCGTCAGCCCCGGCGCATCCGACGCCGGAGGTCGCGGTCGCGGACCTGACGTCCGCGGCGTTGACGCTGGCGTGCTGGGGCGCGCCCGGCGGGGAGGGGCTGCGGCTGCCCGACGCCCTGCCCGCCGCGGCCCTGGCCGACGCCGTGGCGGTGCTGACCGCCCTCGGCGCCGTCGATGCCGAGGGCCGGGCGACAGGGCTCGGCCGCCGCCTGAGCCGGATCCCCGCCGACCCGCGCCTGGCCCGCGCGCTGCTCGACGGATCGCGGCTGCTCGGGGCCGGCGCGCCGCTCGCGGCGGAGGCCGTGGCGCTCGTCGAATCGGACGCCCGCGCCCCGGGGGCCGACCTGACCCGGCTCCTGACGGCGCTACGGTCCGGCCGAGAGCCGGGATCCACCCGTTTCAAGGACGAGGTCAAGCGGCTGCGCCGGATCGCCGGGCCGGGGGCAGGCGGATCCGGATCGGGCGCCGACGCCGCCCACGCCGGCCCCTCGGTACCCCGCGGCACGCGGGTGCCGTGGGGGGAGGAGGTGGGCTTCGTCGTCGCACTCGCCTTCCCGGAGCGCGTGGGGCGCCTCGTCCCCGGCGCCGGAACGTACCTCCTCGCCTCGGGAACGCGCGCGGGCCTGCCGGCCGGCAGCCCGCTGGCGGGGCACGAGTGGCTCGCCGTCGCTGAGGCGACGCGCGCCGCGGGGCGCGACGCCGCCGGGACGGGCGCCGTGATCCGCGCCGCCGCCCCGCTGGGCGAGGACACGGCGCTCGCCGCGGCGGGAGGGCTGCTCCTCGACCAGGTCGAGGCCGCTTTCGCGTCCGGCCGGGTGAGCGCCCGGCGCGAACGCCGGCTCGGCGCGATCCTGCTCGACTCCACGCCCGTGCGTCCCGGGCCCGAGGAGGGGCGCGCCGCGGTCGAACGGGCGCTCGCCGCCGGCGGGCTCGGGATCATCGGCTTCTCGGAGGCGGCCGACGCGCTGCGGCGCCGCCTGGCGCTGCTGCACCGCGAGCTCGGGGCGCCGTGGCCCGACGTCTCCGAGGCGGCCCTCGCCGCCCGGCTGGGGGACTGGCTGGCCCCGGAGCTGGAGGCGCTCGCCGGCGGCGCGTCCGTGCGCGGGATCGACCTGGCCGAGCCGCTGCGGCGCCTGCTGCCGTGGCCGGAGGCGTCGCGCCTCGGCGAGCTCGCGCCCGAGCGCCTCGAGGTGCCGAGCGGTTCGCGCGTGCGCATCGACTACCCGGAGCCCGGGGACGACGCCGGACGGCCTGTCGTCGCGGTCAAGCTGCAGGAGTGCTTCGGCTGGGACCGGACGCCGCGCGTGGCCGGGGGCCGCGTGCCCGTGCTGTTCCACCTGCTCTCCCCGGCGGGGCGGCCGCTCGCGGTGACCGACGACCTCGCGTCCTTCTGGTCCGGGCCGTACGCCCAGGTCCGGGCCGAGATGCGCGGCCGCTACCCCAAGCACCCGTGGCCGGAGGATCCGTGGACGGCGCCTGCGACGGCGAAGACCAAGCGGCGGATGGGGCAGTAGGTAGGAGGTCCTCAGGCCCGACTTCTTCACAGAGTGCGCTCGAACACCGAGCCTCAGTCCTTCTGATAGATAGCCGACAGGCAGAGTTGCATGGCGGGAGACGTCGTCTGCATCCGCGATCACGCCGGACTCAATGTAGGCGGCGTAGAGGATGGACTCGCCGCTGTCGGGCAGGACGCGCCAGGCATCCGAGCGTGATGCGACGGTTCGTTCCCATGCGCCGACCGCAGCCGCCGGGGCTGACAGTTCGGCGTCGGGCAGCGTTCGCGCGGTGGCGGAGCGTGTCAGAGCGAGTCGAGGACCTCGTTTTCGAGGGCGTCAAGGTCGGTCGCTGTGGTCTCCGACGGAGCGATGGTGATGGGCATTGGCGGACTCCGTTGAAAAGGTGGGCTTGTGCTGACTGCGCAGCAAGTGTCATAGGTGTCGCAACTGTCAGAGGTGTGCGTCAAGCGGTGGGGACGACCGGCTGCCGCAGGATGGTGCGCAGCTTCTCCGGGGCCGTCCGGCGCGGGTCGCCCAGGTAGATCTCGTGGTGCTTTCCGCTCGGGCGCAGCCCGTTCCCCGGAAGGAAGCGGTGGTGCAGCTCCTCGAGGACGGCGGCCTCGTCGTCGTACGGGCCCACGTGCAAGACCTGCACGCACGTGCCCTCGGCGAGCGGCTCGAGGCGGACCGCGCCGAGCGAGGCCGGCGCGTCCTTCGCCCCGACGCGCTCGACGGCGGCGCGGAAGTCCCGGGGCCCGAGCCAGTCCGGGACCATGATCATCAGGGTCCAGTCCCACCGCGACTTGTCCCGCGCGGACGTGAAGGACTCCAGGTCCTCGGCCCACCACAGCCCCTCGAGCGGCGGCACGACGTAGTCCCGGCCGAGCTCCTGCTTCGAGGCGAACTTGAGCTTGTAGGCCACCGGATAGAGCGCCTTCAGCGCCTCCTCGTAGGCCGGAGCCGTGTTCGGGTCCCCGTGCCCGTCGACCATGAGGTACTGCAGGGCGGGCACGTCGAGGACCTGGAAGACGCCGGGGGCGGCCCGGTAGGCCTCCAGGGTCTTCTTGACGTCGATCTTCGCGGCCACGCGGTCCTCCTCAGGCGCTCCGGCGCGGCGCCCGGCCGGCGGCCTCGATGGCTCCGGGGGAGAGGGCGTGGTCCGTGGCCAGGGCCGCGGCTCCGAGGACGCCCGCTCGCGCGCCGGCGGTCGAGGTGACGATCCGCAGGTGCTTGGTCGCCAGCGGGAGGGAGCGGGTGTAGACGACCTCGCGGATCCCGGCGAGCAAGTGCTCGCCCGCCTGGGACACGGAACCGCCGACGACGATGACGGACGGGTTGATCAGGCTCACGCAGCTCGCCAGGACGCTGCCGAGGTGCCGGCCCGCCTCGCGGACCAGCCGGACGGTCTCCAGATCGCCGTCGCGCAGCCGCTGGGCGATGACCTTGGACGCCTTGTGCTCCGGGCCGCCCGCCGCGCCGTCGACGTCCACGCCGAGCCGCCGCGCCAGGGCCGGGCCGCTCGCGACTGCCTCGAGGCAGCCCGCGTTGCCGCACGCGCACGGGGTGTCCGGGCCGCCCGGGACCCGGACGTGGCCCAAGTCCCCGGCCGTGCCCTGGGCGCCGCGCTGGAGCCGACCGCCGGCGATGATGCCCGCGCCGATGCCCGTGGCGACCTTGACGAACATCAGCTCGTCCACGTCCTGCCAGGCCGTCTTGCGCTCGCCGAGCGCCATGATGTTCACGTCGTTGTCCACGAGCACGGGGACGTCGAAGTCGCGCTGCAGCCGGCCCGGGACGTCGAATCCGTCCCATCCCGGCATGATCGGCGGGCTCACGGGGCGCCCCGTCTCGAACTCCACGGGGCCGGGCAGGCCGATGCCGATCGCGGTGAGGTCGGAGGCAGGCCGGCCGGCGTCGGCGAGCAGGCCGGTCACGGCGCCGGAGAGCCAGGCGAGGACCTCCTCCGGGCCGCGGTTGATCGGCAGGGACTCGCGCACCTCGGAAACGATCGTTCCGCCGAGGTCGGCGAGCGCCACGAGGGCGTGGGTGGCGCCGAGGTCGGCACCGACGACGACGCGGGCCTGCGGATTCAGGGCGAACAACGACGGCGGGCGCCCGCCCGTCGAGCTCGCCCCGCCGAAGGGCGCCACGTAGCCGAGCGAGAGGAGCGTGTCGACGCGGGAGGCGACGGTGGAGCGGGCCATGCCCGTAAGCTGGGCCAGCTCGGCCCGGGTGCGCGGGCGGCCGTCGCGGAGCAGCTGCAGGAACTCGCCGGCACGGGCCAGATCGGCCTCGGCGGCCTCGGCCGAGGCGCCGGATGCGCTGGTGGTCATGGTCCTGCTCCTCTCGTCGGGCCCGTGTCCGTGCGTTCCGCGGCGCGTGCTCCGCGCCGTGGTGACAGAAGCATGACAGCCGCGGAGGCTCCGTGCACGCTCTTGCCGCGTGTTGCCCCCGATGCGTCTTTCTTTTGATCATCAAACACCTTTTGCTTGACGATCGTCAAAAGTGATCCTAGAGTCACTGTGACGACAGTCACTCCCTCCGTCTCGCAAGGAGCCATCATGACCGAACCGCACGCGGCAGCATCCGCGACCGCCACCACCGATTCCGGGGCCGCCGGCCTGGAGCTCTCCGTCCAGCTCTACAGCGTCCGTGACGCCGTCGCCGAGGACCTGCAGGGCACCGTCGCCCGCCTCGCCCGGATCGGCTTCGCCAACGTCGAGCCCTACAACTTCGTCGCGCTGGCCGACGAGCTGCGCGCCGCCCTGGACGCGACGGGCCTCAAGGCGCCGTCCGGCCACGCGCCCCTGCTCCGCGAGGACCAGGAGGAGATCTTCGCCGCCGCCGTGAAGCTCGGCATCGGCACCGTGATCGACCCCTACCTCCCGGCCGAGCACTGGGAGACCGAGGAACAGGTCGCCGAGACGGCGGCGAAGCTCAACGCCGCGGCCCGCGCCGGGGCGGCCCACGGGATCCGCGTCGGCTACCACAACCACGAGTGGGAGATCTCCTCGCGCTTCAACGGCACCACCGCGCTCGAGCTGCTCGCCTCGCAATTGGATCCGGAGGTGGTTCTCGAGGTCGACACCTACTGGGTCGCCGTCGGCGGCGAGGATCCGGCCGCGCTCCTGGACCGGCTCGGCGACCGCGTCAGGCTCGTGCACCTCAAGGACGGCCCCATCAGCCGCGACACCGCGGCCCAGCAGCCCGCCGGCCAGGGCGCCATGCCCGTCGACGCGGTCGTCGCCGCGGCCGTCCGCAACGGCGTCGAGACCGGCGTCGTCGAGTTCGATTCCTACACGGGGGACCTCTTCGAGGCCCTCGCGGCATCGCTCGCCTACCTCTCGGCCGGAGCCGCCCGATGAACGCGCAGGACACCGCGGCGTCGGCTCCGGCCGCGGCGCCCGCCACGCAGCGCACGGGTCCGGTCGGGGTCGGCATCATCGGAGCCGGCGTGATCAGCACCCAGTACCTGGACAACCTCACGACCTTCGCCGACGTCGTCGTCCACGCGATCGGCGACCTCTTCCCCGAGGCCGCGAAGGCGCGCGCCGAGCAGTACGGGATCGCCGTCCACGGCACCCCGGAGGACGTCCTGTCCCACCCGGAGGTGGAGATCGTCGTCAACCTGACCATTCCCGCCGCGCACGTACCCGTGGCCCAGTCCGCGGTCCGCGCCGGAAAGCACGTGTGGAGCGAGAAGCCGTTCTCCCTCGACCGCGCCTCCGGCCGGGAGCTGCTCGCGGAGGCGGAGGCCGCGGGGCTCCTGCTCGGCTGCGCCCCCGACACCTTCCTCGGCGCCGGCCTGCAGTCCGCCCGCCGGGCGATCGAGGCCGGGGTGATCGGCACGCCCTTGACCGCCCTGACGCTCTTCCACGTGCCCGGCCCCGAAGCCTGGCACCCGAGCCCTGAGTTCCTCTTCCAGGCCGGCGCCGGACCGCTCCTGGACATGGGCCCCTACTACCTCACGGCCCTGATCCAGACCTTCGGCTCGATCCGCAGGGTCGCCGCGATGGGCACCCGTTCCCGCGACCAGCGCACGATCGCCACGGGCCCCAAGGCCGGCACCGCCTTCGACGTCACGGTGCCCACCCACGTGGGCGCCCTCATCGAATTCGAGTCCGGCCAGCAGGCGCAGTCGATCTTCAGCTTCCAGTCCGAGCTCAAGCGCATGGGCTGGATCGAGATCTCTGGCACGGAAGGGACGCTGTCCCTTCCGGATCCCAACATGTTCGACGGCGAACTGCGGCTCATGCGCGCCGGCGCGGACGAGTGGGAGGTGCTCGAGCTCGAGGGCTCGACGGCCGGACGGGGCCAGGGCGTGCTGGACATGGCCCGGGCGATCCGCGCCGGACGCGCGCACCGCGCCCAGGGCGCGCTCGCCTTCCACGTGGTCGACGCCCTCCTGGCGATCGAACAGTCCGCCGCCACCGGCGAGTTCGTCGCCGTCGAATCCTCGGCGCCTGTGGTCCCGGCCCTCCCGGCCGAGTGGGACCCCGCCGCCGCGACCCTCTGACCTTCCGCCCCACCGGGCACCCCCGGGCTCCGCGCCGCCGCGGCGGCCTCCGCACGATCGAACCAACCCACAGGAGAACACCATGAAGCACACCTTCCGCCTCGGCGCCGCCGCCGCGGCCTCCGTCCTCGTCCTGGGCCTCGCGGCCTGCGGTTCCTCCGGGGGTGGCGGCGACGCCGGCTCCCAGGAGATCACCTACTGGGCCACCAACCAGGGCCAGTCGCTCGACCACGACCGCGAGGTGCTCAGCGAGTCCCTCGAGCGCTTCACCGAGGAGACCGGCATCAAGGTCAACCTCGAGGTGATCCCCTGGACGGACATGTACAACCGGATCCTCACCGCCGTCACCTCCGGCGACGGCCCCGACGTGCTGAACATCGGCAACACCTGGGCGGTGACCCTCCAGGAGACCGGGGCGTTCGAGCCGGTGGAGGGCGAGTTCCTCGAGGCGATCGGCGGGCAGGACCGCTTTATGTCCGCCGCATGGGCCACCGCCGGAGCAGAGGGCAAGGCGCCGACCTCCGTCCCGCTCTACAGCCAGGCGTACTCGCTCTACTACAACACGGAGCTCTTCGAGGAGGCCGGGATCGACGCCCCGCCCGCGACGTGGGACGAGTTCGTGGAGACCGCCAAGAAGCTCACGAAGGACACGGACGGCGACGGCAAGATCGACCAGTGGGGCATCTCCACAGAGGCCGGCGCGGTCACCAACGGCGCCCACCACTCCTTCATCCGCGGCAAGCAGCACGGCGGCGCGATGTTCGACGCCGACGGCCAGCCGACCTTCAACACCGACGCCCAGATCGACGGCGTCGCCGAGTGGGTCGACCTCATGGGAACGCACAAGGTCATGAGCCCCTCCGACGCGGAGATGACCAACGGCGCCGACGCCGTGGCCAACCTCATCGACGGCCGCGCGGCCATGGTCTTCAACCAGAACCCGGTGAAGAACTTCACGGCCCGCGACTTCGAGGACTGGGGCGTCGCCCCGATGCCGCTCGTCGATGGGAACGCCACGGGCGACCGCGCCGTCATGAGCTTCGCCGCCGGCTCCAACGTCTCCGTGTTCAAGAACTCGGACAGCAAGGACGCCGCCTACCAGCTCGTCGCCCACCTGACCGACACCGAGGAACAGGTCTACCTCAACGACGCCTACACCTCGCTGCCCACGGTCGCCGACGCCTACGACGCCGAGGAGTTCCAGAACGAGTCCGCCAAGCTCAAGGAGAAGACCCTCGCGGACCACGCGCAGCCCATGCCGCTCGTGGCACAGGAGGGCCAGATGGAGACCCTCGTGGGCACCGCGGTGAAGAACCTCTTCGCCCAGGCGGCCACGGGGACGGTGACGCGCGCCGACGTCGAGCGCGCCCTCACCGACGCCCAGAACCAGATGACGGCCGCGCAGTAGGGACCGCGGCCATGGCACCGAAGAACACCGTGCCGGGAACCATCCCGGCACCCGCGGACGCGGACGGCGTGGGCCTGGCCCCGGCGTCGTCCGCCTCCGGGCCGGCCGCGGAGGCCCTGCGCCCCGCGGCCGGCGGGGGCGGCACCCACACCGCGCCCGGAACCGGCACCCCGGACGACGCCGGATCCCCCGCCCCGCGCGGGAGGGCCCGGAAGGCGCCCGACGCGCAGGCGATCCGTCGCAGGACCCCGCGCGGCAAGGCCGAGTCCCGGCTCGCCTACTACCTCGTCACGCCGGCCGGTCTCATGGAGCTGCTGATCCACATCATCCCCATGGCGCTCGGCATCTGGATCGCGTTCACCGCGCTGAACCAGCTGAACCTGACGAACTGGCTCAACGCCCCGTTCGTGGGGCTGCAGAACTTCGTCAACGGGCTCAACCCCGAGTCCACGATCGGCCAGTCGTTCTTCTCCGCGCTCGGCCGCACCGCGGTCTACACCGTCATCGTGGTCGGCGGGTCCTGGATCCTGGGCATGGCCGGCGCCGTGTTCCTCTCCTCCAAGGTCCGCGGCCGCACCTTCCTGCGCACCCTGTTCCTCGTGCCCTACGCCCTGCCGACCTACGTCGGCACGATCGCCTGGGCCTTTATGTTCAACCAGCGCGACGGCGCCGTGAACCAGCTCCTCGTGGACGTGTTCGGGCTCTTCGGCGGCGAGCGGCCGTTCTGGCTCCTCGGCGAGAACTCCCTCACCGCCATGATCGTCGTGAACATCTGGACCCTGTGGCCGTTCGCGTTCCTCATGCTGCTCGCCGCCCTGCAGAACGTGCCGGGGGACGTCTACGAGGCGGCGTCGCTCGACGGCGCGAGCCTGTGGAGCCAGTTCATGCACATCACGCTGCCCATGGTGCGTCCCGCCAACGGCGTCCTGGTGCTCGTGATGGGGCTGTGGACCTTCAACCAGTTCAACATCCCGTTCGTGCTCTTCGGCCCCTCGTCCCCGGCGGAGGCCATGCTGGTCACGCCGCTCATCTACCAGAACTCGTTCGGGTCCTGGAACTTCGGCCTCGGCGGCGCGATGAGCGTCCTGCTGCTGCTGGCCATGCTCGTCGCGACCGCGTTCTACGTGCGCCTGGTCCTGCCCAAGGGAGCCCAGCATGATTGAGACCAAGCAGTTCAAGATCATCCGCGCGATCGTCCTGACGCTGTTGACGGTGTGGGTCGTGGTGCCGCTGTACGTGGTGTTCTCCACGTCCGTGAAGCCGCTCTCCGACGTCTCCGGGGTCTTCCGCTGGATCCCCGAGCGGATCACCCTCGAGCCGTACCTGGACATCTGGCAGACAGTGCCGCTCGGCCGCTACTTCGTCAACTCGCTCATCATCACGTGCACCGCCACCGTGTGCTCCGTGGTCATCGCGATCCTCGCGGCCTACGCCATCTCTCGGCTGGACTTCCGCGGCAAGCGGGCCTTCAGCCTGACCGTGCTGTCCACGCAGATGCTGCCCGGCATCCTGTTCCTGCTGCCGCTGTTCCTGATCTTCACGCAGATCCGCAACGTCACCGGCATCCAGCTCCAAGGCAGCCTCGGCGGGCTCATCCTGACGTACCTGACCTTCACGCTGCCGTTCGCGATCTGGATGCTCACGGGCTACTTCGCCTCCATCCCGCAGGCGCTCGAGGAGGCCGCGATGATCGACGGCACGAGCCGGCTCGGCGCGCTGTTCCGCGTGGTGCTGCCGGTCGCGAAGCCCGGCATCGTGGCGGTGGCCGTCTACTCGTTCATCGCGGCGTGGGGCGAGGTCCTCTTCGCCTCGGTGCTCGCGAACGAATCCACCAAGACCCTGGCGCTGGGCCTGCGGGCCTACGCCTCCGAGACCGACGTCTTCTGGAACCAGCTGATGGCCGCCTCCGTGGTGGTGTCCCTGCCCGTGCTGATCGGCTTCATGCTGGTCCAGAAGCACCTGGTCGCCGGCCTGTCCGCCGGCGCCGTGAAATAGAAGGAGTCCCCATGACCGAGTTGAGGGTGGCCACGATCGGCTACGCCTTTATGGGCCGCGCGCATTCGAACGCGTGGCGGAACGTGGGCGCGTACTTCGACGTCCCCGACGTGCAGCAAGCCGTCCTCGTGGGCCGGGACCCCGCGGCGACCAAGGAGGCCGCGCGCCGTCACGGCTGGGCCGACACGGCCACGGACTGGCGGGACGTCGTGGGCCGGGACGACATCGACGTGATCGACATCTGCGCCCCGGGCTGGCTTCACGCCGAGATCGCCATCGCGGCGCTGCAGGCCGGCCAGCACGTGCTGGTGGAGAAGCCGCTGTCCAACACGCTCGCCGAGGCCCGGGCCATGGTGGACGCCGCCGCTGCCGCGCCCGGCCAGGTCGCGATGGTGGGCTTCACCTACCGTCGCGTCCCCGCCCTGGCCTACGCCCGCCGGCTCATCGCCGAGGGCCGGCTGGGCACGGTGCGCCAGGTGCGCGCCTCCTACCTGCAGGACTGGCTCGCCGACGCCGCGGCGCCCATGACGTGGCGGCTGCGCAAGGACACGGCCGGCTCCGGCGCGCTGGGGGACATCGCCTCCCACGCCGTGGACCAGGTCCAGTACCTCACGGGGCAGAAGGTGACGACGGCGTCGGGCACCCTGCGCACGTTCGTCACCGAGCGCCCGGGGCCGGACGGCACCGAGCCCGTCACGGTGGACGACGCCGCCTGGGCCACCCTGGGGCTCGACGGCGGGGCCGTCGCCTCCGTCGAGGTGTCCCGCGTGGCGCTGGGCTGCAAGAACGCGCTGACCATCGAGGTCTACGGCAGCGCCGGCGCCCTCGCGTTCGACCTCGAACGGCCCAACGAGCTGCGCTTCCTCGACGGGAGCGATCCGGCCTCGGAGTCCGGATTCCGCCGGGTCGTCGTCACCGAACCGGAGCACCCCTATCTCGACGCGTGGTGGCCCCAGGGCCATGTGCTGGGATGGGAGCACGCGTTCACCCACCAGGCCGCCGACTTCCTGGGCGCGGTCGCGTCCGGAACCCAGGCATCGCCGTCGTTCGCCGAGGGGCTCGCCGTGCAGGAGGTGCTGGACGCGATCGAGTCCAGCGCGGCCCGCGGCGGGGCCCCGTTGAGGATTGGAGAGTAGGAATGGCACGGAACTTCACCCTGTTCACGGGGCAATGGGCGGACCTGCCGCTCGAGGAGGTCGCGCGGCTCGCGGCCGGCTGGGGCTACGACGGGCTGGAGATCGCGGTCTCCGGCGAGCACCTGGACGCCTGGCGTTGGGACGACGACGCGTACATCGCCGAACGGCTCGGGATCCTGGACAAGTACGGGCTCAAGGTCTGGGCGATCTCCAACCACCTCAAGGGCCAGGCGGTGTGCGACGATCCGATCGACTTCCGCCACCAGGGGATCGTGGGGGAGAGGGTGTGGGGCGACGGCGATCCCGAGGGCGTGCGGCAGCGGGCGGCCGAGGAGCTCAAGCACACCGCGCGGCTCGCGAAGAAGCTCGGCGTGGACACCGTCGTCGGGTTCACGGGGTCCTCGATCTGGCAGTACGTGGCCATGTTCCCGCCCGTGCCCGGCGAGGTCATCGACGCCGGATACCAGGACTTCGCCGACCGCTGGAACCCGATCCTCGACGTCTTCGACGAGTGCGGCGTGCGCTTCGCCCACGAGGTGCATCCGTCCGAGATCGCCTACGACTACTGGTCCACGCAGCGCACGCTCGAGGCGATCGGGCACCGGGAGGCGTTCGGGCTGAACTGGGATCCGAGCCACATGATGTGGCAGGGGATCGACCCCGTGGCCTTCATCTCCGACTTCGCCGAGCGGATCTACCACGTGGACTGCAAGGACACCCGGATGAGGATGGGCGGGGGCCGCAACGGCATCCTCTCCTCCCATCTGGCCTGGGGCGATCCGCGGCGCGGTTGGGACTTCGTCTCCGCCGGGCGCGGGGACGTGCCGTGGGAGGACGCGTTCCGCGCGCTCGCCGCGATCGGCTACGACGGCCCCATCTCGATCGAGTGGGAGGACGCCGGCATGGACCGCCTGCACGGGGCGCCGGAGGCGCTCGCGGCGCTGAGGAAGCTGGACTTCCCGGCGTCGGAGACCTCCTTCGACGCCGCGTTCAAGCAGTAGCGGCGGATCCGCGCGGCACGGATCAGGCAGCACGACGGCGGGGCGGCACCTTCGGGGGCCGCCCGCCGTCGTCCCCGGTCCGGGCTTCGGTTGTCCCCGGTCCGGCCCGCGCTACTTGGCCAGCGCGATCTTCTCCACCTTGAACAGCGGCACGGTCGTGCTGCCGCCGATCTGGGTGTCGTAGCTGAAGGCGCTCACGACGGTGGCCGTGATGCGCACTTCGTCGTCCGCCACGAAGTCGTCCAGCTCGGGGCAGTCGGCGTCTCCGTCACCGGCCATGAAGATCGCGTTGTGGTCGTAGTCCCACGAGCGCGCCATGTTGGTGTGCCCGATGTTCGCGCGGAAGATGCATTCCCCGGTGGCGGCATCGAACTGCGTGATCTCCCCGTGGACCACGAGCGTCTCGAGGACGTGCGCGTCGGGCTTCTTGACGATGAGCGAGAGGTCCCGGGCCGAGACGGGCTGGGCGCCGTCGATCCGCTTCTTCTCCTCGGCCGCGGCCTCCTTCTTCGACTTCGCCTCGGCTTCCTCCTGGGCCTTGGCCTCGGCGGCTGCCTTGGCCTCGGCCTCTTCCTTCGCCTTGGCCTCAGCGGCCTTGCGTTCGGCCTCCTCCTCGGCCTTGCGCTCGGCCTCGGCGGCTGCGGACTCGGAAGCGGCGGCGGACGCGGACTCGGAGGCTGCGGCCGCCGACGCCTCCGCCGCGGGATCATCGCTCGCCACGGCGGCGACGACGCCGGCCTGCCCGGTCGGGGCGTCGCCCGCCGCCGGGGCCCCGTCGCCGCCGCCGACGAGGTTCGCGAGGACCCCGGCCGCGAAGAAGGCGGCGAGGGCGATCGCCCACCAGCGGCGGTACCAGGGCCGCTTGGCCCGGGTCGTGGTCGCGGTGGACGGAGGGAACGGAGGAACGCCGTCGGGCGCCGCTCCGGAGTTCGGCTGAGTGGGAAGCATCGCGCGAACACCTTTCATGAAGTGCCGCCGTTGATCCGGGCGGGCTGCCCGGCCGCGCGGCGGCGAGTGATGTTCCCGAGGCTAGGATCCGGCACCGACGGTTTGGCTTCCGCGTATCTGATCCCGTGCGGCTCCGTCCCGCACCGCCTACGCTGGGATGACCGCCGGCAGCGCCGCCGACGGTCGGAACGCGACAGAGGGGAGCGGACCATGCGGTTCGTGCTGGAAGTGGACACCGACCAGCTGACGGGGGAGGTGGAACCCGAGCTCGCGCGGATCCTGCGCTACTGGGCCGGGAACCTCAAGAACTATCCGCTCGTCGAGGGCAGTGGCGAGGACGTCTACGACTCTGCCTATCAACCCGTCGGGACGTGGGCGCTCCTCGGCCCGACGTAGTCCATCCGGGATCCCCGGTCGTGGGGCCCGCGTGCGGCCGGGATGCCGAGGAAGCGGTCGGCCCGCGCTATGGCCGAGTGGCTGGCCCGGCCGATCATCCGGTTTTGGACGAATCAGTGACCATTGGACGACGATTCGTCCAGAAACTGATGATCCGTGCGAGCGCCGTGGCCTGCGCGGCACCTCGCCAGCCGACGCGCTCCGGAGTAGCGTCGGTTCCACCACCTGGGGGTGGCGCAGCACGCGGGAGAACGGACTGACCATGGAGAACCCAAGCACCGGTGGGGAGCAACCCGCCCACCCCGAACCCGCCAGCGGCTCCGGCGGCGACGATGTCGAACCGGGGCCTGCCGGTAGCGCCGGACCGGGATCGGCCGGGGACGCTGATCCGAAACCCGCCGGGGACGCTGATCCGGAACCCGCCGGGGACGTCGAGCCGGCAACCGCCGGGGAGGCTGAACCGAAACCCTTCGGGGACGCCGAATCCGGCCCCGGCGCCGACGCGTCCGGCCCGGCCCCGCACCGCCCCGCGGGGCACAGCGCGGCCGAGCCGTCCGGCGTCGTACCGGGCCCGCTGGGGACTCCCGCCTCCTGGTTCGAGGGCCACCGCGCACCCCCGAACGAGGACTGGTCCTTCACGGGACTGCTCGGCACCGGCGGCCGGAGTGGCGGCAACATCGCCGACGACGTCAACGACGGCGCCCCGCCCGGCCTCCAGGACCGCCGCGCCCCCGACGACCCCGACGCCGTCTTCGCCGACGGCCCCTGAAACGACTGAAAGGACGCCGCATGACGATCATCGACGAACAGGGCCGCACCGAGCCGCCCGGGTCCGCCGGGGAGCTCGAGACGCTCACCGGGTTCCTCGACTACCAGCGTCAGACCCTCGAGTGGAAGTGCCGCGGGCTTGGCGCCGACGGCCTGCGCGCTACGACGGCCGCGTCCGCCATGACCCTCGGTGGCCTGCTCAAGCACATGGCGTGGGTGGAGGACTTCTGGTTCGGCTGCCAGCTCCTGGCCCTCGAGCCGGATCCCGCCTGGCGGGACGTGGACTGGAAACGGGACCCCGACTGGGAGTGGAACTCGGCGGCCGGCGACGAGCCGGAGGCGCTGCGCGCGCTCTGGGACGACGCCGTCGCCCGCTCCCGCGCACACGTCGCCCGGGCCGTGGCGGACGGCGGGCTCGGCCGCCCGGCCGACCACGCACGGCATGGCGAGGATCCGCCGAGCCTGCGCTGGATCCTCGTGCACATGATCGAGGAGTACGCCCGGCACAACGGGCACGCGGACCTGCTGCGGGAGGCCGTCGACGGCGAGACGGGGGAGTAGGAGGCGCGCCTCAGTGCAGGTGCGCGCGTTCGCCGTCGTGGTCGAAGATCGTCAGGATCTCCACGGGCCCGCCTTCGGCCGTGATGGCATGCGGGACCATCGTGGAGAACTCCGCGGCCTGGCCTGCGCGGACGGTGACGACGCGCGCGCCGAGCTGGAGCCGGGCCGTTCCGGAGAGCACCGTCAGCCACTCGCGCCCCGGGTGGACGGGCAGCTCGGCGGGGACCTCGCGCTCGTTGGTGATGCGCATCTTCGCGACGGTGACCCCGTGCAGGGTCGACTCGCTCGAGAGCAGCCACGTGGTCAGGCCCGGCGCGTGCTGGGGTTCGGGACGGATGACGACGTCGGAGTCGGCTTCCGCCTCCACCAGGGCATCCAGCGTGGTGTCCAGGGCGTGGGCAAGGGGGACCAGCTGGTCGAGGGCGATCCGCCGGTGGCCCGTCTCGATGCGGCTCAGCGTCGACGGCGTCATGCCGCAGCGCTTCGCGAGGGCCTCGAGGGACCAGCCCCTCGCGGTGCGGAGGCCACGGATGCGGCGGCGGACGACGGCGTCGATCTCGAATTCTTGCGTCATACGCAAGAGTCTATGCGCTGAAAGCACGGGACGCCTAGCCTTGAGGGCATGGACCATCACCACGGACAACACGACGACGGACACCTCCACGCCGACCACGAGCACGGCGGACACCTCCACACCGGACTTGGGCACGGTGGACATCACCACGAAGGCGACCACGACGCCGCGATGGCCGAGGTCATCGAGCTCGACGCCGCTCTCGGCGGGAGCTACGCCGACGAGGCCGCGGAATGGATCGCCGCGCTGGCGGCCGGCCCCGTCCGCGAGGCCGTCGACCTCGGCGCGGGCACCGGCGTGGGCACGCTGGCCCTGGCCCGGCGCTTCCCGGAGGCCCGGCTGACCGCCGTCGACGGGTCGCCCGCGATGCTCGAGCGGCTGAGGTCCGCGGCGGAAGGTGCCGGCCCCGGCTCCGATGCAGGCGCTGGCGCCGGCGCAGGTTCCAGCTCGCGGCTGCGGACCGTCGAGGCCGACCTCGACGGCGGCTGGGTCGCCGCTGTCCGGCCGTCGGATCCTGCGGCCAACGCGCAACGCGGCCTCTCGGCCGGCGGACCGGAGCATGCCGGGCCGGCCGCCGATGTGGGTTGGGCCGATCTGGCGTGGGCCTCGTCCTCGCTGCACCACGTGGCCGATCCGGGGAGCACGCTGCGCGGCGTCTTCGAGACGCTCAGACCGGGCGGGCTGCTGCTGGTGCTCGAGCTCGACGGCCTGCCACGCTTCCTCGAGGATGCCGGCGAGGAGCCCGCCGCGCTGGAGCAACGCTGCCACCGCGCCGTCGAGGCCGCCGGCTGGAACGGACACCCGGACTGGGGCCCCGTCCTCGAGGCGGCGGGATTCGAGCCCGCCGGCCGGCGTGTGTTCGAGGTCCACGCCCAGGACTCTCCGCAGGTCCGCCGCTTCGCCCGGCTCTATCTGGAGCGCCTCCAAGCAGGGATCGGGGGGCCGCGCCCGGCCGGTCACGCGGGGCATGGCCACGCCACGCCTCGCCCGGGGGTCGCGGGCCCGGAACCGGACCCCGCCGACCGGGCCGCACTCGATGCCCTGCTCGGCCACGGGCTGGGCTCGCTCGACCACCTGCCCGTCGTGGGCCTGCGCACGCGCCGTACCGCGTGGGCCGCGCGCCGACCCGCCAACCCGTCCTGACCGCCAACCCGTCCCACACCGACAGGAGCCAACCGTGAACACTGACAGCCACCGGTCCTTCCACGACACCGAGCGCGGATCCACCGCCGCCGATCCCGGATCCACCGCCGTCCCCGTGGAATCCACGAGCTACGACGTGGTCGTCGTCGGCGGGGGAGCGGCCGGCCTCAGCGCGGCCACGACGCTCGCCCGCTCGCTGCGCAGCGTCCTCCTCGTCGATGCCGGGGAACCGCGCAACGCCCCCGCGCACGCCGCCCACAACCTGCTGGGCCGCGAGGGCGTGAACCCGCTCGAGCTCCTCGCCGCCGGCCGCTCGGAGGCGGAGGCCTACGGCGCGCGCATCGTCGCGGCGGAGGCCGTCTCGGCCGCCCGGGAAGGCGAAGCGTTCGCCGTCGTCCTCTCCACCGGCACCCGGGTGACCGGGCGGCGGCTGCTGCTCGCCACGGGCCTCGTCGACGAGCTGCCTGACGTGCCCGGCGTGCGCGGGGAGTGGGGCGGGCGTGTGCTGCATTGCCCGTATTGCCACGGCTACGAGGTGCGCGGGCAGCGGATCGGCATCCTCGCCACCACGCCGTTCGCCGTCCACCAGGCGCTCCTGTTCCGCCAGCTCAGCGACACCGTGACCGTCTTCCTGCACCGCATCGACGGCTTCGGCCCGGAGGAATCCGCGCAGCTCGCCGCCCTCGGCGTCCGCACCGTCCCGGGGCCCGTGGCGCGGGTCGAACCGGAGGAAGCGGGCGCCGAACACGCCGACGACCACGGCTCGTCGCCGCTCGCCGTGGTCCTGGCCGGCGGGGAGCGGATCGAGGTCGACGCGCTCGCCGTCGGGCCGCGGATGATCGCGCGCGGTGGGCTCTACGAGCAGCTCGGCGGGGAGCTGTCCGAACACCCCATGGGACGCTTCATCGAGACCGGCCCCATGGGTCGTACGCCGATCGAGGGCGTATGGGCCGCGGGAAACTCGAGCGACCTCTCGGCGATGGTCTCCGTCGCCGGCGGGGGCGGAACGATGGCGGCCGCGGCGATCAACGCCGAGCTCGCCCTCGAGGACGCGCGGGCCGCGGCGGCGCGCACGGCCGCATGCATGGCCGCGCCGACCGGTTGAACCGGGGCGCGGCGGCCAGCCCGGCCGCGCCGACCCAGTGAAGCCGGACACCGCCCGGTCGGGCCCCGTTCATGGACACAGCCCCGCCTGTCCGCCGCCACAGGGTTGCCATAGGAACGGTTCCTAGGCTGGCAGCAGCCAAGCAACCAGGAGGAACCCATGGACCGATCGACGACAGCCCAGCTACCCGCCGTCCTCGACGCGCCGCCCACGCGCCCGCTGCCCGTGCCGTCCGCGCCGTCAGCGCTGGCCCGGGACCTCGAGGCCTCGCGCGCCACGACCGGCAAGCCCACGCACTACGAGGGACGCCCGCTGCCGCGGCCCGAAGAGGACCTCGAGGACCAGGGTCTGGCGTTCGACGTCGGGACGCTCATCGGGCGTCGCCGGGCGTTGCAGTTCCTGGGCCTCGGCGCGGCGGCGTTCGGGCTCGCGGCGTGCGGGGCGACGGGGACGGCATCGTCGTCGTCCTCCGCTTCCGGCCTGACCGAGATCCCGGACGAGACCGCGGGCCCCTACCCGGGCGACGGGTCCAACGGGCCCAACGCGCTGCAGGAAAGCGGGATCGTGCGCAGCGACATCCGCTCGAGCTTCGGCGACGCGTCCGTCACGGCCGAGGGCATCCCGATGACGCTCGAACTGACGATCCTGGACATGGCCAACGGCAACGTCCCCTTCGCCGGCGTGGCCGTGTACGTGTGGCACTGCGACCGGGACGGGAACTACTCCCTCTACTCGGAGGGCGTGGAGGGCGAGAACTACCTGCGCGGCGTCCAGATCGCCGACGAGAACGGCGTGGTCCGGTACACGAGCATCTTCCCCGCCTGCTACACGGGCCGCTGGCCGCACATCCACTTCGAGGTCTACCCCGACCAGGACTCCATCACGGACGCGGCGAACGCCATCTCCACCTCCCAGGTCGCCATTCCGCAGGACGTGAGCGACGCCGTCTACGCGACGGCGGGCTACGAATCCTCGGTCCGGAACCTCTCGAGCCTCACCCTGGAGACGGACAACGTCTTCGGGGACGACGCCGGGGCCACCCAGCTCGCGACCGTCACCGGGAGTGTCGGCGAGGGGTATGCCGTGAAGCTCACCGTCGGCGTGGACACGCGCACCGAGCCGACCGCCGGAACGATGGGCGGCGGTGGTGGCGGCGAGGGCGGCCCCGGTGGCGGCGGCACCCCGCCCGAGGGCGCCCCGGGCGGCGGCGCGCCGGCGTCGGAGGGCTCGTCGACCACGGACGGCTGACGACCTGACGCCCGCGCATTCCTGACGCCCCACACTCCCGACCCCCATCGGCGGTGTCGGGGAAAGTGCGGGAAGACGTGTCGAGTTCCGACATCTACCCCGACACCGCGGGCGAGAAGGGTGTCGCGTTTGTTCAAGACCCCGGGAGCATTCCGGCGTTGGCTGGAGGCATCGACCAGCACGGGCGGCCCGCACCGCCCCCCACCAGGAGGATCCCGCCATGAGCACCACGCCCCGCGCCCCGGCCCACGGGGAGCACACCACGCACGGCGTCCCGGCCGGCTACACCTCGCTGACCCCGTTCATCGTCGTCGAGCCGGCGGCGCAGGCGCTCGAGTTCTACCGGGACGTCTTCGGCGCCACGGTCCTGTCCCGGATGCCCGGGGCCCCGCGCGAGGACGGATCGGAGACCATTTCCCACGCAGAGCTCGACTTCGGCCACGGCATCCTGCAGCTCGCCGACCCGATGCCCGGGTTGCGCGCCCAGGACGCGGAGCACGTCAGCGGCTCGATCTGCCTCTACGTCCCCGACGTCGACGCGGTCTTCGCCGCGGCGGTGGCGCGCGGCGCGACCGTGGTGGAGCCGCCGTCGGACTTCGTCTCGGGCGACCGCTACGCGACCGTCCTGGACCCGTTCCACCGGCGCTGGGCGGTCATGACGCGGGTCGAGGACCTCTCCCGCGCCGCGTCGGAGGCGCGCGTCAACGCGTGGCTGGCCCAGTACCTAGCTGGCCCAGGTACCGACCCGGAGACATCCCCGTGACGGCGGAGAAGTCGCGGGAGAAGTGGGCCTGGTCGGCGTAGTCGAGCGAGTGCGCGAGCCGGGCCAGGTCCGGTCCGGCGCCGTCGGCGAGGCGGGCCGCGGCCTCCTGCAGGCGGCGGCGCTGGATGAGCCACTTCGGCGTGAGGCCGAGCCGGGCGCGGACCAGGCGCTGCAGCGTGCGCTCGCCGATCTCGAACCGGGCGGCGAGCTCCCGCACCCGCAGCAGCGCCGGGTCCGCTTCCACCTCCTCCGCGATCCGGTTCACGAGCGCCCCTTCCGGGTCCGCCCCGTCCGGGAGCCGCGCGGCGAGCCAGTCCTCGAAGGGCCGGGCGTACGACGCCGGGGCCACCCTCCCGTCGTCGTCTTCCGGGGCGCCGGTGGTGCCGCCGTGCGCGCGACCGGCCGCGCCGGCGTCGTCCCCGTCCAGCCCCAGCGGCAGCAGCGCGGCGATGTCGGGTCCGGCCGTGAAGCCGATGGCGGCGGCGGGCCGGCCCGAGTCGGCGAGCCGGGGCATCGGCACGTCGGAGAGCAGGGCCCCCGCGGCCGGCTGGAGCAGGACGCCGAAGGCGGTGCCGCGCCCGGCCAGGCGCCGTGTGGAGAGCCCGGTGACGGGTCCGTAGAGCATGCCCTCGGCGCCCGCGCCCGTCTCCACGACGAGGTTGCAGCTGGGGTAGGTCAGGACGCGTTGGACCTGGACGGCGCCGTCGGGGACGTCCCAGCGGGCACTCCAGTAGTGCCGCACGAGTCCGGCGAGGTGCGCCGGGGGAGCCGCGCGCGTCACGACGGCGCGCCCGGGGCCGAGGGGCTGCAGGGGTCCGCGCGCGGAGGTCATGGGGCCATCGTCGCAGGCGGTCCGCCCCGCGGGGAAGGACGGCGCCGCTAGGCTGGCGGTGACGAGCGAAGGAGCCCCGCATGGACACCGAATCGACCCTGCTGTTCGCCCTGGGCCTGACCGTGGCGGGCGCCCCGGCCCTGTGGTTCGGGATCCAGTGCTACCGGGGGCTGTGGCGCCCATGGAACGTGTTCATGGCCTACCTCGGCCCGGCGCTGGCCTGGATGGGCGGCGGTCTCCTCGTGGTGGCCGCGGCCGTCTGGATCGCGTGGGGCGCCGCGGTGGCCGGATCGGTCCCGGCGCCGGACGGCACGGCGTGGCAGTGGGCAAGCACGGGACTCGGCGCCCTCGGCGCGGTGGGCGTCGTGGCCGGCGTCGTGTTCGCGTACTGGTGGATGCCCGCCGGGCTGCGTCCGTCGTGGATCCGCCAGATCGAGGGGCTGGAGCCCGTCCGCGCCGCCGACGGGACGCCCGCCCGGCTGCCGGCGTGGACGCTCGCCTCGTCCGCGGGCCCCGGCCGGGAGACAGGTGCGCCGGGTGGGCCGGGAACGACGCCGGGGCCCCACCTGCGCGCCTCGGCGGGACCCGTGCTGGACCAGCACCAAGTCGACCTGCTGTGGCGGAACTTCGCGGCGAGGGCGCCCGCGCGGGCCGTCGCGGACGGTTCGGTGGGCCCCCTGCTCGAGGCCGGGCTCATCGGGCGCGACGGCCGGGCGACACCGGAGGGGCTGCTGCTGACGCAGCCGCGGCGGACGCCGTCGTGCGTGCTCCACGTCCTCGAGACCGTGCCCGGCCCCGCGGGACAGGCGGTGACGGCGCGCGAGCTGCGCGCCGACGTCGGACCCCCCGGGCACGCGTGCGTGTTCTGGCAGGAGGAGCGCTGGCCGGCGGACCAGTCGCAGGCGGAGGACGCGCGCCCGGTCGCCGCGCGGCTGGGGCTGAGCGGCGGGCCCGGCCGCAAGCGGCTCGAGAACACGCCCTACCGCGTCGACGCCGTGGCGGCGGCCGGACTCCCGGCCGCGGTGGCCTCCTTCGCGCAGGCCGGCGCGCAGGCCGGGGTCGGGGCGGAGGCCATGGTCGAGGGGACGCGTTGGCGGCTCGTGACCGATGCCGGCGTGGAGGTCCTCTGGCAGTACCGCGACGGCGCGCTCCGCGGCCCCGACGGCCTCGCCCTGGACCCGGGCGAGCTCGAGGCGAGGATCGCCGCCGTCGTGCCGCCGGTCCCGCCGGGCGTCAGTCGAAGGTGACGACGACCTTGTCGGCCGCGCCCGGCGTCTTGGCCAGTTCGAGGGCCTCGAGCGCCCGGTCGAACGGCAGCGTGTGGCTGACGATGTGGGCGTAGCGCTCCCAGTTCTCGACGATGTCGTCCGTGACGTCGAAGATCTCCGTCGGGTAGCCGACCGACCACACGATGTTCAGCTCGGTCGTCAGGATGCCCCCGAAGTCGATCTCGACGGGCCTCTTGTGGACGGCGACGACGCCGAGCGTGGCACCGTGCTTGGCGAGGCCCGTGGCCGACTGGACGACGCGGGCCACGCCCGCGGCGTCGAGGAAGACGTCCGTTCCGGAACGGGTGCCGTGGACCAGGGCGCTCCGGCCGTCGCCATGGAGTTCGACGAGCCGGGCGGCCACGTCCTCCTCGGCGGAGTTGATGACGGCGTCCGCACCGATCGTGAGGGCCTTCTCGAGGCGCGAGGCGACGATGTCCACGACAACGATGTGGCCGGCCCCGCAGCGACGTGCCAGGGGATCTCCTTCGGGATGACCTTGAGCTGGTGGCCGGGCTCGAAGTCCCGGACGATCACGTACTCGGACAGCGCCCCTTGCGCCCCGCCGGACCCGAGCAGCCCGTCGGAGAACGCCATCGTGTCGACGACGACGTGGTCGCCGACCTCGACCCACGAATTCTCGTCGGCTCCCGTGACGTAGACGGACCTCATGATGGCTTCCTTCCTGCGGGGGTGGGGCGCCGGACGACGCCATGGCCGACTGTCGTCACTAAATCGAATTAGTAACCGTAGTCTGGTGCGGTGGACATCGAACGGGACAGGGCGCGCGCGACCGCCAAGGACGTCGCCAGGGAGAGCGGGGTCTCGCCGTCGACCGTCAGCTTCGTGCTCAACGAGACGCCCGGCCAGACGATCCCCGCCGACACGCAGGAGCGCGTGCGCGCGGCCGCGCGGCGGCTCGGCTACACGCCGCACCGGATCGCCCGGGCGCTGCGCGAAGGCGCGTCGCGGATGGTGGTGCTGAACACGGCGGGGGTTCCCTCCGGGCGCGGCCTCGGCGGATTCATCGCGGGGCTGGATGACGAGCTGCGCCGGCTGGACCACATCCTTCTGGTCACGCATCGCCGCGATGCGGACTCCCTGACGCGGGAGGTCATCCAGGCGTTCGCCCCCCGCGCCGTCCTCGATCTCGCGGCCGTCTTCGACGGAAGCGAGGAGTCGGGGTGGGAGGGGGGATGGGTCGACGGGATGGCGGCGCACACCCTGGCCCAACTGCGGTATCTCGCCGAACGCGGGCATCGCCACATCGCCCTGGCCTGCCCCCGGGACGACATCGACGAACGGGTCGTCGCGCTGCGTCTCTCGCACGCCCGCCGGGCCGCGCAGTCGCTCGGCCTGCCCGAGCCCGGATTGGTCGTGGTGGGCCCGTCGCGCGACGAAGCGGTCGCCGCCCTGGCCCGGATGCGGCGTGAGCGGCCGTCGGTGACGGCGATCGCGGCGTTCAACGACGACACCGCCCTGCTCGCCCTCACCGCCCTTCGCGACCTCGGGATGTCCGTGCCGTCCGAGCTCGCCGTCATGGGGTTCGACGAGGGTCCGCACGGGGCGATCTGGCAACCGTCCCTGACCACGCTCCGCATCGACGCGGAGGCCTACGGCCGCCGTGCGGCGCGCCGTGCACTGGGGCTGGAGGCGGAGGGTGTGCCGTCCGACGGGACGGGGTCGACGATCGTTCGCCGCGAGTCCGCCTGAAGGCCCGGCGGCGGGGGCCGCTCCGATGCTCCCGCAGCCCTCCGACGCCGGCGTCCCCGCGTCCGCGAGGCATGGGGACGCGGCCGCCACCCTCCCCAAGATACCCCTGGAGGGTATATAGTCGTCGGTGCCGTCCGCGGCATGCCAGCGCCACCGACCCCGAGGAAGCCATGACGCGCCTGATCCGCGCCCTGCCCGCCGTCCTGTTCGCCCTGCTGATCGCGGGGTGCTCGGCCGGGCCATCCGCCGACGCCGGGCACAACGACGCCGACGTGGCGTTCGCGCAGATGATGATCCCGCACCACGAACAGGCCATCGAGATGAGCGAGACGGTCCTCGGAAAGGACGGGCTGGACCCCCGGATCCGCGAGCTGGCCGTCGACATCAAGGCCGCCCAGGGGCCGGAGATCGGCCAGCTCAAGGCCATGCTCGGGCGGTGGGGCGAGCCGGAGGAGGGGCACGCCGGGCACGGCGGGCACATGGACGGCATGATGACCCCCGGGCAGCTCGCCGAGCTCGGGTCCGCCGATGCCGCCGCTGCCGGGCCGCTCTTCCTGGAGCAGATGATCGCCCATCACGAGGGCGCCGTGGAGATGGCCCGCGCCCAGCTCGATGACGGGCGGGACCCGGAGGCGCTCGAGCTGGCCGGGAAGGTCATCGAGGACCAGGAGTCGGAGATCGCCCTGATGGAGGAGCTGCTCGGCCGGTAGCCGGCGTCGTCTCGTCCTCGAGGCAGGCGCCGCGCTCCAGCACCCAAGCGCTCGCGGCGACCACCACGGTGCTGCCCAGCAGTAGGGCGAGCGGCAGCGTCCACGTGCCCGTCGCCTCGCGCAGCACTCCGACCACGAGCGGCCCCAGCGCCCCGGCGCCGTACCCGAACGCCTGCACGAACCCGCTGAGCGCCACCGTGCCCTCCGCGGTCCGGGTCCGGAAGTTCACGAGCGCGAGGCACAGAGGGAAGAACGCGCTGCCCGTCCCGATGCACGCCGTCCAGACGAGCGGCGCAGCGCCCGGCGCGGCGATGAGCCCCGCGTATCCGGATGCCATGAGGGCCAGGGCCGCGATCAGGTAGGACCTCAGCCGCACCCGGTGGGCCGCGAGGCCCGGGGCGGTCAGCGACGGCAGGATCCCGATCATGCCGAACAGCGCCAAGAGCCCTCCGGCGCCGGCCCGCGAGGCCCCCGCCGTCTCGGCCATGATGAGTGGAAGCCACGCCATGGCGGCGTAGGCGTGCGTCGCGGCGAGCGCGAACAGCGCGGCGATGGCCCATGCGGTGGGGGAGCGCCATACCGGGCCGGGGACGACGACGGGGCCCGACTGCCGCCCGGACGCCGCCTTCGGCTCGGGTCCGGTGAGTGGTCGCCGCCGGCGGGGGAAGAGGACCGCCCCGAACCAGAGGACGGCCGCGGCCGCGGCCGCGACGGCCCAGACGGCGAGCGAGGCGCGCCATCCGGCGGCATCGGTGACGGGCACGCCGAGTAGCGCCGGGCCGCCGGTTCCGAGAGACATCGCCACGACGTAGAGCGACGTCGCCGTGCCGATCCGGTTCCGGAAATTCCGTCGCACGATCGGCGGCAGGGCGCCGAGGATCCCGAATCCGAGCGTCCCGAGCCCCAGTTCCGCGTCCACCTCGGCGGCGACGGGGGAGACGGCGGCGATCACCGTGCGGGCGTTCAGCGCGGCGAAGACGACGGCGGCCGCCACCATCCAGGTCCGGCTCCCCCGTAGCGCGGACGGGCGCGGTGGCGGGCTCACTCGGTGCGGCGTGGCGGGGATGGTTCGGTCGGTCACGGCGGGGCTCCTTCGCACGCCCCGGGGTCTCGGTTCGGCGGGGCGCCATGACCAGCAGACCAGTTCCGTCGGCGCCGCGGCAGGGTCTGCGAGTGCCCCGTTGCCCGGTAGGGTTGAGGGGCACCAGCGACCGGCCACCGAAAGAGCTCCCTTGGCACATCCTCCCGCAGACCGGCCCTCCGGCCGCCCGGATCCCGAACTCCTCCGCAACCCGGACCTCGAGCCTGATCCGGACGCGCGCGCGGCCCTCCTCGACGCGGCCGCCGCCGAGGCGAGGGAGCGGCGCAAGGCCCGCCCCGCCGTCGAAATCCTCCTCAACGCCCTGCGCGGCCTCCTCATCGGCGCCGTGGAGACCATGCCCGGCGTCAGCGGCGGCACCGTGGCCCTCGTGGTCAAGGTCTACGAGCGGCTCATCGACTCCGCGACCGCCCTCCTCGGCGGCCTCGTGCTCCTGACCACCTCGCTGTGGAAGGACAAGGAGCACGCCGCGCGCGGGCGGGCGCGGCTGCGCGAGGTCGAATGGCTGCTCGTCGCGCCCCTGCTCGCCGCCATGCTGGTCGGCGCCGTCACCATGGCCGACGTCATGGAGACCCTCCTGCACGAGCACCCCGTGATGGTCCGGGCGGCGTTCTTCGGCATGGTCGCCGCGTCCTTGCTGATCCCCGTGCGCCTGGCCGGCACCTGGCGGTTGCGGGACGTCGCGATCTCCGTCGCGGGCGCCGTGCTGGCCGGCTTCGCCGTGTCCCTGCCGCCGCAGACCCTCGAGCCCACGCCGCTCATCATCGTCGTCACCGCGGCCGTCGCCGTCTGCGCGCTCGCCCTGCCGGGGCTCTCCGGGTCCTTCCTGCTGCTGTCCTTCGGGATGTACGAGCCGACGCTGTCGGCGGTCAACAACCGCGACTTCGGCCACCTCGCCTGGTTCTTCGGCGGCGCGGCGCTGGGCGGCGTCGCGATCGTGTTCTTCCTGCGCTGGCTCCTGCACCACTACCACCACGCCACCATGGTCGTGGTCACCGGGCTCATGGCCGGCGGGCTGCGGGCCCTGTGGCCGTGGCAGGACGAGGACCGCAACTTCGTCGCCGCGGGCGCCGGGGAGGCGTTCCCGGCCGGCATCCTCGCGCTCGCCGGCGCCGGGATCGTGCTCCTGGCGATCTGGCTCGAGGCGCGCCACACCGCGAAGGCCCGGGCCGAGGCCGAGGCGCGGGTCCTGGAGGGCTGAGCGGGAGGGCTCCGGGGCCGGGCTACCCGGCCAGGAAGCCCCGCACCTCGTCGACGAAGGCCCCGTGCGCCTCGAGCTGCGCCCAGTGCCCGCAATCGGGGACCAGGACGAGCCGGGCGCCGGGGATCCGCGCGGCGGCCCCGGCGGAACCCGACGGCGGGACGAGGGGATCGGCGGCGCCGTGGAAGAACAGCGTGGGAACCGTGATGCGGCCGACCTCGGGCAGCAGGTTGTTCAGCATCCCGCGCGGGCCGATCGAGGCCTTGTTGTAGGCGCCGTAGGCCATCCCGGATCCGGGCCGCCGGGCCTCGCGCACCATCTCGGCGACGACCTCGGCGGGCAGCGTGGACGGATCGTGCACCATGCGCTTGACCGCCGCGCCCACGAAGCGGTTGGCCAGGGCCGCGAGCGGCCTCAGCACCGGATCCGGCAGGAGCGTCGCGAGCCAGGCGGCGCGCTGCGCGTAGCGGCCCTGGAGGCGTTCGACGAGCCCTCCGGGGGCGACGGCGACGAGCGCCGCGCAGCGCCCGGGATGCCGCAGCGCGAACTGCAGCGCGACCTCACCGCCCATCGAGACCCCGGCGACGGCCATGCGGCCCAGCCCCAACGCGTCGGCCAGCTCCGCCAGCTGGTCCGCCATCCCCGCGGCGGTCCCCGTCACGGCGACGTCCTCGGTGTAGCCGCATCCGGCCAGGTCGGCGGCGAACACGGGCCGGTCCACGGACAGGGGAGCGAAGGCCCGGTACCAGGAGATCGCGGCGTTGTCCGGCCCGCCACCGTGGATGAGCAGGAGCGGCGTGCCCGTCCCGGACGCGGTGCTGCGCAGGACGCGGAACCGTCCGCCCGCGGCCTCGGCGAACTCCTCGACCGCGCCGGGCGGCAGCAGCCGCGCGGCGTCCGGGGACGGGCTGGAAGGACCTCGACGCGGCGCCATGCTCCGATTCTGCCACCACGGGGCCGCGGAGTAGCCTGAAGGGACCCTTGACGACACCCTCCGGGAGGACCCATGCCCGCAGCCGGCCGGCGTTCGACGCTGTGGCTGTGGTCCCTCGTGGTCGCGGCCTTCTTCTCGCAGACGGCGCTGAACCTGGTCCGGCCCGTGACGACCTACCGGCTCCTGGAGCTCGGCGCGGACGCCGCGGTGATCGGCCTGGTCACGGCTGCGTACGCGGTGCTGCCGGTCGTCGCGGCGCTGTGGCTCGGCCGGTTGACGGACCGGGTCCCCGGCCTGCGCCTGCTCGTGGGCGGCGGCGCGGTGATGCTGGGCCTCGGCGCGGCGGGCCTGGCGCTCTCGCCCGGGATCGCCGCGGTCGCCGTCGCGAGCGCGGTCCTCGGCATGGGCCACCTCGTCTTCACCATCGCCGGGCAGGCGGCGATCGGCCGCTTCTCCCCGAACGGGTCCCTCGACGCCGGCTTCGGCTGGTTCACCGCGGCCTACGCGGGCGGGCAGATCGTGGGCCCGCTCATCGCCGGCGCCCTCCTCGGAACGCAGGGCGCGGCCGGGCGCTCCGCGGGCATCACCTCGTCCTTTTGGCTCGGCGCGGTCCTGTCCCTGCTCGTGCTGCCGGCGATCGTGCTGATCGGACGCTCGAGCTGGGCCGGCCTCTCGCCGCGCCGCCGGCCGGGCAGTACGACGCCGGGGCCCGCCTCCTCCGCGCCCGCCGCCGGGGGCGGAGGTGCTGCGCGCGAGGGCGCGGCGGCGGACGGCGGGGCCGCGGTGCCCCGGCCGACCATGTCCGGGATCCTGCACGTTCCCGGCGTTCCGGGGCAGATGTTCGCCTCGCTCGCCCTACTGGCGATGCTCGACATCCTCACCGCGTTCCTGCCGCTCGTGGGGGAGGAGCACGGGATCTCCCCGGCGTGGGTCGGCGTGCTGCTGGCCGCCCGTGGCATCGGCACGATCCTGTCCCGCGGCTTCCTGCCGTACCTGAGCCGCCGCTTCGCCCGCCGGACGCTGCTGCGCGCGAGCCTGCTGGGGGCCGGGACCGGCCTCGCGGTGCCGCCGCTGCTGCTCGACGTGCCGTGGCTGAGCCTGCTGCTGCTCTTCGCCGGCGGCGTGTTCCTGGGGCTGGGGCAGCCCCTCACGATGTCGCTCATCTCGGAGGCGGTGCCGCACGGTTGGCGCGGCACGGCGCTCGCGGTGCGGCTCATGGGCAACCGGGTCGGACAGGTCGCGATGCCGCTGCTCGCCGGCGCGGCCGCGGCGCCCCTCGGTCCGGCCGGGGCGATCTGGTTCAGCTGCGCCGTGCTCCTGGTCTCGGGCGTGCAGCAGAGCGCCACGGGGCGTCGAGACGGGCGCGGCTGAGGACGGCCGCCCTGCCCGGACCGCTCAGGCGACGGGCGGGAGAAGCGACGCGATCAGGGCCTCGACGCGTTCCCGGATCTCGTCGCGGATGGGACGGACCGCGTCGATTCCCCGGCCGGCGGGGTCATCGAGCTTCCAGTCCTCGTAGCGCTTGCCGGGGAAGTAGGGGCACTCGTCGCCGCACCCCATGGTGATGACGACGTCGGAGGCCTGCACGGCGTCAGTCGTGAGGACCTTGGGCGTCTCGGCGGAGAGGTCGATCCCGAGCTCGGCCATCGCGGCGACGGCCGCCGGGTTCACGGTCTCGGCCGGTTGGGAACCGGCGGAGCGGACCTCGATCCGGCCTTGCCCGAGCGCGGTCAGGAAGCCCGCCGCCATCTGGGAGCGGCCGGCATTGTGGACGCAGACGAAGAGCACCGAGGGCCTGGCCGGACCGGCGGCGTGGTTTCCGGAAGCGGGAGGAACGGGGACGGGGCTGCCCATGGGTCAGGCCTTTCGGGTCGTGGTGGTGGCGGGAGCAGGACGCGGGGCGGGGGATCCGCCGTCGTGTCCTGCCGTGGGAAAGAAGCGGCGCGACCACAAGGCCGCGTAGACAAGCGCGACGAGGACGGGCACCTCGATGAGGGGCCCGACGACGCCGGCCAGGGCCTGCCCGCTCGCGGCTCCGAAGGTGGCGATCGAGACGGCGATGGCGAGCTCGAAGTTGTTGCCGGCCGCAGTGAAGGACAGCGTCGTGGTCCGGGCGTAGCCCATGCCCAGGCCGCGCCCGATGACCATCGACGCGCCGAAGACCACCACGAAGTAGACCAGCAGCGGCACGGCGATCCGGGCGACGTCCAACGGCCGGGCGATGACGGCGTCCCCCTGCAGGGCGAAGAGGACGACGATCGTGAAGAGCAGGCCGTACAGCGCCCACGGGCCGATGCGCGGCAGGAAGCTGGACTCGTACCAGTCCCGCCCCCTGGTCCGCTCGCCGACGGTCCTGCTGAGGTAGCCCGCCGCGAGGGGCACGCCGAGGAAGACGAGGACGGAGAGCGTGATCGCCCCGACGGAGAACTCGGCGGACGTGGTCGGCAGCCCGAGCCAGTCGGGAAGCGCCTGCAGGTAGAACCAGCCCAGCGCGCCGAAGGCTGCCACCTGGAACACGGAGTTGACGGCCACGAGCACCGCGGCGGCCTCGCGGTCGCCGCAGGCCAGGTCGTTCCAGATGAGCACCATGGCAATGCACCGGGCCAGGCCCACGATGATGAGCCCCGTGCGGTACTCGGGCAGGTCCGGCAGGAACAGCCAGGCCAGGCCGAACATCAACGCCGGGGCCAGGAGCCAGTTGATGACGAGCGAGGTGGCCATCAGCTTGCGGTCGCCGACGACCCGGCGGGTCTCGTGGAACCGGACCTTGGCCAGGACGGGATACATCATCACGAGCAGGCCGAGGGCGATCGGCAGCGAGACGCCGGCGAGCTGGACGGACTCGAGCGCCACCCCCAGGCCTGGCACGAGCCGGCCGATGCCCAGCCCCACGGCCATCGCGGCCAGGATCCAGGCAGGGAGCCACCGGTCGAGGGTGGCGAGTCCCAGGCGCCGCGGGGCGGAGGACCGAGAGGTGGAAGGGCGTGGGGCAGCTGGCACGGGGTGCTCCGATGGGTGGGGCAGGCGACGGGACAAGATCGATTCCATCGATGATCATCGATGGATTGAGTATCGTGGACTATATTGATGAGTGTCAATGTGAAGCCATGCGAGGAGACGCAATGCCCACGCCTTCGGTGACCGTCCAGCACGAGCGGGGCGCCGGGGATGCTGCGCCGGTACCTGGGACCGTGCCCGGGTCGGCATCCGTGGCAGCGTCCGCTTCCGGCTCCGCTTCCGACTCCGGCGCGTGCACCGGGACCGAGTGCTGCGCGCCCTCCGGAGCGCCCGTCCGACTGGCCCGGGCGGAGGCCGACCGCCTTGCGGCCCGCTTCAAGGCGCTGGGGGATCCGAACCGCCTGCTGATCCTCTCGATCGTCGCGGCGGCCGACGGGCAGGAGGCCTGCGTCTGCGACATCACCGAGCCCCTCGACCTGGGGCAGCCCACCGTCTCCCACCACTTGCGGGTCCTGGTCCAGGCAGGCTTCCTGTCCCGCGAGAAGCGCGGCGTGTGGGCCTACTACTCGCTGGTCCCCGGCTCGCTCGACGCGCTCGCCGGCCCCGAGCTCGGCCTCCGCGGCTAGCTCAACCCCGGTGGTGGGCCGGGTCCGCGTCCAGGACGTGCTCGGCGTACTGGACCACGTTGGCCACGAGCAGCGCGACGTGCTCGTCCGGCTGCGTGTAGAAGACGCTCGTGCCCTCCCGCCGGCTGGCGACGAGCCCGGCGGCCCGCAGTTTGGCCAGGTGCTGGGAGACGGCCGGGGCCGGGCGGTCGAGCTCCCCGCACAGCGCGCCGACGGACAGTTCCCGCCCGTCGAGCAGGGCGAGCAGGGCCAGACGCGTCCGGTCGGCGAGGAGCCGCAGGACCTCGACGGACTGCCCGAGTTCGGCATCGCCCGGCAGGGCCGGGCCGGTCGCCTTGACGTAGCTCATGGGCCTATTCTGCCGTGCCCGCGCCCGCCCGGGGTTCCGGGCGCGGCTGGGGTGCGGTGCCGGCGTCGCGCTCCTCCTGCCCCAGGGGCGCCGGGGGACGACGCCGGGGCCAGAGCCAGGCTGCGCAGGCGGCGGACGCGCCGGCGAGGCCAGCGAGGAGCCACGCCGTGGGGCCGAGCCCCCAGGAGCCGAGCCAACCGGCCAGCGGATAGGTCAGGAGCCAGCACGCGTGGGAGAGCGAGAACTGAGCCGCGAACGCCGCGGGCCGCCGGGCCGGTTCGACGTGGCGCCGGATCAGGCGGCCGACGGGCGTCTCCACCGCGGACCAGCCGATTCCGATCGCGAACCACAGCGCGGCGATCCCGGCCAGGGTCCACGTGTGCGCTCCGGCCTGCGGCGCGGCCGGTGCGGTGGTGGACATGATGGCGGACGCTGATGTGGATGCGGAGGCGGTGGCGGAGCCGAGCAGGAGGGCCGCGGCCGCGGTCGTTCCGGCCAGCAGGGCCGCGCCGCCGAGCATCGCCTGCCGCTCCCCGATGCGCTTGAGCGCCGCCGGCAGGGCGAGCGCCGCCGCCATGGACCCGGCCCCGTTGGCCGCGAGCAGCCAGGCGACGGCCGCCGCGTCGAGGCCGAGGACGGACCGGGCGATGACCACGGTCTGCACGATGACGAGCGCCCCGGCCGCCGCGACGGCGAGGTTCAGGACCAGGATGGGGCGCAGGGCGGGCGTGCCGAGGAAGAGCGCGGTGCCCTCGCGCGCCCTCGCGCCGAACGGCATCGCGGGCCCGGTACGACGGGAGGAGTCCGGGCCGGCGGTGGCTTCCGGCGTGGCCTGGGCATCGGCTGGGTTGTCCGCGGTGGCGCCGGCTCCCTCGTTTGCCGCGCGCGGGCGCGGCAGGGAGGCCGAGATCACGAGCAGCGCGGACGCGCCGAAGCCGGCCGCCGTGCCGAAGAAGAGCGTGGGGGCGGGGATCACGAGCAACAGGGCCGCGGCGAGCATAGGGGACAACACGGCCTCGAGGTCGTAGGCGAGGCGGGAGAGCGAGAGCGCCGCGGTGTAGTCCTCCTCGTCCGTGAGGACCTCGGGGATGACGGCCTGGAACGTCGGCGTGAACGTCGCCGAGGCCGCCTGGAGGACGAAGACGAGGACGTAGACCTGCCAGATCCCGTCGACGAAGGGCAGCGACGCGGCGACGGCCAGGCGGAGGAGGTCGGCCCCGACCATGACCCGGCGCGGCGGGAAGCGGGCGAAGGCCGCCGCGGCGAGCGGGGCCACGAGCACGTAGGCGGCCATCTTGATCGCCAGCGCCGTGCCGAGGACGCCTCCGGCCCGGGGACCGGCGAGATCGTACGCGAGCAGGGCGAGGGCCACGGTGGCCAGTCCGGTCCCGGCCAGGGCCAGGACCTGGGCCCCGAAGAGCCGGCGGTACGCGGGGTGGGCGAGGGCGCGGAGCATGCGGTCATTCTGCCCTTGTTTGCATCATTGCGCAACTAATGAAATGCGGAGGTGCGGCGGGCGGTCAGCGTCCCGTCAGTCGGCGGGCCCGCTCGAGGGCCGCTGCCAGGAACGGGCCCGGGTCGGGCGGAAGGCCCTCGTCGAGCCAGCTCGCCGCCGCGAAGTGCATGACGCCGAAGGCCAGCGAGACCGTCATGCGCGCGTCCAGCGAGCGCTCCCCGGCCCGGCGATCCCCGGCCCCGCGCCCCGGGGAGGGGGCCCCGCCGGGTGCGGCCCCGGCGTCGTCCTCTTCGAGGCGTTCCCGGACCAGCTCGACGACCGTGCTCTGGGCCTCCTCCATCCGCGCGAACTCCTTGAGCGCGAGCGCGGGATGGGACTCGATGACCCTCCGCCGCTTCCGGAAGAGCTCCGGGGCCGCGCCGCCCATGCGCGCGAAGGCCTCGGCCAGCGTCGCGAGGAGGTCCTCGAGGGGGTCGCTGCCGCGGCCGGCGACGTAGGCCGCGCGCAGCTCCTGGTCCGGAAGGGGCGGCTCGATGCCGAGGACCGCCCCCTCCTTGGAGCCGGCATAGTTGAAGAAGGTGCGCTGCGAGATGTCGGCGACCTCGCAGATCATCTCCACCGTCACGTGCTCGTAGCCGTGCTCGAGCGAGAGTTCGACGGCGGCGCGCTCGATCGCCTCGCGCGTCGCCCGCCGCTTGCGAGCCCGCAGCCCCTCTTCATGGGTGTCCGTCACGGGAGCGCCTACTCGTACCGCAGCGCGTCGATCGGGTTCTGGACCGCGGCGCGGCGGGCTGGAAGGGTTCCGGCGATGAACGCGATCAGCATGACGACCAGGACGACGACGGCGATCGAGGAGGGCTCGAACAGCATGATCCGCAGGCCCGGAAGCCCCGAGAGGACGGTGTCGGCGAGCGCGTTGCTGATCAGGGTGCCCGCGCCGATCGCGACGCCGGCCCCGAGGGCGCTGCCGAGGAAGCCGATGAAGGCGGCCTCGAGGCTGAAGAGGCCGAACACCTTGCCGCTGCCCATGCCCATGGCCTTCATGAGGCCGATCTCGCGGGTCCGCTCCTGGACGCTCATGAGCAGCGTGTTGACGATCCCGAAGCCCGCGGCGATCAGGGCGATGACCGCGAAGGCGTTCAGGACGCCGATGATGCCGCTGATGACCGTCTGGAAGGCGCCGATCTGGTCCTCCGTGGTCATCGCCTGGAAGCCGTCGGCTGCGAGCTCGTCTTTGATCCGGTCGAGCTCGTCCTCGCCGAGGGCCGGGTCGAAGTGGGCGATCGCCCCGACGTATCCGCTCGGGGCGGCCGTGGTGCGCCCGGAGGACTGGATCTCGTTGAGCGCGTCGATGAGGTGGGTGTTCACGCCGGCGCCGAGGTCCAGGAGGGTGGTGTTCTGCACGCCGGCGACGGTCGCGGTGAGCGTCTCCTGCTCGCCGAGCGCGTTGCTCGCGCCGAGGACGACCTCGGCGCCGACCGCGTCGGCGGCGTCGGCGAAGCCGAGGGGCTCGACGTAGTCGCTCGGGAGGAGGATCTCGTGGCGGGCGTCGGTGGACAGGGCCGAGCCGGCGGCCAGGTCGGGGTTCGTCGCCGCGGAGAAGGGGTTGAGCGAGACCTCGAACCGGTCGCCGTCCGGCGTTCCGATGAAGTCGGCCGCGACCATCCGGCTCGGCTCGACCCGGTCGATGCCCGCGACGGCGGAGATGGCGTCGATGTCCGCGTCGCCGAGCAGCTCGCCGAAGCCGGGGGCGCCGCCGGGCAGGCCGCCCGCCGTGGCCTTCTCCGGGTCGTAGGGGGCCGGTCCCGAGTCGGTGGCGCCCTGCGCCTCCGGGGCGGCGGTGACGTTGAGGACCCCCTCGGCGCCGATGGCCCCGAGCTGGCTGTCGATGTAGCTCGAGATGCCGGCGCCGATGGCGCTCGTGATGGTCAGGGTGAACGCGCCGATGAAGATCGCCACGACCGTCAGGCCGGTGCGGAGCTTGCTGCGGAAGGTGTTCTGGACGGCGCTCGCGAGCAGGTCCGGGGCCCTCATGCCGCGACCTCGAGGCCGTCGCGGAGGTGGAGCTGGCGGTCGCAGCGGGAGGCCAGCTCGTGGTCGTGGGTGACGATGATCAAGGTGATGCCCTGTTCTCGGTTGAGCTGGAAGAGGATGTCCTCGACGACCTCGCCCGTGGCGGAGTCGAGGTTGCCCGTGGGTTCGTCGGCGAAGAGGACCCTGGGGTTGTTCACGAGGGCACGGGCGATGACGACGCGCTGCTTCTGGCCGCCCGAGAGGTCGGTGGCCTTGTTCCTGGCCTTGTCCTCGAGCTCCAGGGCGCGCAGCGCCTCCATGCCGCGGCGCGTGCGCTCCGCGGAGCCGACGCCGGCGATCTTCAGGGGCATCACGACGTTGTCCAGGACGGTGGCGTTGGGGACCAGGAAGAACTGCTGGAAGACGAACCCGAAGTCCTCGTTCCGCAGCCGGTTGATGTCGCGGCCCTTGAGTCGGGCGGGGTCGGAGCCCTTGACGGCGAGGCTGCCGGCGTCGGGGGCGTCGAGGAGGGCGAGGATGTGCATCAGGGTGGACTTGCCCGAGCCGCTCTTGCCCACGATGGCCACGGATTCGCCTTCGTGGACGGCAAGCGAGACGCCCTTGAGGGCGTTGAAGGCCCCCGCGCCGTGGCCGTAGGTCTTGTGGATGTCGTGGGCTTCGAGGACAGGGGTACCCATGGGCCGCCGTTCTGTGGTGCGGGGAGTGCAAATTAGCAGTTCTGCAAATATACACTTCTGCCGGAATTCCGATGATCCGCGACCACATTTCTTTCGGTTATCCGCAGGCCCGGTCACGGATTGATTGCACCTCGTCAGTAACATCGTCTCCGTGCTTCACATCGTCCCCAGCCGTGGATAGCGTTGATGCATCGGCGCCCCGAAAAGGCGGGGTGCCGGCGCCGTTTGGGGGCGGCCGAAACCTCGTTGGGGAGGGAGCAGAATGAGCGTCGTAGAACACTTTCCGGACACGCACCTGATGACCGTGGCCGAGGTGGCCGAGGTCCTGCGGGTCTCGAAGATGACGGTGTACCGCCTGGTGCACTCGGGGGAGCTTCCGTCGGTCCACTTCGGGCACACCTACCGGGTGCCCGAGGAGGCCGTCCGGACGTTCTTGAAGTCCAGCGGCGGAACCGCGTAGCAGCACCGGCCCGTCGCCGACGACGGGCCGCGCCGGAACTCCGCGGTTCGGAAACCGCGACACACGGGGAAACAGGCCGCCGCCCCGGACCAAGTGGTCCGGGGCGGCGGCCTGTTGCGGGGGAGGGGGCGTTCCGTGGGCCGTCCGGGTCACCGGGACAGCTTGTTGTTCCTGGTCTCCTTCATGAGCAGGCCGGTGACGAGCGTGATCGCCGCGACGCCGATGAGGTAGTAGAGGAAGAGGTCCTGCCGCCCGGCCTGCGCGAGGGCCGTATTCACGTACGGGGCCGTGCCGCCGAAGATCGCGGTGGCCAGGGACAGCGGCCCGGCGACGCCGGCGGCCCGGACGCGCGTCGGGAAGACCTCCGCCCAGACCGCGCCGTTGACGCCGAAGAGCAGGGCCAGCGCGGTCAGCGCGATCAGCAGTGCGGTCAACGTCGTGGCAAAGGTCCCGTCCAGGAGCATGTTCACCGGAATCGTCAGGATGATGAAGGCGGCGCCGAACGCGATGACCAGCGGGCGGCGGCCGATCCGGTCGCCGAGCCAGCCCGCCGCGAGGATCGCCCCGAGGAAGAACACCTGCGCCACGAGGCTCGCCGTCAGGGCGCTCGAGGCGGACTGCCCGTGCTGCAGCTGGACGTGCGTCGGCATGAAGATCAGCCACGTGTAGAACATCACCGAGCCGCCCGCGGAGAGGCCGAAGACCACGAGGATGGCCCGCCAGTGGTGCCACAGTCCGCGACGGTCCGGGCCCGCGGAAGCCGGGCCGGCGGCGGCGGGTGCGGCCCCGGCGTCGTCCTGCGTGTCTTCCCGCGTCTCCTCGAAGGCGTCCGTCTCCGTCAGCCGGCGTCGCAGGTAGAGCGCGTAGAGGCCCAGGACGCCGCCGACGCCGAACGCGAGGCGCCAGCCCCATTCCCGCATGTCCGACTCGGCGAGGTTGGACGTCAGCAGCAGGCCCGTGAGCGTCGCCAGGATGGTGCCGAGCACGACGCTCACCCAGGACGTGCTGCCCCAGAGCGCGCGGCGGCCGGCCGGGGCGCGTTCGACCAGGTAGGTCACGGAGGTGCCCATCTCCCCGCCGTGGGCGAGGCCCTGCAGGAGCCGGGCGCTGAGCAGGACCACGGAGGCCAGCAGCCCCACGGACTGGAAGGTCGGGGCGAACGCGATCACGAGGCTGCCGGCGGCGGTGAGCATCATCGCCACCGTCAGGCTCTTGCGGCGCCCGGCGCGGTCGGCATACGCGCCGAACAGGAATCCGCCGAGCGGGCGGGTGACGAATCCGACGGCGAACACGGCGAGCGTCGCGAGCAGCGCCGACGCGGCGTTCTCGGGGTTGAAGAACTGCACCGCGAAGTACGGGGCGAAGATCGAGTAGATCGTCCAGTCGTACCACTCGAGGGTGTTGCCGAAGTTGACGGCGATCAGGTCGCGGACGCGGCGCGCCCGCCCGGCGTCGTGCGCGCGCCCGGCCGTGCCGGTGGGTGCGGTTCCGGCGCTCATGCCGCCCGTCCTTCCAGGCCGAGCTGGGCGTCGAGGTCCGCGCCGGGGACGCGCATCTCGAACGTCTCGCGCACGACCGTGTAGTCGAAGTAGCCGAGCCGCGCGATGGGCTCGATCTTCCGGATGTCCAGGCGGCCGTCGACCGTGATGACCTCGTCGTCGATGTGGATGGTCTCGACGCTCGCGAAGACGATGTCAATGGTGCCGACGTTGGAGGCGCCCTTGACGCGGTGCGTCGAGTGGTACTTGCACTCGAACTTCACGGGGCTGGCCTTGACCATCGGGACGGGGTGGTTGTCCGCGTAGACGCGCTCGAGGCCCAGATGGTCGAACTCGCTCTCGTGCGGCTCGAGTGCCATCGCCGAGGTGTTCACGGCCTCGCGCAGGGGGTAGGTGGCCATGTTCCAGACGAACCATCCGGTGGTCTCGGCGTTGAGGACGGTGTCCTTGCGGCGGCCGTCCGGGTACTGGTTGGCGGAGAACATGACCATCGGGGGATCGAAGGTGAGGTTCTGCCACTGGCTGTAGGGGGCGATGTTCTCGACGCCGTCGGCGCTGACGCTCGAGAGCCAGCCGATGGGGCGGGGGACGGTGCAGCTCTTGAACGGGGAGAACGGCAGGGGGCTGGGTTCCGAGCCGGGGTTGTATTTCATGAGGGAGCTCCAAGGGTGATCGGTGTCACTATGACATGGCCACCGTACGCCATATATGCGGCGTATATCAAGGGTATGTGGCGGAGAGATGTGTAATCTCTTCTGGAAGGGGGTGACCGATGACCAAGGCGGACGAGGCCTACGAGCTGCTGGCCGAGATGATCGAGACCGGGAAGCTCAAGCCGGGCGACTTCTGGACGGAGGCCGGGCTCGTGGAGGAGCTCGGCGTCGGGCGGACTCCGTTGCGGGAGGCCGTGCAGCGGCTAGACCGCGACCACCTGGTGCGCATCCGGCCCGGCCACGGAATCGAGATCCCCTCCATCTCGGTGGACGACCAGTTGCGGCGCCTCGAGGTGCGCCGCTCCATGGAGGCCCTCGCCGTGGCGCTGGCCTGCGCCCGCGCGACCGACGGAGAGCTCGCCGTCATCCGCGCGCTCACCGGGGAACTGCGCGGCCTGGACGAGCTGGAACCCTACCTGGCCGCCGTACGGCAGACCCACGAGCTGCTCTCCGCCGCCGCGCACAACGAGTACCTGGCCGACGCGATGACCCCGCTGCAGGGACTCTCCCGCCGCTTCTGGCTCGCCAACATCGTCGACGCCGAGGCAGAGGTCGCCCGGGGCAAGGCGCTGCACCTGGACCTGCTCGACGCCCTCCTGGACCGGGAGTCCGGGCACGCCCAGCAGGCCGCCCTGGCGCTCAACGACTACCTCATGGACTTCGCGCTCGCCGTGGCCATCCGGCATTCGGAGGTCGGCCGCACCCCGCCGGTCAAGTAGAGGGGGCCCCGGCCCCGGGCGCTAGGGTGGGAACCTACCGGAACCGCGCGAAGGGCGACCCCCATGATCGAGATCCTGACCCCCGCCGAGCTGGACCGCGCCCGTGCCACGGGCGCGCTCGTGGCCGACATCCTGGACACGCTGCGCCAGCGCGCCGGGGTCGGCACCAACCTGCTCGAGCTCGACGGCTGGGCGCGGGAGATGATCGAGGCCGCCGGGGCGGTGTCCTGCTATGTCGACTACGCGCCGGCCTTCGGCCGCGGGCCGTTCGGCCACTACATCTGCACCTCGGTGAACGACGCCGTCCTGCACGGCCTGCCGCACGACTACGCGATCGCCGACGGGGACCTGGTCACGCTCGACCTCGCCGTCTCCCTCGACGGGATCGCCGCGGATTCGGCGATCAGCTTCGTCGTCGGCGAGGCCGCGCCGGAGAGCGCCGCCCTCATCCGCGCCACCCGGGAGGCGCTGGCCGCCGGCATCGCCGCAGCCGGGCCCGGCGCGCGGATCGGGGACCTCGCCCACGCCATCGGCTCGGTCCTCGAGAGGGCGGGCTATTCGGTCAACCTCGAGTTCGGCGGCCACGGGATCGGCTCCACGATGCACCAGGACCCGCACGTTCCCAACACGGGCCGGGCGGGCCGCGGGTACAGGCTGCGCCCCGGCCTGCTGCTCGCGCTGGAGCCGTGGGTCATGACGGACACCGCCGAGCTCGTCACGGACGACGACGGCTGGACCCTGCGCAGCGCGACCGGCTGCCGGACCGCGCACAGCGAGCACACGATCGCGATCACCGAGGACGGCGCCGAGATCCTCACCCTGCCGGCGCGCCTGCGCGGCTGAGCCCCCTCGCGGGCTTCCCTCCCGCGCCCGCCCCGCCCCGCCGTCGTGCTCCCTTCCGCTCCTCGCCCCGCCGTCGTGCTCATTCCTGCGCACCTTTCGCCCTTGTTGCGCACCTTTACCCCGTGTGAACCGCGCCACCCCGGGGCCCTCCGGGTTACTTGAAGGGAAAAGTGCGCTGGGGGGGCGGGGGGGTGGTTGTGAGGGGGTAGCGTGGGCCGGAAGCGGCCCCCGTGTGGTGGGGCCGGCGAGGCAAAGGAGCACCATGTCCGTCGTCGTCATCAACGCCCTGAACGTCCCCGAGGGGGCCGGCACCGAGCTGGAGGCCCGCTTCGCCGCGCGCAAGCACGCCGTCGACAACGCCCCCGGCTTCGAGGGCTTCAAGCTGCTGCGCCCCACGGCCGGTGAGTCGCGCTACTTCGTCTACACGCAGTGGGCCACGCGGGAGGACTACGAGAACTGGCGGGACCACCGCGCCGCGCGCGACCACTCAGGCCAGGCGCCCGTCGCCTCGGGCGCGGAGCTGCTCGAGTTCGAAGTCGTCGAGCTCGGCTGATCCGCGCGACGGCCAGGAGCACGACGCCGGGGCCCGGCTCCCGTGGTCAGCTGTCCCGCAGCGGATGTGCTTCGAGCTCGGCCTGAAGCTCGTCGCGGCTCGTACCGAAGGCCTCGAGGGCATCGTCTAGATCGGTGCGGTGCCCGTTGTCCGTAGCCTGACGGAGCTTGATCAGGGTGGTGTCCCAAGGGTCCTGCCGATCGTGTCGGGGGTTGCCGGAATCCGTCGTCATGGAGCCATCATCCCTACGCAGCGGGCTTGAAGCCAAGGGGCCGCCCTCGGGTGTGGAGCCTACGAGGACTCCTGCTCGAACCAGGCCCGGCCGTGGCGGTATCGGACGGCCCAGCCGTCGAAGCCGGCAGGGCGCAGGTCGATCCGGTCCAGCACTCCGTCCTGCGGGCGGAGGACGGCGGGCACGCGGTCCCGGTACTCGTCCTCGCCGAGGAACTCCGCCTCCTCCGTGGACGCCGTCACGGCCTCCACGCCGCTCGGCGTCCGCGCCACGGGGATCCCGGCGAAGAGCTCCCCGGCGAACGCGAAGACGTACGGTCCCGTGCCGCCCGCGTCCCGCGGAACGGGCGGCGTGGCCTCCCCGTCCCAGAGCCACGGCTGCTCCGCGATCCGGCGGAACGCGTCCGGCCGCAGCGCGTTGACCACGTCGATCCCGTGCTCGGGGCAATACGGGGCGGCGGGGACCAGCTCGTCGAACAGCTCCGCGTCGTCCGGCCATCGCTCGAGCTCCGCGGCACACGAGCAATCGGGGCCGCCCTCACAGGGGACCATGCCCGTCTCCCGGCTCGGGTCGAGCACCACCGGGCCGCCCGGCGCGAACGGCAGCTGGCACACCATGCCCGTTGCGCCGCCGACGACCACCTGGCGGGCAAGGCACCCGGCCCACCAGATCACGGCGAGCAGCCCGGCACCGAGGCCCACGGCGAGCGCCACGTCCGAGAAGGTCGTCTCGCCGAGCTCGGCCTCGGTCAGCCCCAGCTCGCCGGGCAGGATCCACCGCGCCGCCGCGAAGCCGGCCGCGGAACCGGCGGTGAACAACAGCGCCGTCTTCAGCCCACGCCGCCGGGCCAGCGACAGGCTGGCCCGGGCGCGAGGGCCGACCTCCACGGATTCGGACGTCGCGCCCGCGACGAGGAGGGTGCGGACGGCGGCGCCCCGGCGTCGGACTCCGAGCAGCTGGCACCCGGCCCAGCCGGCCGCGACGGCCGCGCCCGCCAGCCAGACCAGGGCCACGCCGGGCTTGCCCTCGAGGTGGAAGACTGCTGCGGCGTAGGCCAGGACGGGCGGCGCGGCGGCCGGGGCGCGCCCCCCAGGGTCCAGGCGCCGAAGCAGAAGGCGAGCACCAGGTACAGCCCCGCCTGCTCGTACGCCTCCCGCACGGTCCACGGGCCTTCCCACGTGGGCCCGTCGAGCTGCTCCCAGCCGCGGTCGGCGACGAACGCCGCGGCGATCGTGAGCGCGGCGATGGCCGTCGCGACGATCCATTGCCGGGCCGCCGCCCGCTTCCCGCGCACCTTTCACGCCTCGGGCGCGCTTTTGCTCCGCGCGGACGCCGCTGACCAGGGCGTTTCGGATTGCTTGAAGGTAAAAGTGCGCTGGGGAAGGTGGGGGTGGTCAGGCCCAGGGGAGGACGACGACGTTGCCCGTCTTGCGGCCGGAATCCACCAGGGCGTGGGCTTCCGGGAGCGCGTCGAGGCCGCCGATCACGCGGGTGAACGGGTCGAGCGCGCCGCGGGCGGCGAGGTCCAGCAGGTACGCGACCAGCTCGGGGGAGTCGCTCGCGATCCCGGCGACGACCCGCCCGCGCGCCGTGATGGTGGTCAGCAGGTCGGCGGCGGCGAGCACCACGGTGCCGCGCTCGCCGGCGAGCCGCTTGCCGAGCGCGGCGGAGACGTTGCCGACCGCGTCGAGGACCAGGTCGAAGGGGCCGGTCAGCGATTCGACGGGCGTACGCGTGTAGTCCACGGCCTCGTCCGCGCCCAGCCGGGCCAGGAGCTCCTGGTTGGCGGGCCCCGCGACGGCCGTGACGTGCGCGCCGAAGTGCTTCGCGAGCTGCACCGCCGAGGAGCCCACGGCCCCGGAGGCCCCGTTGACCAGCACCCTCGCACCCGGCGCGAGGCGGGCCTTGTCGCGCAGGAAGTGCAGCGCCGTCGTCCCCCCGAAGAGCAGTCCCGCGGCGTCCGCGTGGCCGAGCTGCGCCGGCTTGGGCACGAGGATGCGGGCGGGGACGACGGCGAACTGGGCGTGGGTGCCGAGCCGTCCGTTCATCCCGGCGACCTGATCGCCCGGCGCGTGGCCCTCGACTCCGTCGCCCAGTTCCTCGACGGTCCCGGAGAACGCCATGCCGAGGACCTTGCGGCGCGGGCCGCGCAGGCCGATCGCCAGGCGGGCCGGGAGGCCGAAGCCGCGCGGGAAGCGGCCGCCGCGCATGCGCGAGTCCCCGGCGGTGACGGCCGAGGCCTCGACGCGGACGAGGACCTCGCCGGGACCCGGTATGGGGCGCGGGACCTCGGTGACGTCGAGCGACTCCGGCGGGCCGTAGCGGTGCGCGATCGCTGCCTTCATGAACTTCCCCTTACACTCGTAAGCCTGTGGGATCGAGCGTAGGCTTACGGCTGTAAGAAGACAAGGGGTGGGACGTGAACGCGAGGGAACCATTGAGCCGCGAGCGCGTCGTCGAGGCCGCCGTGGCCGTCGCCGACCGCGGCGGGCTGGCCGCGGCGAGCATGCGCGGCGTCGCGGCGGAGCTCGGCGTGGAGGCGATGTCGCTCTACCACCACGTGGCCGGCAAGGAGGCCCTGCTGGACGCGCTCGTGGATTGGGTCTTCGCACGGATCGAACTGCCCGGGGAGCGCGATCCGTGGCGGCCCGCGATGGCCGCACGCGCCGCCTCCGCGCGCTCGGTCCTGGCCGCGCACCCGTGGGCGCTGGGCCTGATCGAGTCCCGCCGCGTGCCCGGACCGGCGCTGCTCGCCCACCACAACGCGGTCCTCGGCAACCTGCGCGCCAACGGCTTCCCCGTCCGGCTCGCCGCCCACGCGTTCTCCGCGTTGGACTCGTACGTCTACGGGTTCGTGCTGACCGAACTGAACCTGCCGTTCGACGCCGCGGGGGACGGCGCGAACGGGGAGGCGGGGGACGGCGGGGGCGGGGGAGCCGGTCGGGAGGCGGCAGCGGGCCGGGCGGCGGGCGCGGGAGCCGGTGGGAGCGGAGACGCCGGCCGGGAGACTGGAGGAGCGGCCGCGGACTTCGCCGAGGGCCTCCTCGACGCCCTCGCGCCGTATCCGCACCTGCTCGAGATGGTCGGCGGGGTGGTCTCGCGGCGGGACTACGCCTACGCGGACGAGTTCGCGCCCGGGCTCGAGCTGATCCTGGACTCGCTCGAGCGCCGGCTGGAAGGCTGAGCCTGCGAGTGCCTGCCGTGCGCGGGCCGCGGAACCGGAGTGCGTCACGTTGGCGCAATGTGTGCCCCGCATCACGGCCGCGCGCCTACGCTGGACGGCAACGGTCGACGACGTCGCGGCCACCCACCCCAACCGCCACCGCACCGGAGGTCCCTTCCCCATGCCCGCAGCAGAGAACACCGTTCCGTCCCATGACGTCCTCGTGGTCGGCGAGGCCCTGGTCGACGTCGTCCTGCAGGACGGCGGCACGCGGGAGCACCCCGGCGGCTCGCCGGCGAACGTCGCCTACGGGCTGGCCCGCCTCGGCCTGGACACGACGCTCCTGACGGCCCTGGGCGAGGACGCGCACGGGGCGCTGATCCGGGAGCACCTGTCCGGGGCCGGCGTCGGGCTCGCCCCCGTCGAGGCTCCGCTCGAGCGCACGGCCAGTGCGACGGCGGTGCTCGCCCCGGACGGCTCCGCCGAGTACGAGTTCGACATCCGTTGGGAGCCGGCACCCGTCCTGCCGCTGCCCGCGGCCCGGGCCATCCACACCGGCTCGATCGCCGCGTTCCTGGCGCCCGGCGCGGCCACGGTGCGCTCGATCCTCGAGGGAGCGCCGGCCGGCACGGTGATCACCTACGACCCGAACATCCGTCCCGCGCTGCTCGGCACGCACGCCGAGGCGCTCGCGGCGTTCGAGGAGCTCGCCCCGCTCGCGCACGTGGTCAAGCTCAGCGACGAGGACGCCGCCTGGCTCTACCCCGGTCGCGGGCTCGACGACGTCGCGGCCAGGATCGTCGAGCTCGGCGCGCGCCTCGGCGTCGTCACCCTCGGGGCCGGCGGCTCGCTGCTGCGCAGCGCGGACCGGGAGCTGCGGGTCCCCGCGGTCGCCTCGCAGGTCGTGGACACCATCGGCGCCGGCGACTCCTACATGGCGGCGCTCATCGCGGGCGTCCTGGAAACGGGGACGGAGGAGCTCGGGGTGGCAGAACTGGCGCGGCTCGGCTCGCTCGCCGCGGCGGCAGCGGCCCTGACCGTGCGCCGGGCCGGGGCGAACCCGCCCACGCGCACCGAGCTCGACGGGCTGCTCGCCGGCGAAGGCTGAGGCCGGTTCACGGGCTCCCGGGTCCGCGTGGCCCGGCGGCGTCCGGGTGCGCATGCACCGAGATGGCCGGGGGAGCCTCCGTTCCCACTTCCGTGAACCCGCGGCCCGAGCGGGTCACCGCGAGCCCGGTGGAGGCCGGCCCCAAGTAGTAGGCGACGAACCCCGTGTCCGCGTCGTGCGCCGCCTCCGCCGGCAGCCGCAGCGGGCCTTCGCGCAGCGGAACCTCCCACACGGCAAGGCCGACCATCAGGCGCGCGGCGGAACGTCCTGCCACGCGCGCCCAGTACCCGAAGGCCAGGGCGGTGAAGAGGACGGCGAAGACGGCGCCTGCGCCCGGGTGGTGGCCCCTGAAGTCCAACCTCGGGAAGCGCCTCTGATACATCGGTTCCGGGTCCGAGACGACCTCGAAGTCCGCGATGAGGAAAAGGATGATTGCGGCCGCGGTGGTGCCGACGGCAAGGAGGACGCCCTTGCGGGCAGTCCGCAGGACGTAGGAGTCGACCCCGGCCCCGACCTCCGGGACGATTCCCCCGTCCGGCGTGTCCCGGGCGAGCGACGCCGCGGCCAGGGTGCCGCGGACGGACCGGCGGAGGCAGACGGCGGCCCACGCCAGGGACAGCACGGCGCCCGCAGCGGCAACGTAGGCGCCGCCGGATCCGTCGATCCCATAGGGGACCGCGAGCGCGGCGAGCACCGGCGGCGTCGCGATCGATGCGTGCCGGCCGAGGCCGACCCAGAAGAGGCCGACGAACACATAGGAGGCCCACGGGGGTCCGATGAGAAAGCCGCCGACGAAGTACTCGACGGCGGGGCCCCCGCCCTCGTCCGGCAGGAGGCGCTCGATGAGCAGCAGGCCGCCGACCGTCGCGCCGGTGATCAGCCCGGCGACGAGCGCCTGGAGCGCCGGGGACACGTCGAGGGGAAGGTCCCGCCAGCGGGCGGGATCGGGGCGGATCAGGCGGAGGCTGCGGGTCATGGTGTCCTTGGCTTCGGAGGCGTCACCGGCAGTCTAGGACGGCTTCGCCCACCGATCTCGCGCGGGGAGCGAGGCTGTGGATAGCGGGGTGCGCGGAGGACCCGCCGCGGCGCCGTCGTCCGCTTCCCCCTCCGTCGTCCGCTTCCCCCCCCGTGGAAGACGGGCGCCTAGGCCGGCGGCACGACGTACCGCTCGGTGAACCGCCCGTCGTGATCCAGCAGGTGGCCCAGCCGCTTGGGCGTGCGCAGGACGATCTGCCGCCTGATCTTGACCCCCGTCTGGGAAAGCGAGTCGATCTTCGCCTCGAGGGCGTGCAGGACGCCCAGGCTGCGCAGCCACACGTCGAAGGTGAGGTTGGCCGGGCCCGCGGACGTGCCCACGTAGCGGACCTCGGGCTGCGCCGTCAGCGCGGCGGCGACCGCGGTGAGCTGGCGGGGCGGGACCTCGACGAAGTACCAGATGTGCACGGGCCACCCCGACCAGGCATTGACGACGTCCGTCCTCAACCTGAACTCGTCGCCGTGCAGCACCACGGCGATCCCGTCGTGGACCTTCTGCTCGCTCACGCCCAGGGTGCGGGCCAGCACGGAGGCCGGCACACGGGCATCTCGCCCGAGTTCCGCCATGAGGGCGCTGCGGAAGGCGGGATCCAGGTTCCTCGAGGCCCGGGCCCGCGGCGGACGGGGGCCGCTGATCCGGCCCGCCTCCTCCGGCTCGAGCGCCCTGAGGTTCCACCGGTCCCCGGTCTTGAGGATCGAGGTGGCGACGTGCGCCCGTACGTCCCGCACGCCGGGCAGTGACGGCACGGTCTCCAGGAGCATGGCGGCCAGCGCGGACGGGTGGGGCGCGTTGAGGGTCGCGACCAGGCACGTCCCCGAGGACGTGGCATCCAGCGTCATGGCCGTCGGCAGCTCCGCGAGGGTGTCCGTGACGTCGGCGAGCGCGCCGGGCTCGACGTCGATCTCCGCGAACGCCGTATGGCTCCGGGTGTTGATCCAGGTGGGGTGCCCGGTGGTCCTGACGAGGCCGGCCTCGTAGAGCCGCGCGAACCGTTGCGCGAGCGCCGAGGGGCTGGTGGACAACGCACGGGAGAGCTCGCTCCACGGCGCGCGCGGAGAAATCTGGAGTGCGTGAATCAGCCGGGCATCGTCGTCTGAGATCGAGTTTCCATTCATCTGGAAGCCAACTTTCCCAGATTCAGCCAGATTTACGCAACGGAAACCGGATATGTCCAAGATCACAAGACAGCCCGTCCCGCCCCGGGAACGGGTTCCTACGATCCCCAAGGAGCCTCCATGGAGGACACCGTTCCGACCTTGGCCCAAACCGTCAACCACCCGCTGCTCTGGCTCGGCGCCGTCCTGGTGCTGATCGTCATCCTGGTCCAGAGCGTCGTCTACCTCCGGGCGGCCAAGGCCGCCGCGACGTCCGTGGGCATGCCGTCCGCCGACGTGCGCACGGCCTTCCGCGCCGGCGGCGTCTCCGCCATCGGCCCGTCGATCGCCGTCTGCCTCGTCGCCCTCGCCCTGCTTCCCCTGTTCGGCAACCCCAGCACCATCACCCGGATCGGCCTCATCGGCTCGGCCGCCTACGAGACCATCGCGGCGAACCTCGCCCTCGGCACCATGGGCTCCGGGCTCGGCCAACCGGGCGTGGACGGCAACATGCTCGTGACGATGCTCCTGGCCCTCGCGATCGGCGGCAGCGGCTGGATGGTGGTCACGCTCATCATGACCCCCATCATGAAGCGCGGCATGGCCGCCGGCACCACCACCAAGACCGCCCGCAAGCGCTCAGCGCGCTGGGCGCTCCTGCCCGTCGCCGCCCTCATCGGCGCGTTCTTCACCATGGGCCTGAAGGAGGTCGCGGCCAGCTTCAACGGCGCCCTCGTCTTCGGCACCTCCGCCCTCCTCATGCTGGTCCTGACGCTCGTGGCCAAGCGCCTGGACAAGCCGATGCTGCTCGAGTTCGCACTCGGCGCGTCCATGATCGGCGCCCTCGCCGTCGGCTACCTCGTCTCCTGAATCCGTGAGAGGACCCACCATGTCTGAAACCCCCGCGCCCGCCGCCACGCCAGCCACCACCGCGCCCGCCACCGCCGGCGCCACCACGAACCCCCTCGCCGGCTTCGACCGCACCACGTCCGTCTGGGGCCCGGTCACGATGACGGCCGGCATGGCCGCGATGCTGATCGGCCCGGTCCTGATGGTCGTCTTCGGAGGCTACGAGGTCAGCCTGGGGACCCTCGTCGCGGCCGTCGTCGCGATCGCCCTCGTCATGGGCGTCATCTGGGTCATCGAGCCGATCTCCTACTTCCCGATCCTCGGGGCCGGCGCCATGTACCAGGCCTTCCTCATCGGCAATATCTCCACCAAGCTGCTCCCGGCCGCCGTCACGGCCCAGGCCAGCATCAAGGCCAAGCCGGGCACGCCCCAGGCCCAGATCGCCGCGACCCTGGCCATCTGCTCCGCCGCGTTCATCCACGTCGCCGCGCTCGTCCTGGTCATCGCGGTCTTCGGCCAGTGGCTCCTGACCATCGTCCCCGCGGACCTGCTCGCCGCCGTGACCCGGTTCGTGGTCCCGGCCGTCCTCGGCGCGTTCCTGATGCAGAACATCATCGGCAACTGGAAGCAGCCCAAGGTGCTCCTCGCGGGCCTGGCCGTCGGCGTCCTGGTGATCTACGGCGTCGTACCCCTGATCCCGGTGCTGGCCCCGGCGGCGCCCCTGTTCGGCGTCGTCCTGACCGTCGCCGTCGTGATGCTGACGTTCAAGGCGAAGCCCGCCGACGCGGACCGCGCCTAGCCACCGCCCGCACCCCGCCACCGCCGCGCCGTCACGCGCGGACCCCACCCTTCGAAAGGAACACCATGACCCTCAACGAGACCGCCCCGGCCCCGGCCGGCGCCCTGGACGCAACCCACGTGGAGGCCCTCGCGGAACGCGTGGCCGCAGCCGCCCCCGAGTTCACCGCGATGGCGGACGCGATCTGGGACGATCCGGAGATGCGCTGGGAGGAGTTCCGCGCCCAGGAGAAGCACCAGGCGGCGGCCCGGGCCCACGGGTTCACGGTCACCGAGCGGGTCGGCGGGATCCCGACGGCGTTCAGCGCCGAACGGGGGAGCGGCGGGCCCGTCATCGCGTTCCTCGGCGAATACGATGCGCTCGCCGACATCAGCCAGGAGTCCGGCAACGCGGAGCGCACGCCGGACCCGGCCAACGCCTCCGGCAACGGGCACGGCTGCCACCACCACCTGCTCGGCTCCGGGGCGCTCATGGCCGCCGTCGTCACGGCCGAGTACTTCGAGGCGGCCGGGATCGAGGCCCGGGTCCGCTACTACGGCTGCCCGGCGGAGGAGGCGGCCGCGGGCAAGACCTTCATGGTGAAGTCGGGGGCGTTCGCCGACGTCGACGCGGCCGTGACGTGGCACCCGACGCCCCTGACGCGCAGCCGGCAGTCGCTCACGCTGTCCTACTCGCAGGTCTACTTCCACTTCACGGGCCTGGCCGCCCACGCCGGCGCGATGCCGCACCTCGGCCGGTCCGCACTGGACGCGGTGGAGCTGATGAACGTGGGCGTGAACTTCCTGCGCGAGCACATGCCCGACTCGGCGCGCGTCCACTACGCGATCACCGATGCGGGCGGCCGGTCCCCGAACGTGGTCCAGGCCCATGCCAGCGTCTACTACGTCATCCGCGCCGAGGACACCCGGCAGATGCGCGAGCTCCACGAGCGGGTCGTGAGGATCGCCCGCGGCGCGGCCCTGATGACGGAGACGGAGCTGGAAATCGAGTTCGACGGCGCGTGCGCCGAGGTGCTGCCGAACGAGGTCCTCGAGCGCACGCTGGAGGGCGTGCTGCGGCAGATCGGCCCCGTGCCGTTCGACGCGGAGGACCAGCAGACCGCCGCCCGGTTCGCGGCGGGCCTCGACGCGCGGGAGATCTCGGGGGCGAAGCGCCTCGTCGGCTGGCAGGTGACCGACGGGCGGGCCCTGCATGATGGGATCGCGCCGTTCCTTCCGGAGCAGCCGCGGCCCCAGATGACCGGGTCCACGGACGTCGGCGACGTGAGCTGGGTGGTCCCGACCGTTCAGATCTCCTCGGCGACCGCGGCGCTCGGGACGCCCTTCCACGCGTGGCAGACGGTGGCGCAGGGCAAGCTCCCGGCCGCGCATAAGGGCATGCTCCACGCGGCGACGTCGATGGCGGCGACGGCCGCGGCCATCGTCCTGGATCCCGGAGTGCTGGCGGCGGCGCAGCAGGAGCACCGGGACGTCCTCGCGGTGACGCCCTACCTCGAGCCGATCCCCGACGGCGTCGTCGCACCGCCGCTGCGCGCCGGGGCCCGGTCCGCGGGGTCCGGGTCCGTCTCGTAGGGGAGCGGCGCCGCCGGCTCGCTCCTGCCGGTCGGGCCCGCCGATTCGCGTTCGCAGGGCCCAACCGCTAGCCTTTCTAGTCAACTACGGCCGCGTGACCCGGGGCACAGTCCGGGGCGGCCGGTGGCGGAGGAGGGGAGGATCATGCACCACGGAATTCTGGACGAGGCGCTCGAGGTCCTCAGCGGGACCGATCCCGAGGACGCGTCGGCGGAGGCCCGCGGGCGCCGCGCGCACGCGCGGGTGCTGGCGATGATCGAGATGGCGCGCCAGGCGGAGGCGTCGCAGCGCGAGCAGCGCATCGCCAACCTGCTGCTGCTGGCGCAGCTGGACAAGAAGGACGCCGGCCCCGCGCTCAAGGAGGCGCGGCGGCTGATGGCGGAGGACGACGCCGGACGGGCGCCCGGGATTCGCCGCGTCGCCTGAGCGGGTGCCCGCCCGGGGGGCTTGTGTGCGTGTTCGCCCCCGCACTGGGCGCCGGCGCCGGCCAGTACGGGTATCCCGTCAAGAACGGGAAGTAAGCGGTCGGCGGATTGCCGAGGGCGCAGATTACCCGTCGTTGACCTGCCGATGATGATGTCGTGGCCGTGGGGCACCCCCCTCCCCCTGGCGGGGGACCGCCCTTCCGGGGGACCAGGG
>NZ_JBNWUK010000015.1:57740-73712 GCF_050563205.1 Zafaria sp. Z1313
ATCAGATCTCCCCCTTTTTGGCCCTCCCGGGGTTCTTTTTTTCCCCCCCCCCCCCCCCCCCCCCCTCCCCCCCCCACGGCCGTGCGGGGCGCCGGCGTCAGTTGGACTCGGCGGCCCAGGACTTCACGGCGTCGACAAGCGGGGTGGTCGGGCGGCCGATGAGGGTGGAGAGGTCCTTGGAGTCGGAGAGCAGCAGGTTCCCGGCGGTGTCGGCGTCGAGCGCGACGAGGAACCCGGCGGTCCCCTTGTCGAGCCCGGCCCCGGCCAGGGCGGCCCGGTGGGCATCGGCGTCGACGTCCGTGTAGGCGACGTCGCGTCCGAGCGCCTGCCCGAACGCGTCGGCGAGGCCGGCGAGGGTGAACGCCTCGTCGCCGGCGAGCTCGTAGACGCGGCCCTCGTGGCCGTCGGCGGTGAGCACGGCGGCCGCGGCCTCGGCGTAGTCCGCGCGGGTGGCGGCGGAGACCCGGCCCTCGCCGGCGCTGCCGAGCACGGTGCCGGTTGCGGCGGCCTGGCCGAAGGCGGAGAGGTAGTTCTCGGTGTACCAGCCGTTGCGCAGGATGGTGTGGGGCAGGCCGGAGGCGGCGAGGAGCTCCTCGGTGGCCTTGTGCTCGGGGGCCAGGACCAGCGGGGAGCCGGAGGCATCGAGAATGCTCGTGTAGACGATCCGGGCGGCGCCGGCCTTCTTGGCCGCCTCGATGACGTTGCCGTGCTGGCGGGCGCGCTGGCCGACCTCGCTGCCGGAGACGAGCATGACGGTGTCGCCGGCCCCGATGACGCCCTCGGCGGGGGCATCGAAGTCGAAGGCCGCGGTCGCGACGCCGCGCTCGGCGAGGTCGGCGAGCTTCTCGAGCGAGCGGCCGGTCGCGGTGATCTGGGCGGGCTCGATGCCGCGGTTCAGGAGGGACTCGACGATGAGGCGGCCGAGGTGGCCGGTGGCTCCGGTGACGATGATCGACATGCTGGCTCCTTCATGGGGCGGACGCCCCGACTCGATGGTTGAAGGTGTAACCATTCGGGTGCGGGGATTGTTCCCCGGTACGAGGGGAGGACGACGCCGGGGCCCGGCGGCGGATCTACCGTCCAGTCGGGAGGGGCTGCGCTCCGAAGTGTCGACGTGCGTCGTCGGCCTGTTCCTGGCTCAGCTCCGATCGCGATTCGAACCGCTCGATAGGCTTCCCTACCGGCTCTCCGAAGACTTCCAGACGCGCGCTTCTGCCGCCATGACCGCCCGCGCGGCCGCCAGTGCCGGGTGGGGGTTCGGGTTGCTGGTCAGGTTCAGGGGTGGCTCGAAGTGCCGGATCAAATTGGCTTCGATTTCGGCCAGAGACGTCTGGATTCCGTGGGGCTTCAGCCAAGCGGAAAGGGCGAGCGTGTCCTTCATCCAGATCGACAGTCGTTCGTCGGCATCGGGAGCGAGGCCGAAGTTGGCGGAACCGTCGGGCTTCCCTGGATTGCGGGGGATTGCGCGCAAGCGGAGTTGGGAGCGGAACAACGCCGCAAACGACCGGCGGACGGTTGAGCTACCGGTCCGCGCCTTCCTCGAGGAGTCGATGGCGAAGTGGTCGACGAGATCTCGTGAGGCGATGCTGCGTTCCGCCTTGCCGACATAGAGCGGCACTCCAGGGCGAAAGTCGATCCCCAGTTCCTGCCACGCCGACGGCTGGGCCCAGATTGCGTAGATGCCTGGCTGATTGAGGCCTGCCCGGTCGGCCTGAGTGATGGGCTTCGGATCTAGGAGCAGGCCGTCGACGACGTCAGTGACGAAGTCGTCGAGCAGCCGGGCTTCGTTTCGCTTAAGGACGTCGTCCATGGGCCTTCCTTTGTGTCTTCCAGGTCTTTCTGCGGCCAGTGTATGCAGTTAGTCCGATGGCTCGGTGGCCTTGGGGCAACGCTGCCCATCATCGTCCAGGAAAGACATGGCTGGCGGGGCGGACGTCCAACAGGTCCACGCCGCCGGGCGGCTACCTATCGCGCCGGCCGCCCCGTCGGCTTCTTCGCCCGCTTCCCGGCCATCGCCGCCATGCGGTCCTCGTCGCTGTAGGCCGCGGCGACACGCGCGTCCACCATCGGCGCGCCCGCGGCCACGTGCTCGCGGAGCATCGAGACCGAGCCCGCGAACGCGTCCATGGCGGCGTCGACGTTGCGCGGATCGTAGGTCATGGAACGCTCGCGGGAGATCCCGAGCCCGGCGCCGACCTCGATGGCGTCCTGGTTGGCGCCGAGGTACATGAACGTCCAGTCCTCGGCGGCCTCCTGGCGCTCGATGATCTTCTTGACGTCGGCGTGCTTGAGCTCGCGGGAGGCGTTCTCGAGCCCGTCGGTGATGATCCCGAAGATCACGGCACCGGGACGTTCGCCGGCGGGCTTCGCGGCGATGCGGGCGCGGGTCTCCGAGACGGAGCGGCCGATGGCGTCCAGGAGCGCGGTCATGCCGCGAGGGTGCAGCTCGAGGGGTCCGACTTCGGCGATCGGCTTGCCGACGTAGACCTCGGTGAACCGGTCGTCGAACTGGTAGAGGCTGACGGAGGCGTCGGTGCCCTGGGAACGCTGTTCGGCGATGAAGGCGTTGAATCCGCCGATCATGTCGTCGGCGATGGAGGCCATCGAGCCGGAGCGGTCCAGCAGCATGATGATCTCGGTGTGGGTGGTGCTCATGGTGTTCCCCCTTTGCTTGGCCGGCGCTTGGTGAAGCGCGGCGGTTCGTTGCCTGGCGGCGGTGTGCGCTCGAGCTCCGCGTCGTAACGGGCCCGCTCGAGAGAGGCGCTTCCGATCCGTCCTTCGGGGGACCGGTAGGCCTGCAGTGGCGCGGTGCGTGCGAGTCGTGGTGGCACCGCGTTGGGTGAGAGTCCGGCGCGGAGCGCGACGGCCCGGATCGACGCGCCCTCGAGGGCGGCGTGCGCCATGGCCTCATTGAGGGCTTCGTCGAGCAGTTCGCGCGCCTCCCCGAGGACCTCGACTTGGTCCAGGGCGGGGCCCTGAAGGCCTTCCAGGAGTCGGATGGCCTGGCGGATGGCGGCGCGGGAGTCAGTGTTCATGAATTGATTATACGCATAAACTGCGCATGCGCAACTGTTGAGTACGCTATGCGGCGAGTGCGACGCCGGAACGGGCCCCGAGAGCGGGGGCGTCGCTGCGGATGGAGTTGGCCTGGGCGAGGACCTGTTCCGGTGTGAGGCCGGCCTCGGCGGAGCGCCGGGCCATGACGGCCATCCGGTCGGCGAGCTCGTTGCCGGCGTCGCCGTTGTGCCCCTTGACCCACTCCACGCGAAGGGGGAGTCCCTTCATCTGGTGGAAGATCGCATCAACGATCGCGAGGCTGCGTAGCGTTGCCCGCTCGGGTGCCCATCCCGGGTGCTGGAGCATGCGGACGGCGAGCTGGCTGTCGGAGCGGACCGTGAAGGCGCACGACTCGTTGCTCGGGCACGGAACATGGGCCACGGCCTCCTTCAGGGCGAACAGGATGGCCCGCAGCTCCGCTTCGAGGACGTCCCTGCCGCGGCATGCTTGGTGGCCGAGCCGAGGAAGGATCCCGTGGCCGAAGTCGATCGCCCACCCTTGGCCCGTCCAGCCCCGCGTGCCGGCGGAAGCGTCGGTCGAGACGATGACGTCTCGGTAGCACGAGGCGATCTCCGCGGCGATGGCGGCCTCGTTCGCGGCCGCTGCCACCTGGGGCGGGAAGAGGTTGGACACGACGAAACCGCGGGCGGTGAGCGCCTTGCCGATGCCGAGGCGCTCGAGGAGGCCGCCCTCATCGCAGTAGACGACCTCGGCGGCGTTGCGGCGGATGGCGCGGATGGCCTTGTCCAACTGCTGGTGAAGCCGGCCGAAGTGGGGTCCCATGTCCTCCTCGACGACCCGCCCTGTGCGAGTCGCGACGAGATTGCCGCCGACCGCGAGCGCGACGGACCAGAAAGCCAGACCGCGTCGGCTGCCGACGCTGATGGCGATGCCGTCGCGGGATGCCACTTCCCGGAAGGCCGGGATGTACCGGTGGGCGGGTGGAGCGGGAATCGGGTGCTGCATGACTGCCTCCTCGTGTAGCTGGAACTCGGTCGCCGGTGCCTCCTTCGCTCGATGCATCGGTTGCCGAGAACACTAGGAACCGGCACTGACAGTTTGGTGAGGACCCAATTCACGTAGGATCGCCTGTAGTGCAGAACAGGCGGCTCGTGAGCCCGGTTCCCTTTCGATGGAGATTCGTCTTGAAGAAGCAGATCAAAGTTGTCGGCGCAGTCATTCTGGAGGCCGGCAAGGTCCTGTGTGCTCAGCGAGGAGACGGCGGAAGCCTAGGCGGGATGTGGGAGTTTCCCGGCGGCAAGGTTGAACCCGAGGAGACGCCGCGTGCGGCCCTTGAGCGCGAGATCGACGAGGAACTCCTGTGTCAGGTGGAGGTAGGCGACGAAGTCACGACGACGACCCACGAGTACGACTTCGCGACCATCGTCCTCACGACGTTCTACTGCCGGCTCGTCGAGGGCACGCCTCAGCTGACTGAGCACGCGGACGTCAAGTGGCTGGCTCCCGAGGAACTGCACGAGCTCGAGTGGGCTCCTGCGGATGTCCCCGCAGTCGATCTGATTCGCGCACAGCTCGTCGCGTGAGGGTCGATCTCTCCTTCGCTGGCCACCTGGCCGCGGATGTCAACCACGGTTTCATTGCCAAGGCCGAGCATGCGCGAAAACAGTTCCATCCGCAGGTGGTCCTCAATAGCGAAGGAGCTTCCGTTCTCCGCACGCTGCGCGAAGAGTTGGGACGATGCGAAGGATTCACGTTCTCCGTCGCTTTCGTGACACCGAGGGCCATTGCGCTCATCAAGCAAGAGCTCGTCGATTTCCGGGGGCGCGGGCGAATCATCACCTCGGACTACCTGCGCTTCAACTCTCCGGAGGCCTTCGCAGAGCTCTACAATCTGAGGCGGCTCGGCGTCGACGTGCGGATTCACTCCGCTGAAGCCTTCCACCCGAAGGGCTATGTCTTCGAGCATCCGGCTTTGGTCACCGCGATGGTGGGCAGCTCGAACCTCACAGAGAACGCGATCGTCAAGAACCACGAATGGAATCTCAAAGTCTCCGCTGCGCGCGACAGCGACTTGGCCGACCAGGTCTCGGAGCTGGTTCAACATCAGCTTGACGAGTCTGTTCCACTGACCGAGGAGTGGATCGAGGCCTATCGGGCGGGCTACATCCCGCCGCGCCCTCGGACCAGGGTGGCGCCGCAAGGCCCCACCGATGCGGATTCTGCCATCGCGACCCGCCCGGGCATCGTTCCCAATCTGATGCAGAAGGATGCGCTCGAGGCCTTGGAGAAAGTGCGGCTCTCAGGTCAGCGGAAAGCCATCATCATCTCGGCGACGGGCACCGGCAAGACCATTCTCTCGGCCTTGGATGTTCGTGCCTACCAGCCGCAACGGATGCTGTTCGTTGTGCATCGGGAGCAAATTCTCGACCGCACCATCGAGGAATATCGCCAGGTCCTGGGAGGGTCGATTCGTGACTTCGGAAAGCTGACGGGCACCGTCAAGGAACCGAATTCCCGCTTCGTGTTTGCTACCGTTCAGACTCTGTCGCAGCCAGGGGTTCTAGAACAGTTCCGGGACGACCACTTCGAGTACGTTCTGATCGACGAGGCCCATCGAGTGGGCGCGACGAGCTACCAACGCGTCCTGGGTCATTTCCAACCAAAGTTCCTGTTGGGGATGACGGCGACACCTGAGCGCAGCGACGGATTCAACGTGTTCGAGCTCTTCGACTACAACGTTCCATACGAAATCCGCCTCAATCATGCGCTCGAGGCGGACATGTTGAGCCCGTTCCACTACTACGGCATCGCTGATGTCACCTACGACGACGGCACGACGCTCGAGGAGGGTGCCGACCTACGCCGATTGGTCACCGCCGAGCGCGTGGAGCACGTGATCGATGCACTGGAAACGTACGGACAAGCGGGCGTCGCACCTCGCGGACTGATCTTTTGCTCACGCAAGGACGAGGCGCTGGCGTTGTCAGAAGCCTTGAACGAAGGATCGCTTCGGGGCCGCGGCTTGCGCACGGTCGCGCTCTCCGGGGATGACCCGGTCGGGCGTCGCGAAGAGGTCGTTCGTCAGCTGGAGGCCGGAGAGCTGGACTACATCCTGACGGTCGACATCTTCAATGAGGGAATCGACATCCCCTCGATCAATCAGGTGGTCATGCTTCGCCAGACGCAGTCTGCGATCGTCTTCGTTCAGCAGCTGGGCCGGGGCTTGCGCAAGTCATCTGGCAAGGAGTATCTGGTCGTGATCGACTTCATCGGCAACTACGCCAACAACTTCATGATCCCCATCGCGCTGTTTGGGGACGACTCTCTGAACAAGGAGTCTTTGCGCAAGAACCTCATCGCCGCCGAAGAGTCCGGCGTCCTCCCGGGCTTGTCCAGTGTCCGGTTCGACAAGATCTCCCAGGAGCGCGTTCTCAAGTCCATTTCGCAAGCGTCCCTGGATAGCACGTTGCGCCTGAAGGCCGCACTTCAGGCCATGGCCAACCGAGTGGGTGGCCTGCCGCGGCTCATGGACTTCTATCGCTTCGAATCGGTTGACCCGGTGCTCTTGGCGACGCGCAAGGAGCACTATCCTTTGTTGGTCAAGTCTTTGATTGGTCATACCTACGATCTGACGGAAGTTGAGCACAAGGCCCTGGGCCTGCTGTCACATGAAGTGTTCCCGGCGAAGCGGCTCCACGAGTTCGTCCTCTTGAGCCTCCTCCTGAGAAGCCGCGTCGTCACCCTGTCGGAATTTGAGGCTGCCCTTCAGGACGAGGGCTTGAGCCACACGTTGCCGGTCATGCAAGGTGCCATCTCGACGTTCACGCTGGAACACCACGCACAAGCGGACTTTAAGCGATACGGCTCTGGGATCGTGAACGGCTTGGACGAGGGCGCCGTCGGGCTGCGTGACGACGTCTTTGAGTCGTACAGAAGTGCGGCTCGGTTCGCGGAAGAAGTCGACGACTTGATGGCGACCGGGGTCCGCATGGTCCGCGAGCGCTACGACGAATCCGTGCTATTCACTCCTGGCATGCAGTACTCACGCAAGGAGGTCATGAGGAACCTTGCCTGGCCACGCAAGTGGACGTCCACGGTCTACGGCTACAAGGTGGACCGCTCTACCGGTGTTTGCCCCATCTTCGTCACTCTCCACAAGTCGGACGGGATTTCTGAGAGCACGGCTTATGAAGACGAACTCGTCGATCGCACTCACATGAGGTGGTACACGAGGAGTCGCCGCACGCTCCAGAGCGAAGAGGTGCGAGCAATCGTTGCCAATGCCGTCGACTTGCACGTATTCGTCAAGAAGGACGACGCCGAAGGCACGGACTTCTACTATTTGGGGCAAGCCACCTCAAGCGACCCCGTCCAGGACACGATGCCGGGCGAAAACGGAAAGGCCCTGGACGTCGTCCACATGGACCTGCACTTTGCGACGCCCATCGACAGTGCCCTGTTCGACTACTTCCATCCTTCCGTCATCTGACCGGGTGGATGGGTCGAGATGGCCCTAGCCGGCTTGGCGTCGAATGGGGGTGCGCCGCAGCCTCACGGGCCGCGCAGCAAGTCACTCCAGCCGGGGACGGTCCCAATTTGCTCGCGAATCGTCTCGAACGGCCCGTGTCTGCGCTCGCCGTCCGACTACGACTCGTAGTTCTTCACTGAGGCCCGAAGTACGTCGGTGTGTTCGTAGATTTCGTCGAGAGAAGACAGCGGATGCCGAGTCTCCGCCTTATTGGCGTCGAAGACGCCGATATACTTCTGACTTCGATTGAAGTGAAGACGAGCAATGGGTTTGCGGTTGTTGTCGTCTAGGAGAATCGCGAAGTAGGACTTTGCGTCACGATGCACGATTCGATGGGGCTTGACGTCGCTGCACACGATGGCACGGACGATCTGGAAGCCTTCGAGCTCCTCCAGGGTCGTTTCGATCCCGTCTGATTCCTGGAGCTCCTTCTCTACGACGGATTCGCTCGTGACCGTTGCGGCCAACGTCGCAGCCTCAGTGCGGGGGAGTGGGGACTCGCCCAGAGCCGCCTTGAGGCGGTCATTGACCTGGTCGCTTAGATACTGGCGGGATGCCTTTGCGACCAGCGACGAAAACTGGTCTCGAACACGCTGGGTTATTGGTCCTTCGTAGACCTTGGCCGTGAGGAACTTGACCCACTCATCGGTCGGTGCTTGAAAGAGCGCTGCGATATGCCGTTTCAGTTGTCCGATGTACTTGAGCTCCTCGGCTGCACTCACTACTGAATCGAGGTCGAACTCGTCCTTGGAGAGCTTGAGCAGTTCGGGAATGAGGGTCTCGTCGATGTCACCCATGTCGAGGATGAGGAACGGCTTGGAGTCCATGCGATTTGGTGCGTCTAGGTCCGTGTAGAACTGGTACACCTCGCCGTTGGTGAGGATCGCGATGCGTGCGTTCGTGACGGCGAAATAACGGTAGAGCTGCGAAGCGTGTTCGAACTTCAGATCTCCCGCCGACTTCTTGCACTCGATCAGCATCTGGACGTCTCCGTCACGGACGATCGCATAGTCGATCTTCTCGCCCTTCTTGATGCCGACATCCGCCGTGAACTCCGGAACCACCTCGAGTGGATTGAAGACGTCGTACCCGAGAATCGTCGAGATGAAGGGCATGACGAAGGCGTTCTTCGTGGCCTCTTCAGTGTCGATGATGGCCTTCTGCTGGCGGATCTTGGCCGCGAGGGCATTGAGGCGTTCGGCAAACTGCATGGTCCCCCCCTGTGTCGTGCATGTTGCGCGTATCACTTGTATGTCTGACCATATATCGGCGTGGCGACCAATGCGTGGCGAAGACACGCACCTGTCGCTCCTGCCGGAGCGAGTGCGAGATCTTGGGGCCACAGAAGTTGCGTCCCCCGCTCCTACGCTTCCCGGAACTCCGACTGGTCCCGCAAGTCGATCCGCACGCCGTGGCGAGGCCAGTCCCGGCGCCCGTCCCCGCCGCCGCACCCAAGCGCGGGAGCCGGGCTCCGCCGTCGTACCTCCCGGCCCTCCGGCCCGGCTACTCCACCCGCGCCGCCCCCAGACGGGCGGCCATGGCCGGATCGCGGTGGTCGAAGAACTGCGAGGCGCCCTCGTCCAGGGCGGCGATCCGCTCCATTTGTCCGGCGTCGAGCTCGAAGCCGAACACGTCGAGGTTCTCGCGGATCCGCTCCGGCGTGACGGACTTGGGGATCACCACGACGCCGCGCTGGATGAGCCAGCGCAGCACGACCTGGGCCACGGACCGGCCGTGCGCCGCGCCGATCTCCGACAGCACGGGATGGGTGAAGAGGTTGTTCCGCCCCTCCGCGAACGGGCCCCAGGACTCGATCTGCACGCCGTGCTCCCGCATGAACTCCTGGTCCGCGGCGCGCTGGTGGAACGGATGCGTCTCGACCTGGTTCACGGCCGGGACCACCTCGTTGTTGGTGATGAGGTCGATCAGCCGGTCCGGGTGGAAGTTGGAGACCCCGATCGCCCGGATCCGGCCCTGCCCGTAGAGATCCTGCATGGCCCGCCACTCGGAGTAGTAGTCGCCGAACGGCTGGTGGATCAGGTACAGGTCCAGGGTGTCCAGGCCGAGCTTGGACAGCGAGGCCTCGAACGCCCGGTGCGTGTTCTCCTCCCCGGCGTCCTGGACCCACAGCTTGGTGGTGATGAACAGCTCCTCCCGGGGGATCGCGCTGGCCCGGATCGCGGCGCCGACGGCGGTCTCGTTGCCGTAGCCCGAGGCCGTGTCGATGAGCCGGTAGCCCGCGGCGAGGGCCTCCTCGACGGCCCGCTGCGTCTGGTCCTGAGGCACCTGGTAGACGCCGAAGCCGAGGATCGGCATCTCGACGCCGTTGTTCAGGGTCACGGTCTGAATGCTGGGGTCCCTTCCTCCACGGGCGCCCGGTGCGGCGCCCACGCATCCATCCAACACCCGCGAGGCGGCGCGTGGGAGGTGTTGTCAGGGCCTCGATGACGCTCGGCGCGGGATCAGAGGCCCAGGACCAGGGCGAGGCCCCGGTCGACGTCCTTCATCAAGTCGGTGGGAACCAGCCCGGCGTTTTCCGCGAGGTCGTACCGGTTGAGTGTGACGAGCTGACTGACGTTGGCGACGGAATCCTTGGGCAGCCCGACTCCGCTGGCTGGTAGGAACACGTTGCCCGGCATGGTCGCCAGTTCGGTGTTCGACGTCACGACGACCGCCAGAACGGTTCGAATCGAGGACCTGTTGAAGGCCTCGGACTGGACGACCAGGACGGGGCGGCGCTTGGCCGGCGCGCTTCCCTGTGGATCGCCCAGATCCGTCCAGTAGATTTCACCCCGTCTGATCACCAGTCGTCGCCGTCTGCGATGAGGATTCGTTGGCCGGCGGCGACGGCGAAGTCTGCGTCGCCGCCGCCGCCGCCCGCCCGTGCCAGGGTTGCGTCAACACGGGCCGTGACGGACTCCGACGACGAGGCGCGAATGAGGAGTTCGGCAGCGCGCCGATAGAACTCGGAGCGCGACACTCCCATGGCTTGGGCCGCGGCCTCGGCTTGTTCGAAGGTGCTGTCAGGGATGGAGATCGCCGTCTTCATGCTCAAAGTATAACCGGGTTATACCGCGGTGGCTCCACTCGTCCCAGCTTCTGGGGATTGCGCATCACGTAGATCCCGGTGACCACGCCGCCGTCGATCCGGAAGCCGACCGCCGTCTCCACTCCCGCGCCGGACACCGCCACGATCCCGGCCCGGCCATTGAGCTCGGCCGGCTCGAGCCGGCTCACGTCCGGGCGGGCCATGATCCCGGCCGAGAAGCGCAGCACGTTCTCCCGCCCCACGATGGGCCGCAAGGCGGCACGGCGGAGCCCGCCGCCATCGCTGATCAGCACCACGTCCGGCGAGAGCAGCTGCAGCAGGTCGTCTATGGAGCCGCCGCGCGAAGCGGCCAGGAAGCGCTCGGTGACCTCGCGGTGCCGGGCCGCGTCCACGGGGAAGCGCGGCGAGGCCTCCCGCACGTGCTCCCGGGCCCGCGAGGCCAGCTGCCGCGCCGCCTCCGGCGAGCGGTCCAGCGCCTCGGCGAGCTCCGCGTACGGCAGCCCGAACACCTCCCGCAGCACAAAGGCGGCGCGCTCGGCGGGGGAGAGGGACTGCAGCACCACGAGCATCGCCAGCGACACCGACTCGGCGAGCTCGGCCGCGGAGCCGGGCTCCGGCGTCGTACTCCCGTCCCCGCCCCGCACCCCCGCTCCGGGAACGACGCCGAACGGTCCCGTCCCGTACACCGGTTCCGGCAGCCACGGGCCCACGTAGGACTCCCGCAGGCGCCCACGGTGCCGCACCTGGTTCAGCGCCTGCCGGACGACGGCCCGGACCAGGTAGGCGCGCGGCTCGCGGACCGCGGCCGGATCGACGCGCCAGAAGCGCAGCCACGTCTCCTGCACGGCGTCCTCGGCGTCGCCGACGGTGCCGAGCACGCGGTAGGCAGCGCCCAGCATGGCGGCACGGTGGCGCTCGAAGAGGGCGGTGGCGTTCGAAGAGGTCGGCGGCGTCCTCGGCGGGGCCGTCCTCACTGCGCGGCGCAGGTGGGGTCTCCATGGGGCTGGTATTCACACAACTCCTTGAATCCCTGCGCCGTCAACCCCATCGCCGCGTTGAAGCGCGAACGCTGGTTCTCCAGGGCGATCATCGCGGTCAGCTCCACGAGCGCCGCGTCCGTCATGCGCTCGCGGAGGGCCGCCACCATGGCGTCGTCGACCGTCGGCGGCGTGGTGGTGGAGGCGATCGCGAAGTCGACCGCGAGGCGCTCCGCCTCCGTGAGCACGCCGCCGGGGTCGCCGTCCGTCACGGCGCGCAGCTTGGCCGGATCCACGCCCTGGTGCCGCGACTCCCAATAGCCGAAGTCCAGGCACCACGAGCAGCCGATCTCCGCCGAGACCGCCATGACGGCGAGGGCCTTGAGCGTGGGATCGGCCTGGTTCCAGCGGCCCGCGCCGAACTCGGTGGCGAGCGAGGTGTTCAGGACTCGGGGGTTGTGGAACGCCGCCGCGACCGGATCGAGCAGGCGCCCGAAGCGGCGGCGGCACAGCGCCTCGAGGAGCCGCAGCTTGGGCGTGCGAGGATGGTCGGTGGGGATGCGGGCCATGACGGGCTCCCTTCCTTTCGGTGGTACGGGAAGGACACCGGCCGCGCGGCGGATGTGACATCGGGGAGAGGAGGACGGCCGGGTGAGGGGCCCACGGAAGGTGCGGCCGCGGCCGCGGCCTTGTTGGTGGCGGTGGTTGCCGGCGCGGGAGCGACGATGGCGGATGACAGCCCCTGCACGTACTACGAGATGGAACGGTGGCTGGACTGCGGGGGTGTGACGGACCTTGGTGCCATCCCGGTTGAAGCGGAGGCGACCGAGGTCTCCATCACCATCCCCGAGGGCGTCGCCGGGACGGGCTACGATCGGCTGGCCGACTTCGACGCCGTCGAATCCATCCAACTGATCCGCGTCGACAACCGTGCCCTGGACGCCATCGCCGGGATGGAATCCCTCCGGCGCGCTGAAGTGCATCTCGCCGAAGGCGTGGTCCTCGACCAGGCCGCCCTCGGCCGGCTCGACCAGCTGGCGTCCCTGTCGCTGACCACCCAGACGCCGGTCGATTTCTCGCAGGTGACGGGCCTGGATTCCCTCGAGTCCCTGTACCTGCGCGCCGCGGGCCGGCCGACCGTCGTCGTGCCGGCCGGGGCGACCGCCACCTGGCCGGCCATCCGCGACCTCGGCGGCCGCGCCATCACACCGACGTTCACGTGGGTCGACGGCTACCATCCCTCCACGCATCCGAGGCTCGTCGACGAGGCGACCCTGACCGCCACGTCGGTGAAGACCGGGCGGTGGGGCGCCGTGCTCCTGTCCTTCGCGCGGACCGGAACCGGCCCGCTGCCGGGCCTGCCGCGGCTCCGCACCCACGGCCTGTACGACACGGTCGGCGTCCACGTCACCGGTGTCCACCGCCACCACCCCCTGAGTATCGACAAGTACCGTCCGGCGTCCGAACGGCCCGCGCTCGTCGGCGACACGCTGGCCGTTCCCTACGATCCGCCGGCCTCCCCGTTCGACGTGCAGTGGTTCCGGGACGGGCAGCCGATTCCCGGGGCTACCGGGCCCGAGTACCAGCTCGTGGCTGCGGACGGGGCACGAAGGATCTCCGTTCGCTACACCTTCGTCGCCCTTGACCGGTGGCGGCCGCTCGTCCCCGCCTCGACGGTGACGGCGACATACGGCGACATCATCAGGACGACGCCGGTGAAGGCGACGCTGGGCGGGACCCATCGCGCCGGACGCGTGGTGACGGCCTCAGTTCCCGCGGACGTCTTCCCCCAGGCCCAGCGCAGCTACCAGTGGTTCGCGGGAGACGAGCCGATCAAGGGGGCCACGAAGCCCTCCTTCACGCTGCGGCAACGGGACGTCAACCAGCCGATCCACGCACGCGTGACCCTGAGCGGGCCGGGGATCGCACCGATGACCGTGGCGAGCGCCAAGAAGGTCGTGCTTCCCGGCCAGATCACCGGAACCGTCCCGAAGATCAGCGGGAAGATGGTCGTCGGGCACAAGCTCACCGCCATTGCGGGGACCTCGACTCCGAAGGCGACGTCCATCGGCTACCAGTGGCTGAGGAACGGCAAGCCGGTTGCCGGATCCAGGGGAACGGCCAAGAGCTACTCGATCCTCCCGGCGGACGTGGGGCAGAGGATCGGCCTCCGGGTGCACTACGGCCACCTCGACGTCGCGAGCGACACCAAGGTTTCTGCCGCCTCCGCGAAGGTCGCCGCCGGTGCCATCGCGGTCACCAAGGCGCCCGTGGTCACCGGCACCAAGCGGGCCGGAAGCATCTTGACGGCCGTTGCCGGCAGTGATGCGCCGCGGCCTTCGGCGGTGCGGTACCAGTGGCTGGCCAACGGCAAGGCGGTCAAGGGGGCGACGTCGTCGAAGCTGCGGATGACGGCTGCGCTCGCGAAGGCCAAGATCAGCGTCAGGGTCACCGTGTCCGCGGGTGGCTACAAGGCCCGGGCCGTGACGTCGAAGGCACGGTAGGGAGGCCGGACGCGGCGACCAGGACGACGCCGTTTCCCCCTCCACAGCTTCGATGCCAGGGGTGTTGTCCACGGTTGCCGGAAACTCTTGCTCATTCGAAGAAAGTTTCGATGATGATGGATTCATGACCATCAACGAGCTGCCGGCGGATCCGTTCCGGGAGGGCGCGTGGGCCGTCCCCGGAGCGGAGCGGATCCCGCGCCCTTCCCGGAGGGCGGTGTTGCCGCGGCCGCTGCGGCCGCCGGGCCCGCTCCAGGCGGCAGCCCGGGAACCGGCGACGGCATGCCCGCTGACAGCGGGGCCATTGTCCCTGACGACGGATGGGCCGTCCCCGGAACGGGTCCCGCGCCCTTGCCGGACGGGTCCGGGGATGGAGCCGGCGATGGGGCCGGCAGCGGGGCCGTGGCGTTGGCCGGGCTGCGGGAGGCCTTGCGCGGCTGGTCGGACACCATCCAGGCCCAACCACCGGGCCGGCACGCGCTCGCGGGCCTGCTGCGCGGACTCGAGAAGCTCTCCGTGGAGGTCCAACGCGCCCAGGTCATCGCCGCCCGCGCGGCCGAGGACGAGCAGATCACCCTCCTCGGTGCCGCCCCGGGACCCGGCGGGCGGGCCGAGTACCGGGACACCTCCGACTACCTGGCCAAGGAACTGCACATCCCACGCTCCGAGGCCCGGGCCCGGCTCGAAGCGGCCCGGAAACTGCTTCCGCGCACCTCCCTGACCGGCGAACCGCTCCCGGCCCGCTACGAGGCCGCCGCGGCCGCCGTGCACGCGGGCCGGCTCTCGGTCCCGGCCGCCCTGCAACTGACCCGCCGCGTCGAGAAGGCGGCGCCCACGGCCAGGACCCGCCCCGGAGGCGGGACCGCGGAACTGGCCGCGATGGAAGACAGCCTCGTTCAGACCGTGCTGCAGGACGGGCCCGCGACGATGCACCAGGTCGCCGACACCTGGACCCTGTTCCTGGACCCCGACGGCCGCGAACCCAGCGAGGAAACCAAGCGCGCGCTCCAGGGCCTGTTCTACCAGGGCCGGTCCCAGAACCTGCACGTGTTCAAACTCGTCACCGACGACGCCCAGGCCGAACAGCTCTTCAGCGTCTGCGCCCCGGCCGCCAACCCCCGCACCGGCCCCCGCACCGCGCCCCACGACGCCGACGGGGCCGGAGACACCAAGGCCCACAGCACCGAGACCAGTGACACCGCAGACGCCGCCAGCGATCCCGCCCCCACCGCGGCGGCCGACGTGGAGGGGGAGCCGGCCGAGGCGCCCGCGGATGGCAGGACGCGGGCCCAGCACCAACTCGAGGGACTCGTCAACGCGGTCGGGATCGCCCTGTCCACGAACAAGCTGCCCCGCAACGGCGGGAACCGGCCCCAGGTCATGGTCACCATCGACTACCAGACCCTGCTGGGCGAGCTCGCCACGATGGGCACCCAACGCTCCGAAGCCGTGCACGCCGGACTCGTCAGCCCCGCCCAGATCCGCCGCCTCGCCTGCGAAGCCGAGCTGATCCCCGTCGTGCTCGGATCCGCCGGACAGGTCCTGGACGCCGGACGCTCCGAACGGCTCTTCACCGAGGAACAACGCAAGATCCTCTACGCCCGCGACCGCGGCTGCACCGCCCCCGGCTGCACCACCCCCGCCAGCGGCACCGAAGCCCACCACATCACCTGGTGGTCACGCGGCGGCACCACCGACATCGACAACGGCGCCCTCTGCTGCCCCTTCCACCACCACCTCGTCCACGACGGCGGCTGGCAGATCACCATGATCAACAACGCCCCCTACTGGATCCCACCACCCCACATCGACCCCGCCCGAAGACCACAACGCAACACCTACTTCCACCCCCAAGCCACCCCCACCTAAACCACAACCCGACGATCCCCACGGTTC
>NZ_JBNWUK010000016.1:0-67852 GCF_050563205.1 Zafaria sp. Z1313
CCCCCCGGCACGAACACCGGCTCAGGCAGGGCGCCTGTTGCTTCAGGGCCCAACAGTGTGCCATGGACCCGGGACCACCAACCCCCCACCGCTTTCCCACCCCACCCACACACCCCACAAAAAGGGGGCGCACGGACCAGGCGTACTCACGAACAGGGGACCAGCAAGATCCCAGGCCACGATTCATCGACATTCCACCCATGAGCGCCCGCCCGCCAACATCCGTGGCGGCAACGGGCAAACACTGAACACCACCACCAAAGGACATGCATCCCCGGCGGATAAGTGCTAGCTGCTCCTTAGAAAGGAGGTGATCCAGCCGCACCTTCCGGTACGGCTACCTTGTTACGACTTAGTCCCAATCGCCGGTCCCACCTTCGACGGCTCCCTCCCACAAGGGGTTGGGCCACCGGCTTCGGGTGTTACCAACTTTCGTGACTTGACGGGCGGTGTGTACAAGGCCCGGGAACGTATTCACCGCAGCGTTGCTGATCTGCGATTACTAGCGACTCCGACTTCATGGGGTCGAGTTGCAGACCCCAATCCGAACTGAGACCGGCTTTTTGGGATTAGCTCCACCTCACAGTATCGCAACCCTTTGTACCGGCCATTGTAGCATGCGTGAAGCCCAAGACATAAGGGGCATGATGATTTGACGTCGTCCCCACCTTCCTCCGAGTTGACCCCGGCAGTCTCCCATGAGTCCCCGGCATAACCCGCTGGCAACATGGAACGAGGGTTGCGCTCGTTGCGGGACTTAACCCAACATCTCACGACACGAGCTGACGACAACCATGCACCACCTGTGAACCGGCCCCAAAGGGGAAGGACTGTTTCCAGCCCGGTCCGGCCCATGTCAAGCCTTGGTAAGGTTCTTCGCGTTGCATCGAATTAATCCGCATGCTCCGCCGCTTGTGCGGGCCCCCGTCAATTCCTTTGAGTTTTAGCCTTGCGGCCGTACTCCCCAGGCGGGGCACTTAATGCGTTAGCTACGACGCGGAAAACGTGGAATGTCCCCCACATCTAGTGCCCAACGTTTACGGCATGGACTACCAGGGTATCTAATCCTGTTCGCTCCCCATGCTTTCGCTCCTCAGCGTCAGTTACTGCCCAGAGACCTGCCTTCGCCATCGGTGTTCCTCCTGATATCTGCGCATTTCACCGCTACACCAGGAATTCCAGTCTCCCCTACAGCACTCTAGCCTGCCCGTACCCACCGCAGATCCGGGGTTGAGCCCCGGACTTTCACGGCAGACGCGACAAACCGCCTACGAGCTCTTTACGCCCAATAATTCCGGATAACGCTCGCGCCCTACGTATTACCGCGGCTGCTGGCACGTAGTTAGCCGGCGCTTCTTCTGCAGGTACCGTCACTTGCGCTTCTTCCCTACTGAAAGAGGTTTACAACCCGAAGGCCGTCATCCCTCACGCGGCGTCGCTGCATCAGGCTTGCGCCCATTGTGCAATATTCCCCACTGCTGCCTCCCGTAGGAGTCTGGGCCGTGTCTCAGTCCCAGTGTGGCCGGTCACCCTCTCAGGCCGGCTACCCGTCGTCGCCTTGGTAGGCCATTACCCCACCAACAAGCTGATAGGCCGCGAGCCCATCCCCAACCAATGAATCTTTCCACCAACACACCATGCGGTGGCCGGTCATATCCGGTATTAGACCCAGTTTCCCAGGCTTATCCCAGAGTCGGGGGCAGGTTGCTCACGTGTTACTCACCCGTTCGCCACTAATCCACCCAGCAAGCTGGGCATCATCGTTCGACTTGCATGTGTTAAGCACGCCGCCAGCGTTCATCCTGAGCCAGGATCAAACTCTCCGTAAAAAAATACAGACACAACCAAACCCACAGGAAAATGCGGACCCAGCTGCACCAAGTCAAAAAATCCCGGCAAAAAACCCTCCCAGCACCACGGGGGTGGCACCAGAAAAGCCATTCACCAATACAAAAATCGGTGTCAACAAACATGGCACACTATTGAGTTCTCAAACAACAGGCACATCCAGCCTCCACAACCAACCCAACCGGCCGGCTGCTGCGCTCTGGAGCAACTTGTCCAAGCTACCCTACTGCGTGTCGTCCCGCAAATCCACCGTTTCCGGCTGATCTTCGGTACTCTTCGCGGTTCATCCGATCGATTCCGTGGCGCAGAGCACCGCGGTCCTTTTCGGACTGAATTTGAAGGGTTTGGCCGCCTCGCGATCTTCAGCGTTTCCGCTGTCCTCGTCCCGGCGACTCAGAAAACTTTACACTCCCCCGGAGGCAATGCCAAATCGGGGCGTCCCCCGTCGAAACTCCGCGTGAACACTGGGATCCGGCCCCCTTCGGCCACCCGCCTGGCCCGCTGCCCCGCAAACCGCGTCCTGAGGTTTGCATCACAGCGTCAGGGGACCTTCCTAGACTGGCCCCATGGCTACCGAACCGTCTTCCCCACGTACTCCGTCCCGGACCGGGCTGCCGGTCCTGGCCGAGCCGATCATCAATGCCCCGATGGCAGGGGCGGCCGGCGGTGCCCTCGCGGCGGCCGTCAGCCGCGCGGGCGGACTCGGCATGGTCGGAATCGGAGGAGAGGCCACGCCACAGTGGATCCATGAACAGGCCGTCCTCGCCGCGGCCCCGGACCTCCCGTGGGGCGCGGGCCTCATGGCCTGGGTCCTCGAATCGTCACTGGATCCCGTGCGTGTACTTCTCGATCACTCGCCGGCCCTGATCTGCGTCAGCTTCGGGGATCCGGGCCCGGCGGCGGAACTGGCCCGCGCGGCCGGCGTCGCGACTGCCATGCAGGTCGGGAACGCGGCCGAGCTGCGCCGGGCGCTGGAGGACGACATCGACGTCGTCGTGTGCCGCGGCGGCGAGGGCGGAGGCCACGGACGCAACGAGGCGGCGACCCTTCCCCTCCTGCAGTGGGCGTTCGATGCCACCGACAAGCCCGTGGTCGCCGCGGGAGGGATCGCGACGGCCCGTGGCGTGGCCGCCGTCCTGGCCGCGGGCGCCGCGGCGGCGTGGGTCGGCACGCGCTTCGCGGCCTGCTCGGAGGCGTTGGGCAAGCCGCAGGTCAAGGAGGCGATCTCCTCCGCGCGTCTCGACGGAACCGTCTACACCCGCGCCTTCGACATCGCCCAAGGCATCCCGTGGCCACGCGAGTACGGCGGCCGCGCCCTGCGCAACGACTTCAGCGGACGCTGGGCGGGACACGAGGCGGCGCTCGAGGCGGCCGTCGCGGCGGACCCCGGCATCCGCGACGGCATCCAGTCGGCGCGTGCCGCAGGGGACGCGTCCCAGGCTCCCGTCTATGCCGGCGAGGGCGCGGGTCTCGGCGGCCCGGGATCGGCGGCGGAGCTCGTCGCGGAACTCGCGGGCTTCAGGGGACACCTCGCGCGTGCGGCCCATGCCTGGTGACCTCCGCGCGTCGGACGCCGCGGCGCGGAAGGCCCCTGGTTCCGGCTGCGGGCCGGTAGCGAGGACATCCGGGGGCCCCCGTGGCTGAGCCCGACGGCCCCGGCGGAGGCGCACCGTGGGAGCATCCGGCGCTGAGCGCCGCCCAACGGGCGCTTCTGCGGGAGTGGTTCCCCGAAGCCCGGGGCACGGTGGACCACAGCTGGCCGTTCGGCATCACCGTGCTGCGCTTCGAGGCACCTGACGGGACGCTCATCCTCAAGGCCTCGGAGACCTCCCACCATCTGGCGCGTGAAGCGCGGGCGCACCGGGAGTGGCTGGCTCCCCTGCGCGGTGCGGCTCCGGGCAACGGACGGACAACGGCGGCCGGCCGCGGGCAGGGCCACGGGCCAGGACGCCGGCCCCCATCCGAGGCCGGGCCGGGCCGCGGATGGCGGGCCGAACCTAGGGGCGCGGCCGGGGCCCCTGGTGGAGCCAGGCCCGGCGCTCGTGCCGGATCTCCTGAGGTACGACGCCGGCCCCGCGCTCGTGCCGGATCTCCTGAGGTACGACGCCGATGCCGGGCTCCTCGTCACGCGGTACCTCCCGGGACGGATCGCGACGGGGACGCCGGCAGCGGGCGATCCGGACGCCTACCGGCAGGCCGGGCGGATGCTCGCACTGCTGCATTGCGGTCCGACGTCATCACCGCGGGACAAGGGCCGCTACGAGACGACGATGCTGCGCAAGTGCCGGTCCTGGCTCGACCGCGCGGAGGGCCCCTCGGCCGGACGGCCGCTGGCGCCCGCGCCGCATCTGGCCGCGGCCCGGAAGTGGCTGGACGGGTTCGTTCCCGCGCCCGTGGAGCTCGTGCCGACCCACGGGGACTTCCAGCCGCGGAACTGGATCGTGGACGCCACCGGGACGCTGGGCCTGATCGACTTCGGCCGGGCCGAGCTCCGCCCCTGGTACACCGACCTCGTCCGGCTCGAGCACCAGGAGTTCCTGGCCGATCCCGACCTGGCGCCAGCGCTGTTCGAGGGCTACGGCCGCCCGGATGGTCCCTTCACGCCCGGGCGCTGGCTGGACCACCTGGGCCAGTCGCTCGGCACCGTGGTCTGGTCCCACGACATGGGAGACGAGGGGTTCGAGGAGCACGGCCGCCGCATGCTGGCCCGGACCGTCGAGGCGCTCGCGTCCCCTCGGACCCATCGCCGGCCCGGGTAGGGGCCGCCACGGAACCCTAGGGAACCCTACGGGAGCCGTCGCCGACCCGAAGCCCGCGGGCCAACGGCGGGCCCGGGCCGGAATACACCCGCGTCGCGCCGTCCGCGAACAGGGCCGGCAACGCGGCGGCCGGGCACACGGCCGCCACGGACCGTTCGGGGCTACGCCCCGCCGAGCGGCATGTTGTCGATGAGGCGGACGGGACCGACCTGGGCTGCGACGAGCGCGAGCGCCTCGCCCGTGAACGGGGTCTCCCGGCAGTTGAACGCGAGCGGCTCCAGCGTGGAGGGATCGACGACCTCGAGGTAGTCCAGCTCGACGAGCGGCTGGCTGCGGATGAGGGCCTCGGCGTCGTCCAGGCCCAGCGGCTCGTGCGCGTCGGCGCGCTGCTTCAGCAGGAACAGTGCGCGCGAGAGGACCAGCGCGGCCTCGGCCTCCGCCTCCCCCAGGAAGCGGTTGCGGCTCGAGAGGGCCAGCCCCGCCCCGGAGCGGACGATCGGCACGGCGGCGATGTCGACGTCGTACGCCAGATCCGCGACGAGCCGGCGGATGATCGCCAGCTGCTGCGCGTCCTTCTGCCCGAAGTAGGCGCGGTAGCGGACCGGCACGGCGGTCTCCGGGTGCGGGGCCCCGTAGTGCAGGAGCTTCGCGACGACCGCGAGCATGCCGTCGAAGTGCCCGGGCCGCGAGGCGCCCTCGAACTTCCCGCCGAGGGGACCGCTCGAGACGGCCACGAGGGGCGGGCCGTCGGGGTAGACCTCCTCCTCGGCGGGCGCGAACACGACGTCGGCCCCGGCCCGCGCGAGCAGCGCGACGTCCTCGTCGAGGGTGCGCGGGTAGCGCTCGAAGTCGGCGGGGTCGTTGAACTGGAGCCGGTTGACGAACACGGAGACCACGACGACGTCGTTCTGCGCGCGCGCCTGCGCGACGAGCGCCGCGTGGCCGTCGTGCAGCGCGCCCATCGTGGGCACGAGGCCCAGCGTCCGGGGCCGCGTTCCGGCGGCCGGGACCACACGGGCGGAGGACGACTCCGGGGCACCGGCTTCCCCGGGCTGCTCCCCTGGTGCGGTGCCGGGGGAAGCGGCGTTCGACGCCGGGGCGCCCTCGTGGACGGCTTCGAGGAGCGAACGCGTGGCGGCCTTGAGCTCTGCCACGGTCGTCACGATGCGCGGCGCGGTGGGGGTCTGGTTCACCGCAGCAGTCTACGACGCGGGATCCGCGGGGCCGAGCGCGTCGAGGACCGCCGCGGCCTGGGCCTCCGTGAGCAGCCCCCGGGCCAGCGCCCGCTGGGCCGTGGCGCGGGCGAGCGAAAGGTAGGCGGCGCGGACGTCGGCCGGGACGCCGTGGCGCACGAGCGCCGCCCGGTGGACGTCCACCGTGCCGGAGTCGCCGCGGGCGACCGGGCCCGTCAACGCGCCCTCACCGGACGCGAGGGCGTTCTCGAGCGAGGCCCTCATGAGCGGCCCCAGCACCCGGTCGGGGCGCTCGATGCCGATCGAGCGCAAGAGCTCCGCGGACTGGCCCGTGATCGTGACCAGGTGGTTGGAGGCGTGGGCGAGCGCCGCGTGGTAGAGCGTCCGGTCCTCCTCCGCGATCACGGTGGATTCGGCGCCCATCTCCACGACGAGCGCCTGTGCGATCGGCAGGACGGGCGCGGCCGCCGTGACCCCGAACAGGCAGTCCTGGAGCCGGACCAGGTCGAGGCTCATGCCGGTGAAGCTCATGGCCGGGTGGATGGCGAGCGGGATCGCGCCCGCCTCGCGCGCAGGTTCCAGGACGGCGGTCCCGAAGCGTCCTGCCGTGTGGACCACGAGCTGGCCGACCTGCCAGTGACCGGCCTCGGCGAGACCCCGGACAAGGGGTGCCAGCTCGTCGTCCGGCACGGCCAGGAGGACCAGCTCGGAGCGGCGGACGATCTCCGGGATGGGCAGGACGGGCACATCCGGCAGGAGCATCTCGGCGCGTTCGCGCGAGGCCTCCGACACGGCGTGCACGCCCACCACCGCGTGCTCGGCGGCGCGCAGGGCCGCGCCGAGGACCGCTCCGACCTTGCCGGCACCGATGACGCCGATCCCCAGGCGTCCCGGCCTACCCACGCTCGTCCTCCTGCTCGGCGCCGGCGCGGTCCGCCGGCCGCCCTGGCCCGGCGGGCCGGGTCGGCGCATGGGCGTCATCCAGCGGCTCCGCCACGGCGGGCCCAGCCGGAGCGACCGGGCGCCCCGGTTCGCTGGATGCCGCCGGCACGCCCGCCGCGGCGGGCTCCTCGAGCCAGTGGTCGCGGTCGCGCAGGTGCCGGGCGGCGGCGGCGCGGGCGGACTGCTCGGTGAAGAAGGCGCGGGCGGCATCGACGGGGGCCTGGATGATCCGCGGGGAGACGGGGCCGTCCGTCGTCGCGAGCTCGACGTCCGCGACGCCGAAGCGCCGCGCGAGCGGCCCCTGGGACAGCGTGATGCCCTGCGTCCTCTCGTGCGGGACCAGGACGAGGCGCCGCACGAGTCGGCCGGTGCGGATCACGACGGCGGTACCGGTGGCCGTGAACCCCTGGCGCCTCCAGGCGATGGGCGCGATCGGGCGCGCGCGCCGCGGGGTGTTGGTGAACCCCTCGGCGTCGCCGCTGCCGGCGATCCCGGCCTCGACGAGCTCGACGGGCCGGTCCGTCCCGGCGTCGGGCAGGATCACGGAGAGCACGTTGAAGACGTCCTCCCGCGTCCCGACGGGCAGCACGGTGGAGCGGCTCTCGCCGTCGGATCCGTAGCCGGCGACGTTGACGACGATCTTGTGCCAGCCGAAGCGCTTCCAGATGATGCCCTGCGTGACCTGGACGGCCTGCACGCGCCCCGGGGGGACGGTCTGGTGGCGCGTGTCCAGCAGACCGTAGCTCAACCGGAGCCCGTCCGCCCCGATGGCGGCGCGGAAGTTGTAGCCCGTGTTGAACTGGGCCCACAGGTATGGGACCAGGCCGATGAGTCCGGGGATCAGGAACACCACGGAGAACCCGCCGTCGGTCAGCGACGAGAGCAGGAGGCCGCCGCCGATCAGGACCACGACGAACCACAGCCACGGGTTCACGACGACGGATCCGAGCAAGCGCAGCGGCGGGACGGACGCCACGACGCGCTCGTCGGCCTCGGGCGCGGTCTCCTGCACGGCGGCGCCGGTCTGGCGCGGGACGTCGTACGACGCCGGGGCCCCGCCCGGGTGCCCGGGTGCGGTTCCCGCGCCACCGGCGGCGACGCCGGCCGGTGGCGCGATGGCCCCGTCGGGGAAGGTCCCTGCCGCCCCGACGGCCGGGTGGAACGGGCCGTCCCCGGCGTCGGACCGGCCATCGACGGCTCCGGAATCCGGGACCCCTCCGAGGGCGTTCCCGGTCCCGGGGCCGTCGACACCGGCGCCCGGCGCTCCCGGACCCGCGATCCCCGGGCCGCCCGTCGCCCCTGCGGTTGCCGCTCCCCCCGGTGCCGTCGGCGCGGACGGCGCGGCCCCGGCGTCGTTCTGGGCCTTGAGTCCCGCCGCCCGGGCGAGGATGAGGTTGCGCAGCCGCTTGGCCTCGTCGAGCTTGACGAAGGCGAGGTTCATCGCGGTCGAGCCGCCGTCGGCGACCTCGAACTTCAGCTCCGCCAGCCCGACGATGCGGGCCAGGAGGGGCTGGGCGATGTCGATCGCCTGGACGCGGTCGATCCGGGCCTGGCGCTGCTGGCGGAACACGACGCCGGAGTTCACGTTCACGTGGCGCTCGGTGATCTGGTACTTGGTGAAGTACCAGGACAGGAAGAAGCCCAGGACGATCAGGAGCAGGATGCCCAGGCCGATCCCGAGCACGATGAGCAGGTCGGCGTCGACCGTGAAGCCGCCGGGACCCTCCCCCGCCGTGACGAGGTCGTCGACCCAGTTCTGGCCCCAGAAGAACGCGATCGCGACGAGGGCGATCCAGCCGCGCACGAGCGGGGACACCGGGTGGACGCGCGTCCACGGGACCTCGGGAGGCGCCGGCTGGCCGGCCGGGGCCGCGTGCTCGGGCGGGACCGGCCCCGGGCCGCGGCCCGGCTCGGACGAATCGGGGGTCGGCTCGCTCACAGCCCGGCCAGCCTCGCCTCGCCGCGGGCCGAGAGCTGCTCGCGCAAGCGGGCCCCCTCGGCGGCGGGGAGCCCCGGGATCGAGGCCGTCACGCTGCCCGCGGCGGTGTGCAGCTGCACGGTGCACAGCCCCAGGGCGCGGTCGATCGGGCCGACGGCGACGTCGACGTACTGCATGCGGCCGTAGGGGACCACGAGGACCTGCTGGAAGAGGATCCCGGAGCGCACGAGCAGGTCGTCGTCCCGCTCGGCGTAGCCCAGGGCGCGCACCTGGCGCGGGATGACGGCGAGGTAGACGAGGAACAGGACGGCCACGACGGCGGGCACTCCCCACGCGAGCCAAGCGGGGTAGCCGGGCCAGACGCCGGTGAGGCGCAGCACGAGCGGGACGCTGAGCACGGCGGTGAAGACGAGCGCGGTGATCGCGGTGCCGACGAGCCGCACCGTGGCGTACTGCGGGGACACGCGGCGCCAGTCCAGGCCCTCCGGGTCAACTGGTTCCTGTGGCATACCCCTCGTTGTCCTCCCTGCTGTCGCGTTCCGCGCCCGGCGCGGGTCCGTCCGGTGGCAGCCTGCAGAACTGCTCCACCAACCATCCCACGATAATCATCACGGCCGCTCCGGCCATCATCACGAAGGATGAGACCACCGCCGGGCTGCCCGCGCGGACCGCCCCCATGAGGTCGATCAGGATGCCGGCGTGCCAGCCGAGGATCATCGCCCCCGCATAGGCCGTGGCCTGCGCGAGCACGAGCGTGCGCGCCGCGACGAGGGGATTGAGCGGCTTCACGGAGCGGGCCTTCGGGGCGCCCGTCCCGTGCTCGCGCCGCTCGCGCAGGGCCTGCTGGTGCCGGCGGACGCGCAGCCCGAAGCCCAGGGTGATGAGGGATCCGGCGCCCATCGTGATGAGCGACGTCCAATGCAGCACCGGGGCCGCGAGCCCGTTGGAGGAAGTCAGCAGGTGGCCGGCCCAGCCCGCGATGACGGAACCGAGGACGATCGCCAGGAGCCACAAGGGGCGGATGGCCTGCATGCCGGATCAGCCCCCGGCGTAGGGTTCGAGCCCGTCGAGGTCCGGTGCCCGCGACGCCAGTTCGCCGACCGGCGTGCCGCCCAGCTGGGCGTCCGGATCCATCCACGCCCACGGCTGCAGCACGAAGGCGCGCTCGGCCGCCCGCGGGTGCGGGATGGTGAGCTCGGGAAGGTCCAGCTCGACCTCGCCGTAGGTGATGATGTCGACGTCGAGCGTGCGCGGCCCCCACCGGACCCCGCGGACCCGGTGGTGGGCGTCCTCGACGGACTGGCAGTGGCGCAGCAGCGCCACGGGCGCCAGGGTCGTCTCCACCTCGAGCACCATGTTCAGGTAGTCCGGCTGACCGTCCGGCCCGCCGACCGGCCGGGTCTGCACGACCTCGGAGACCTGGCAGAGCCGCATCTGGGGGTGCGCGACGAGGTCGGCGACGGCGTTGGAGAGCGTGTCCGAGCGCTCGCCCAGGTTCGAGCCGAGCGCGAGCACCGCGGTCACGGGCGACCTCGGGGCGTCCGGCGCGGCCGGACCGTCCGGCGTGCCGGCCGGCGTGGTTGCGTCGTTCATGCGCGCTCCCGGTGGATCGTGATGGATACGTCGCCGAACGGCACCTCGATGGGGGCCTTGGGCTTGTGGACGGTGACGTCGACGGCTTCGACGGAAAAGCGCTCCAGGACGACCGCGGCGATGCGCTCCGTGAGCGTCTCGATGAGGTCGTACGGACCGGACGTGACCTCGGTCTTGACCGCCTCGGCGAGCTCCCCGTAGTTGGTGGTGTCCGCGAGGTCGTCGGAGGCCGCCGCCGCCCGGATGTCGGTATGCAGGACGACGTCCACGACGAACGGCTGCCCGTTGCGCTTCTCGTGCTCGAACACGCCGTGGTAGCCGACCGCGGTGATGCCGCTGAGGCTGATCAGGTCCCGCGCCCTGGTCCCGGGAGCGCTCCGCGTCCCGCGCGCCGCCTCCGCGGTCCCCGCCACGGCTAGGCCCTGGCTCCGGTCGCCGCGACGGCCGGGACAGCCCCGTTGCCTCCCGCGGAGCCCCAGGCGGTGGCGACCTTGACGGCGTCGAGGGTCCCCTCGACGTCGTGCACGCGCACGCCCCAGGCCCCGGAGGCGGCGGCGAGCGCGCTCGTCGCCGCCGTCGCGGTGTCCCGCTCGGCCGGGGCGGCGGGCTTGCCGGCCTCGGAGAGCAGCGCGCCGAGGAAGCGCTTGCGGGAGGTCCCGACGAGCACGGGGTGGCCGAGCCCGCGCAGCTCGTCGAGGCCGGCGAGCAGGGCCCAGTTGTGGGCGTGGTCCTTGGCGAAGCCCAGTCCCGGGTCCACGATGATGTGCTTCGGGTCGACGCCCGCGGCGACGAAGCGGTCGCGCAGTTCGCGCAGCTCCGCGACGACCTCGGCGACGACGTCCTGGTAGTCCGCCTCGGTGGACATGGACTGCGCGTCCCCCCGGCGGTGCATGAGCACGTAGGGGACCTTGCGCTCGGCGATGAGCGCCGGCATGTCCGGCTCGTGCGTCAGCCCCGAGACGTCGTTGACGATCTGCGCGCCGGCGTCGAGCGCCGCGCGCGCGGTGGAGGTGTGCATCGTGTCCACGGACACGAGCGCGCCGGCCTTCACGAGGGCCTTGATGACGGGCAGGATGCGTCCCTGCTCCTCGGCCGGGTCCACGAAGTCCGCGCCGGGCCGGGTGGACTCCCCGCCGACGTCGATGATGTCCGCGCCGGCGTAGAACATGCGCAGGCCGTGGTTGATGGCGTCGTCGGCCTTGACGTACTTGCCGCCGTCGCTGAAGGAGTCCTGGGTGACGTTGAGGATGCCCATGACCAGGGTGCGGTCCGTCGGCAGGTCCGCGAAGGTGCGCGGCGCCTTGACGGGGCGGATGACGGGAAGGGGGGAGGTGGCGGGTCCGGTTCCGGGGATGGCTCCGAGGGACATGGTGACCTACTTTCCGAGAATGAGGCTCATGGCCTCGGCGCGGGTGGCCGGTTCGCGCAGCTGGCCGCGGACGGCGCTGGTGACCGTCTTGGCTCCGGGCTTGCGGACGCCCCGCATGGACATGCACATGTGCTCGCACTCGACGACGACGATGGCCCCGCGGGGGTCGAGGTGTGTCATGAGTGCTTCCACGATCTGGGTGGTGAGGCGCTCCTGCACCTGCGGGCGGCGGGCGTAGAGCTCGACGAGCCGGGCCAGCTTGCTCAGGCCCGTGACGTGGCCGCTCGCACCGGGGATGTAGCCGATGTGCGCGGAACCGTGGAACGGAACCAGGTGGTGCTCGCATGTGGAGTAGAAGGGGATGTCCTTGACCAGGACGAGCTCGCCGTGGTCGATGTCGAACGTCGTCCCCAGCAGCTCGGCCGGGTCCTGGTGGAGCCCCGAGAAGAACTCGGCGTAGGCCTTGGCGACCCGCTTCGGGGTGTCCCGCAGGCCCTCGCGGTCCGGGTCCTCCCCGATGGCCTCGAGGATGTCGCGGACGGCCCGCGCGATGCGGTCCTGGTCCACGGCGGGCGCCGCCAGGGCGCCGTTGCTGCTGAGCTCGTCGATGTCCGTCACAGTCTCGATCCTAGCCTGCGCCCGTGCCGGGACCGCCGCCGGGAGCCGTTCCCCCGGGCCCCGCGGAGGGCCCGGAACCGGGCTGCGCGCCGCCGGTGCCGCCCGGGAATCCGCCGCCTGCTCCGGCGTCGTTCCCTCCCGGACCGGGCGTTCCACCCGGGAGCGCGGGGGCACCGGAGGGATCGATGACGACGTCGGAGTGCCCGGTGCCGTCTTCCCCCTCACCGGCGTCGCGGGACCGTCCGGCCTCCTCGGCCTGCCGGCGCTCGCGCGGGGACTGGACGGGGCCGCGCTCGTGCACGGGCCGGGAGTCCTTGGAGAGCCAGACGTCGCGCACGGGGCGCTTGACGATGTCCGCGAAGACCTCGGCGATCTCCTTCTGGTTCAGGGTCTCGTGCTCGAGCAGCTCGAGGGCCAGGCGGTCCAGGACGTGGCGGTTCTCGGTGAGGATCGCGTACGCCTCGTCGTGGGCGGCGTCGATCAGGGCGCGCACCTCCTGGTCGACGATCCCGGCGATGGACTCCGAGTAGTCACGGTCGTGGCCCGCGTCGCGGCCCAGGAAGGGCTCGCCTCCGCCGGAGCCGAGCTTCACGGCGCCGATGCGCTCGCTCATGCCGTACTGGGTGACCATCTTGCGGGCCGTGGCGGTGGCCTTCTCGATGTCGTTGGACGCGCCCGTCGAGGGGTCGTGGAAGATGATCTCCTCGGCCACGCGGCCGCCCATCGCGTAGGCGAGCTGGTCCAGGAGCTCGTTGCGGGTCACGGAGTACTTGTCGTCGTCCGGGACCACCATGGTGTAGCCGAGCGCGCGGCCGCGGGGCAGGATCGTGACCTTAGTGACGGGGGCGGAGTGGCGCAGCGCCGCGGCGACGAGCGCGTGCCCGCCCTCGTGGTAGGCGGTGATCTTGCGTTCGTGCTCCTTCATGAGCCGCGAGCGCTTCTGCGGTCCGGCCATGACGCGGTCGATCGCCTCGTCGAGGGCGCGGTCGTCGACGAGCTGGGCGTTGGAGCGCGCCGTGAGCAGCGCGGCCTCGTTGAGCACGTTGGCCAGGTCCGCGCCGGTGTAGCCGGGGGTCTTCTTCGCGACGGCGTGCAGGTCCACGTTCTCGGTCATCGGCTTGCCCTTGGCGTGCACGCGCAGGATCTGCTCGCGGCCGGCCAGATCGGGGGCCTCGACGGGGATCTGCCGGTCGAAGCGGCCGGGACGCAGCAGGGCCGGGTCGAGGACGTCCGGGCGGTTGGTGGCGGCGATGAGGATGACGTTGGTGTTGGCGTCGAAGCCGTCCATCTCCACGAGCAGCTGGTTCAGGGTCTGCTCGCGCTCGTCGTTGCCGCCGCCGACGCCGGCGCCGCGGTGGCGGCCGACCGCGTCGATCTCGTCGACGAAGATGATGGCCGGGGAGTTGTTCTTGGCCTGCTCGAACAGGTCACGCACGCGAGAGGCGCCGACGCCGACGAACATCTCCACGAAGTCGGAGCCGGAGATGGAGTAGAAGGGCACACCGGCCTCGCCCGCGACGGCCTTGGCGAGCAGGGTCTTGCCGGTTCCCGGGGGGCCGTACAACAGGACGCCCTTGGGGATCTTGGCCCCGACGGCCTGGAACTTCGCGGGATCCTGGAGGAACTCCTTGATCTCGTGCAGCTCCTCCACGGCCTCCTCGGCGCCCGCGACGTCGACGAAGGTGACCTGGGGCATGTCCTTGGTGATGAGCTTCGCCTTGGACTTGCCGAACTGCATGACCTTGGAGCCGCCACCCTGGGCGCGGGAGAGCAGGAACCAGAACAGCAGGGCGATCAGCATGAACGGGATGATGATGCCGAGCATGCTCAGGAACCAGTTGCTCTGCACGGGCTGGTCGGTGAAGCCCTGCAGGTCCGCGGCGTCCATGGCCGCGATGACGTCCTCGGCGCGGGCCTCCGAGTAGAAGAAGGAGACCTTGGTGCCCTTGTCCACGCCGTCGAGGGTGAACGGCTCCTTGAGGGAGAGGTCCACGCGCTGGTCGCCGTCGAAGATCTTCGCCTCGGTGGCCTTGTCCTCCTGCAGCAGCTGCAGGCCGACGCTCGTGTCCAGCCGGCCCGTGTTGTTCGAGGTCAGCGAGGGGAGGAACACGATCAGCGCGACGACGCCGATCAGGACCCAGATGGCCCAGCTGTTGAAGATCTTCTTGGCGTTCATGCTGTTGGGGGTCCCGTCCCCCGTCCCTCCTGGTCGAACTGAGCGGCGGCGATGCGTCGCCTTACAGCATCGCACCACCGCACCTCTTCACGCATGGCGCGCGGCAAAAGTTCCCTCAGGGCGTAGCGGGGCGCAACGCCCCGGCGTCGTCCCGCCCCGGTCCCCCGCAGGCGGGCCCGGGGCGCGGCTCCGGTGAGTGGATCAGGCGTAGACGTGCGGCGCGAGCGTGCCGATGAAGTCCAGGTTGCGGTACTTCTCTGCGAAGTCGAGGCCGTAGCCCACGACGAACTCGTTGGGGATGTCCATGCCGACGTACTTGACGTCGATCTCCACCTTGGCGGCCTCGGGCTTGCGCAGGAGCGTGCAGATCTCGACCGAGGCGGGGCCGCGGGAGATCAGGTTGGCCTTGAGCCAGGACAGCGTCAGGCCGGAGTCGATGATGTCCTCGACGATGAGCACGTGCTTGCCCATGAGGTCGGTGTCGAGGTCCTTGAGGATCCGCACGACGCCGGAGGACTGGGTGCCGGAGCCGTAGGAGGAGACGGCCATCCAGTCCATCGTGACGTGGCTGTGGAGGGCGCGGACCAGGTCGGCCATGACCATGACGGCGCCCTTGAGCACGCCCACGACGAGGATGTCGCGGCCCTCGTAGTCGCGGTCGATCTGCGCGGCGAGCTCGTTGATCTTCTCCTGGATCTGCTCTTTGGTGTACAGCACGTGGGCCAGGTCGGCCTGGACGTCGTTCGAATCCACGAAGGTGCTCCTGTGGTCGGGGGTGCCTGCGCCGGGGCGGTAAGGGATGCGCGTCGCTTCCAAGGGTGCCACAGCACGGGGCCCGGTGGACAACTTCCGCGGGATTCCGGGGTGTGCGGGTCCGGCGGGGGCGCCTCGGGCTGCGCGGCGACCGGCGGGGAACGGCGCGCGGATGGCGGAGCATTCCGCTGCGCCGCGGCTACGGTTCGCGCCGCAGCTGCAGGAGGCGCCGCGGCGGCCCGCCCGGGGCGGCGCGGCGGAGCCGGCGGGCCCGCACGTGGCCCGCGAGCTGCACGGGCCCGGCGGATCCGGTGCCGGCCGCGAGCCGCTCGAGCGCGGCCGTGCGTTCGAGCGTGGGGGTCTCCCCTCCGGCGCGGACGGCCGCGAGGCGGAGCACGCGGGAGCGCAGGGCGGGGCCGAGGAGGCGGAGCGCGTCGAGGTCCAGGACGACGGCGGAGCCCGGCCCGGGCGCCTCGGTCGCGGACCCCGGGAGGCCGGCGGCGTCCGGTGCGGAGGCGGCAGGACGGGATGCGCCGGAACCAGGCGCGCCAACACCGGGGGGCTCGGCGGGCTGCACGAGGACCCGGGCCAGGGCGGCGTCGGCCTCGGCGTCGAGGTGGTCGGCGTCCCTCCCGGCGAGCGCGGCGGTGCGCGCGAGGGCCTCGGCGAGGCCGGGGCCGAGCGCGTCCTCGAGGAACGGGAGCACGTCGAGGCGCACCCGGTTGCGCAGGGCGGTCCGCTCCCGGTTGGACGGGTCCTCCCAGTAGTCCAGGCCCTCGTGCCGGCATACGGCCTCCGTCTGCTGGCGACGGATCGCCAGGAGCGGACGGAGGTAGGGGCCGCGGCGGGTGGGCATCCCGGCCACGGAGCGCGTCCCGGAGCCGCGGGCCAGCCCCAGGAGGACCTGTTCGGCCTGGTCGTCGAGCGTGTGGCCGAGGAGGACCAGGCGGGCGCCGCTCGACCGGAGCGCGTCCTCGAAGGCGGCGTAGCGCGCGCTGCGGGCCTGCTCCTCGGTGCCCGGCTCCGCGACGTCGGCGCGCAGGAGCAGGACCGGGTCCAGCCCGAGCCCGCCCAGCTGGCCGGCGGCCCGGTCCGCGGCCTCGGCGCTGCCGGCCTGGAGGCCGTGGTCGACGACGACCGCCCCGGCCCGCAGCCCCTCCGTCCGCGCCAGGAAGCCGGCCGCCGCCGCGAGGGCGAGCGAGTCGGCCCCGCCGCTGCACGCCACCAGGACGTCCGGACCGTCCGGGCGGGAGGGGGCCCCGGCGTCGTTCCCCGGTACCCCGGTCAGGGGGGGACGGAAGGAGGAACCGGCGTCGTCCCCGGAGAGCGCCGCGCGGAGGGCGTTCCGGACCGCGGCGACGGGCGCGGGGAGGTTACCGCCCATGGGGGCGCTCCGGGGCGGCGGTGCGGGGCTGCATGCACTCCATGAGACCACGGGCGGCGCTCAGCGGGCGACGCGCGCGACCCACTCCTCGGGATGGTGCAGCTCCCGCTCGCTCGGCAGGTTCTCCGCGCGCTCCCAGACGGCGTTGAAGCCCTCCATCCCGACCTCCTTGACGACGGCCGCGACGAACTTCTGCCCGTCCGCGTACTGGCGCATCTTCGCCTCGAGCCCGAGGACGCGCCGCAGCCACGTCTCGACGGGACCACGATTGGCGCCGCGCTGGTTGAAACGCCGGCGGATGGTCTTCACGCTCGGCACGATCGACGCGTCGACGGCGTCCATCACGACGTTCGCGTGCCCCTCGAGCAGGCTCATCACGGCGGTCAGGTGGCTCATCACCGCCTGGTCCTCGGGATCCTGCAGCGCCGTCAGGAGCGCCGGGCCGGAGCCCTTCCCCTCCCCCGCAGCGTCCTCCGGGGACGACGCCGGGGCCCGCCCCGCGCGGGCATCGAGCGCCTCCCGGGCGGCGGCCTTGAGCCGCTCCCCGAGCCCGTCGGCCTTGTCCAGCAGGCCGGAGGTCAGGGCGCCGATGTTCTCGCGCAAGTGGTCCCGCAGCCACGGGGCGGCCGCGAACTGCACGCGGTGCGTCTGCTCGTGCAGGCAGACCCAGAGCCGGAAATCGTCGGGCTCGACGTTGAGCTCCCGCTCGATTTCCACGATGTTCGGGGCAACGAGGAGCAGGCGGCCGCCCGCGGGCAGCCCGGGGCGCAGGAGCCCGGCGAAGGGATCGTACTGGCCGAGGACCTTGGAGGCGAGGAAGGAGAGGATGGCGCCCATCTCGGCGCCGGTGACGCCTCCGCCGATCGCCGCGCCGCTGCCGGAGAGCTTGTCCCCCTTGGTCTCCGCGAGGCGGCGCAGCGCGGGGTCCAGGAGCGCCTGGAAGCTCTGGATGTTCGCCTTGGCCCACGAGGAGCGGTCCACCACGAGCACGGAGGAGTCGCGCAGCCCGCGGGCCGCGTCGAGCCCCGTGATGCGGTGGACGTGCTCGACGGAGGCGTCCGCGTGGGCGCGCAGTTCCTCGACAAGCTGCTCGATCTCACGGGTCTTCAACTTGGGTCCGGCCGTCGTGAGCCGTGCCGCCGTGGCCGCGGCGAGGTCCCAGTTGATCAGCGGCGCGGGCGGGGCGGGCGTGTCCTGGGTCTCCATGGGAGCCATCCCATCACGGATGGGCGGGCGCGTCGCGTGGTTTCGCTCGCGGCTCAGCGGCACCCGCATCCGGCCAGGATGGCGGCGGCCCGGTCCATGGCCGCCCGCGCGGGCCCCAGGTCCCCCGGGATGGAATGGCCGAAGAAGGAGAACGCCAGCAGGCGGCCGTCCTGGGTCAGCACGGTCCCGGTCAGCGTCGCCACGCCGGCGAGCGTGCCCGTCTTGGCCCTCACGAGACCGCGTGTGGCGTCGCCGGTCATCCGCTCCTCGAGCGTGCCGCTCGCGCCGGCGACCGGCAGCAGGTAGCCCAGCTCGCGCAGGGCGGGCTTCGGCGATCCGGCCGCGCCGGCCAGGACCTCGACGAGCTGCCGGGGCGAGACGCGGTTCGCGGCGGAGAGCCCGGAGGAGTCGGCGAGCGACATCCCGGACGTGTCCGCCCCGAGCCGGGCCGCCGCGTCCTTGAGCGCCTCCGCGGCGCCGCCGAAGCTCGCCGGATCGCCCGAGCCGATCGCCACGAGCCGGCCCATCGCCTCCGCCGCGTAGTTGTCCGATTCCTCGCTCAGGAAGCGAAGCTGCTCGAGCAGCGGGGCAGACTCGACCGCGCCCAGCTCCCGCGCGTCCGGCGCGGCCGCCCCGCGGACCACCTCGGCGGCGACCGCGGGAGCCGGCCCGGGCCCGGTTGCCGCGTCCGCGGCACGCGGGGAGGCGGACTCCGAGGACGGGGAGGACGACGCCGGGGCCGCGCCGTCCGTTGGCACCGCGGCCGTGCCCGACGGCGTCGGCGCCGCGGACGCACGGGCCGTCGCCTCGGCGGAGGCCTCGGCGCGCTCGGCGTGGAGCCGGGCCAGGGCCGCCGCGAGCGCGTCGCGGAACGCCTCGGCCGCCGTCATCGCGGGGTCCTCGACGCGCGGGCTGCCTTCCGCGCCGTCGCGCCGCGCCCCGTAGAGGGCGATCGGGGCCACGCGGCTGATGTTGAAGCTCGTGAGCAGGGAGACGTCCCACGTGGGGCTCAGCTCCAGGCCGCTGAACAAGGTGTCGTCGAGGACGACCGTGTAGCTGGCGGGATCGGCCGCGGGCCCGCCGGACGCCGCGTCCGCGTCGAGCAGCGCCTCCGCCGTCCGCTCCGCGAGCGTCGCCAGACCGGCCCGGCGCAGCCCCACGGTGCCCGCACCGGCGTCGTCCGTGGTGGATTCCCCGGCGCCCAGCAGCACGTCCCCGCCGCCGACGAGCACGACCGTGTCCCCCGCGCCGGCGACCGTGCGCGTCGTCAGGGTCCGGGCCGGGCCGAGGACGTCCAGGGCAGCCGCCGCCGTGAGCACCTTGAGGCTCGACGCGGGCACGCCGAGCCGGTCGGCGTCGTGGGAGTAGAGGACCTCGCCCGTCGCCGCATCCGCGACCGAGGCCGCGAAGGCCATGTCCTCGGCGTCCTCGAGGAGCGGGGCCAGGGCCCGCGCGAGGACCTGCGGGTCGGGGGCGGGGGCGTCGTCGTCGAGCAGCGGCACGGCCGTGGGCGAGGCGGTCGGCAGGACCGGGGACGGGGCGGCCGGCTCCTCGGACACCTCCGCCGGCGCGCCGAGGCCGGCAACGAGGCCGGGGGCCAGTTGCGGCAGCAGGTTCAACGCGAGGAGGCCGACGAGCCCGCCGACGACGAGGACCAGCAGGGCGGAGGTGAGCGCCCGCATGCCGCGGTTCATCCGTACCTCCGAAGTCGTCGTCGTCCGGCGCGGCAATATACGCTTGCCCCAGCCACTTAAAGACTAGACGGAGCACGTGCGCCGCCGGACCGGCGCGGCCCGCCGGCGCGTCCGTGCCCGACGACCTTCCGAGGAGAGCGCTCCATGAGCCACGACGTCACCATCGAGATCCCCTCCGGATCCCGCGTCAAGTACGAGATCGACCACGAGACCCACCGCCTGCGCCTCGACCGCGTGCTGTTCACCCCGATGCAGTACCCCACGCACTACGGCTACTTCGAGGACACGCTCGGCGAGGACGGCGACCCGCTCGACGCGATGGTGTGGATCCCGGGCGTGGACCTGGTCCCCGGAGTGCTCGTCGAGTCGCGCCCGATCGGCGTGTTCAACATGACCGACGACGGCGGCGGCGACGCCAAGCTGCTCTGCGTTCCGACCGACAAGCGCTTCGACCACATCCGCGAGCTCGGGGACGTCGACGAGTGGCTGATCAAGGAGATCGAGCACTTCTTCACCCGCTACAAGGACCTCGAGCCGGGCAAGTGGGTCAAGGCCGAGGGCTGGGAGGGCCGCGAGGCCGCCGAGGCCGAGCTGGCCCGCTCCATCGAGCGCTTCGAGAAGCTCGGCGAGGAGTCCGCCGACGACGAGCCGCAGGGCCGCGACGTCGACTAGGCGCGTCGAGGAGCCGTCACTCCACGGACGGGCGTCCGTCAACGGGCCACTCGGTCCCAGGCCCGTGCGATGACCGGGACGGCCCGCTCCAGCTCCTCGCGCGGCAGGGCGTAGGGCACGCGGATCCAGTGCTCGAGCCCGTGGTCCTCCACGGCGAACGTGGAGCCCGGCGCCAGGAGCACGCCGTGGCGGGCCGTCTCGGCCGCCAGCGCCGTGGACCGCGGTGCCGGAAGGTTCCACCACAGGCCCAGCCCTCCGGCCGGGACGCGGGCCGCCCAACCGGTGGCCGCCGAGAGCCCGGCGTGCAGCCAGTCCCGGTTGGCGCGCAGGCGCCCGCGCGTCTCGGGGACCAGTCCGGGCGAGGTCCGCAGGAGCCGGGCCAGCACGAGCTGCTCGAGCAGCGGGACGCCGAGGTCGAGCGACATCCGCACGCGGGCCAGCCCGGCCGCCTGCGAGCGCGGCGCCCGGATCCAGCCCAGCCGCAATCCGCCCCAATGCGACTTGCTGCAGCTGCCCACGGTGAACGCGTCCGCCGCGAACGCGCCCATCGGCAACACGTCCGGCTCTTCGTCGAGCCAGAGCGCCGCGGAGGTCTCGTCGATGATCCCGACCGTGCCCGCGGACCGCAGGGCGCCCGCCCAACGCTCCCGTCCGGCGTCGTCCAGCAGGGTCCCGGTGGGGTTGTGGAAATCCGGCAGGCACAGCATGGCCCCCGGCCGTACGGTGCGCAGACCGTGCTCGACCGCCTCGAGGTCCGTCCCGTCCGGGCCGATCGGCACGGGCGCGACGCGCACCCCGTGGTGGCGCAGCGACAGCACGCTGTTCGGATACGACGGGCTCTCGGCGAGCGCGGTCGAGCCCCGGCCCAGCACGGCGCGGGCGACGGCCGCGATCCCCGCGAGCGCGCCCGCCGTGACCACGACCTGGGCGGGGACGGTCGGCAGCCCGCGCGCCGAGTAGTGCTCGGCGATGGCCTCGCGCAGCACGGGCAGGCCCAACGGGTAGTAGCCCATGCCGGAGATGTACGCGGGCAACTGCTCGAGCGCCGCCTCGTAGGCCTCCGCCAGGCCGAGCGGCGCCGACGGGGCGGCGCACGTGAGGTCGACGGCGTCGGAGCCCTCCACGGGGCCGAAGCCCCCGAGGGTCAGGGGCTCACCGCCCCCGGCCGCGGGCCCGCCCGGGACCTGGACGACGGTCCCGGAGCCGACGCGCGCGCTCGCGTAGCCGCGGTCGCGCAGCTCGGCGTAGGCGCGGGAGACCGTGGTCCGGCTCAGGCCGATCGCCGCCACGAGGTCGCGTTCGCTCGGCAGGGCCGTGCCGTGCAGGACGCGCCCGTTCGCGACGAGGTTGCGCACGCCGTCGGCGAGCCAGGCGTAGGCCGGCCGGTCCTCGTCCGGCGCGCCGAGCATCGTGCTCAGGCGGGCGGCGGGCAGGCGGCGTGTTGCGGGCGTCATAGAGCCATTGTTCCGTAATTGGCTCTTCAATCAAGGGCCAATTACTCCCATGATGGTTCCATGAGTTCCGCCACCACTCCCCGGCTCCTGCCGCTGACACCGCTCCAGCAGCTCCGTGCCGGCCGCATGCCCTCCCGCCTGCTCCGCCTCTTCGTGGGCCTGACCCTCTTCGGCGCGGCGATGGCCGCGTTCGTCCGGGCGGGGCTCGGCGTCGCCCCGTGGGACGTGCTGCACCTCGGCATCGCCCGCCATGTTCCGCTGAGCCTGGGCACGGTCATCATCGTCGTCGGCTTCGCGGTGCTCCTGCTGTGGATCCCGCTGCGCCAGTGGCCGGGACTCGGGACCATCGCCAACGTCGTCTGGATCGGCGTCTCCACCGACGTGGCGCTGCTCGTCATCCCGCCCATCAACGGCCTGGCGGCGCAGCTCGCCGTGGTCGCCGCCGCGCTCGCGGTCAACGGCCTCGGTGGCGCCCTCTACATCGGCAGCCAGCTCGGCCCCGGGCCGCGCGACGGGCTTATGACCGGCCTGCATCTGCGCACGGGCCTGAGCCTGCGACTGGTCCGCACGGGCATCGAGGTCGCCGTCCTCGCCGCGGGCTGGATGCTCGGCGGCATCGTGGGGCTCGGCACCGTGGCCTACGCCCTGCTGATCGGCCCGTCGACGCAGTTCTTCCTGCGCTGGAGCGTCGTGGAGCTGCCGGGCGCCGCAACACCCAGCGCGCCGCTCGCGGAATCAACCGAATCGGGTTGATCCTGCGGCACACTGGTGCCATGTACGTCCTGACCATCAACCAGCGCGATTCCCGCGAGGCCGGGGACCGCGTCGACGAGCTCACCGCCTCGCTCGCCGGGCTGCCCACGCTCATCGCGTTCCAGCGCTCCGTGGGCGACGAGGCGATCGGCGTCGTCGCGGAGCCGAAGACCGCGGTCGACGCCGCCATGACCGCCCTGCGCGCCCGGCGCTGGCACGTCGGCATCGGCGTCGGCTCCCTCCACGTCCCGCTCCCCGAGGACATCGCGCACGCGGAGGGCTTCGGGCTCGTCTACGCGCGCCGCGCCGTGGACCGGGCGCGCCGCACCGGGGAGCGCATCCCGCTGGCCGTCGCCGGCCCGGACGCGGGGGCCGCGGCGCAGGCGCAGGCCGTGCTGCGCCTGATCGGCCAGATCGTCGCCACACGCACGGAGGCGGAATGGGCCGTCCTGGACCTCATGGTCCCCGGCGTCCGCGGCCAGCAGCGCGCCATCGCCGACGAGCTCGGCATCACCACGCAGGCCGTGTCCAAGGCCGTCGTGCGCTCGCACTGGAACGAGGAGTGGGACTGCCGCCCGGCCGCGGCGCGCCTCCTCGGCCTCGTCGCGGGACCGGAGGCGCTGCCCGCGGGCGCCTACCCCTACGCTCCCCGCGCCTGAGGCGGGGGTACGACGCCGGAGCCGGGCCGCGGCGTCGCACCCTCCCCGGCGGCGCGTGGCCGGCACCCCGGAAGGCGGCCCTAGGCGGCGGGACTTGGCGGCCGTACACTCTAGTCAGCGCCGGTTTTCCGGCGTTCCGGGCCCGGGCCACAGAAGGAGAGTCCCATGGTTCCCGAGATCAACCTCTGGGCCGTCATCGTCGCGACCCTATCCACCATGGTGGTCGGCTCCGTCTGGTACACCCCGAAGGTGTTCGGGAACTACTGGATGCGCGTCGCCAAGGTCACGCCGAGCGGGAACGCCATGGACGCCGTGGGCCCGATCCTCGTGACGCTCGTCGTCAGCTTCGTCTCCGCATGGGTGCTGGCCGGCTCCGCGGCGATCGCCCACGAGTTCTACGGCGGGAACTTCCTGGCGAACGTGTTCGTCACGGGCGTGATCCTGTGGGCCGGGTTCACCGCGGCGCGCTTCATCACGCACGACGCGTTCGAGGGCCGGCCCGTGGGCCTCACCGTCCTCAATTGCGTCCACGAGCTCGTCACGGTGCTGGTGATGTGCCTCGTGATCGGCCTCTTCGGCACCTGACCCCGCGCACTTTTAGGTTCAACCAATCCACCCGCTGCAGGTCAGCGGGTTGTAGCCGGGCCAAAGACGCGCAGGAGTCCCTAAAGGTGCGCGGGAACGGGGACCGTGGGCGGGGAGGGCCCGCGCAGCTCAGAGGTTCGACGCGGCGTAGTGCGCCAGCGCGTCGCGGACGAAGCGTGCGCCGTCGAGCCCGCCGTAGTTCGCCGCGAAGCGCTCGTCCGCCACGTACATCTGGCCGAGGCCGGCCAGGTAGCCCTTGAGATCGCCGTCGGCCGTGCCCGCCGGCGTCCCGGGAACACCCCTCAGCCAGTCGACATGCCGGCGCGCCAGCTCCTGCGCCTCCGGGGAATCCGGCGCGATCCCCGCCGCCGCGGCCGCGGCCCAGTCGGCCGAGAGCCGGGATACGCGGGCCTTCCACTGCGCGCGTTCGCCGGCGTCGAGCCCGCGCCACCACGCGTCGCCGCGCGCGTACGCCTCCCGGCCCCAGCGCTCCTCGACCTCCGCCCGGTGGGCGGTGTGGTCGAATCCGTCGAACATGTCCTCTGCCATGATGTCTCCTCCGTGGCGCACCGCCGTGATGGTCTTCTCCACCGACGCGATCATCCGGGCCAGCCGGTCCCGCTCCGAGCGGAGCCGGGCCGCGTGCTCCTCGAGCGCATCCTCCACCGCGTCCGGCCGGTCCAGGACCTCCCGGATCGCGGGCAGCCCGAGCCCGAGGCCGCGCAGCAGCAGGATGCGCTGCAGGCGCACGAGCTCGTCCCGCCCGTAGTAGCGGTAGCCGTTCGCCCCGAGACGGCTCGGCTCGAGCAGCCCCTCGTCGCCGTAGTGGCGCAGCGTTCGGCTTGTCGTCCCGGCGATCCCGGCGACTTGGTGGATGGACCACTCCATGCGGTGCGCCCCTGTCGATTGTCGATGAGGAAACGCTACAAGTTGACGCTACGTCAAGGTCAAGGGCGGACGGCGTCGGGCTAGACGAGGCTGCGGAGGACCCGGACGAGGCCGTCGTCGTCCACGTCGGCCGTGACCTCGTCGGCCGCGTTCTTGACCTCGTCCGGCGCCTGACCCATGGCGACGCCCCGGCCGGCCCATTCGAGCATCTCGATGTCGTTGCGGCCGTCGCCCACGGCCACGGTGTGGGCCGGTTCGATGCCCATCGAGGCCCGGAGCACCTCGACGCCGCTGGCCTTGTTGATGCCCTCGGCGGCGATGTCCAGCCACGCGGTCCAGCCCACGGAATAGGTGACCCCGTGCAGGCCGATCGCGCCGACCGCCTCGCCGAACTCCTCGGCCGTGGAGTCCGTCGAGAACACGACGAGGCGCACGGCCGTGGCCCCCAGCAGCTCCTCGAACGTCACGCCCGTCGCCTCGACGCCGAAGCTGGCGTCCTGGAAGCGCTCGGTGGAGAGGAAGTTGCCCTGGTCGTCCTCGAGGGCGTACTTGGCCGTCGGCAGGCTTTCCCGCAGCGCCTTGAGGGCGGGGGCGGGGTCGAAGGTCTTGCGGTCCACGACCTCGTAGCCGCCGGGCAGCCCGGGATCGATCTTCACGGTCACGCCGCCGTTGCAGCACACGGCGTAGCCGCGGTCGATGCCGAGCAGCTCCACGATGGGCAGGGTGGCGCCGAGGGAGCGGCCCGTGGAGACCACCACCTCGTGGCCGGCCCGGACGACGGCGCGCGCGGCGCGCTTCACGGCGTCGGACATGTGGCCCTCGTGGTCCACGAGCGTTCCGTCGACGTCGAGGCACACCATCTTGCGTGCGGATCCGCCGGGGTTCTGGTCTTCGGTCCGGTCTTCGATGCCGGAGTCAGTCGTCAATGTCATACCCCCTAGTGAACCATTGTGCCCCGACGCGACGGCATAACCGGCGTCACCCGGAGGGTGAATACCCCGTGAATACCCACAGCTTCAGCCACAGTGTGGGTGTTTACGCGGACGACGCCGGTCGTCCACCTCAGAGGACGGGCAGGACCTCGAGCCCGCCCAGGTAGGGGCGCAGCGCGGCCGGCACGTTCACGGAGCCGTCCGGGTTCTGGTGGTGCTCGAGGATGGCCACGATCCAGCGCGTGGTGGCGAGGGTGCCGTTGAGCGTCGCGACGGGGCGGGTGCGCCCGGGCTTGCCCTCCGCGTCGACGGTGCGCTCGCGGATGTTGAGCCGCCGGGCCTGGAAGGTGGTGCAGTTGGAGGTGGAGGTCAGCTCGCGGTAGGCGTCCTGGGTGGGGACCCAGGCCTCGCAGTCGAACTTCCGGGCGGCGCTCATGCCGAGGTCGCCGGCGGCGGTGTCGATGACGCGGTAGGGCAGCTCCACCTTGGCGAGCATCTCCTCCTCCCAGGCCAGGAGCCGGGCGTGTTCGGCGGCGGCGTCCTCGACGGAGCAGTAGACGAACATCTCCAGCTTGTTGAACTGGTGGACGCGGATGATCCCGCGGGTGTCCTTGCCGGCGGATCCGGCCTCGCGGCGGTAGCAGGAGGACCAGCCGGCGTAGCGGGTGGGCCCCTCGGCCAGGTCGATGATCTCGTTGGCGTGGTAGCCGGCGAGCGCGACCTCGGAGGTCCCCACGAGGTAGAGGTCGTCGCGCTCGAGGCGGTAGATCTCGTCGTCGTGCTCGACGTCGAATCCGGTGCCCTGCATGGTCTCGGGCCGGACCAGGGTGGGCGTGATGACGGGGATGAATCCGTTGGCGACGGCCTGGTCCAGGGCCATGTTCATGAGGGCGATCTCGAGCCGCGCGCCGACGCCCTTGAGGAAGTAGAAGCGGGATCCGGAGACCTTGGCGCCGCGCTCCATGTCGATCGCGCCGAGCAGTTCGCCGAGCTCGAGGTGGTCCCGCGCCTCGAACCCCTCGGCGGCGAAGTCGCGGGGGGTTCCCACGGTCTTGACGACGGTGAAGTCCTCCTCGCCGCCGGCGGGCGCCCCGTCCTGGACGAGGTTCGGGAACGCACGTTGCAACGCGGTCAGCTCCTCCTGGGCGGCCTGCGAGGACGCCTCGGCCTCCTTGACCCGGCGCGCGAGCTCCTTCACCTCGGCCAGGAGCGCCTGCTTCTCCTCGCCCTTGGCCTGGGCGACCCTCTTGCCGAAGGCGTTCTGCTCGGCGCGGAGGGTCTCGAAGGCCGTGATCGACTCGCGGCGGGAGGCGTCGGCGGCGACGATCCGGTCCACGAGGGACTCGTCGCCTCCGCGGAAGCGCTGCGAGGCGCGGAAGAGGTCGGGCTGTTCCACGAGTTCTTTGACGTCGATCACCAGTACAGGTTACCGAATGGCGGCTAGTCTGGTTCCACCATGCCCCTTGAGATCCTCGCCCTCGTCCTCGTCGCCGCCGCGCTCGTGATCGCGCTGGTCAGCCTCTGGTCCGTGCGCAAGCTGAAGTCCCGGATCGCCCACATCGAGGACGCGCCCGTCGTCGCCCGCTCCCTGACGGAGCAGCACAAGGTGGGCGTGGTCCTGAATCCTTCGAAGAACGACGCCGAACGGGCCCTCGCGCTGCTCCGTTCCGTCTGCGCGGACTCGGGTCTGGAGGAGCCGCTCGTCTTCGAGACCACGGTGGAGGACCCGGGCCACGCGATGGCGGTGGACGCGCTCGCGGCGGGGTGCACGCTCGTGGTCGCCGCGGGCGGGGACGGCACGGTCCGCGAGGTGGCGGAGGTCCTGGCCGGGAAGGACGCCGTGATGGGCCTGCTCCCGCTGGGGACGGGGAACCTCCTGGCCCGTAACCTGGACTTCGACGTGGAGGACCTGCCGGCCGCGGTGGCGACCGCCCTGGGCGGCGCGCCGCGGGACATCGACGCGGTGGCGATCACGCTCGAGGGCGCGGACGGTTCCCTCGAGGAGCACGTCTTCCTCGTGATCGCGGGCATCGGATTCGACGCGGACATCATGAACGACACCAACGCGGAGCTCAAGGCCAAGGTGGGCCACATGGCCTACGCTGAGGCGGCGATGCGCCACCTGCCGGGCCAGCGCAGCACGGTCCAGATCTCGCTGGACGGCGGCCCGCTGCAGTCCCGGAAGGTGCGTTCGGTGATGATCGCCAATTGCGGCAAGCTGCAGGGCGGGGTGGAGCTCGTCCCGGATGCGCGGGTCGACGACGGCCTGCTGGACGTCGTGGTGATGAGCCCCCGCTCGGTGGCGGGCTGGCTGTGGATCGCGGCGAAGACCGCCCTGCGCAGCCGGCGGCGGATCCCCATCGTCGACTACTACCAGGCCCGCGCGGTCCGGATCGTCCTCCCGGAGCCCATCGGCTCGCAGTTGGACGGCGACACGACCGGCGAGGTCGTGGCCCTGCAGGCGCAGGTCCGCCCGAAGGCCCTGCGCATCCGCGTTCCGCAGCCCGCCTAGCTTCCCCCGCGCAGCCCGCGGACCCAGGCGTGGGCCTGGGCGAAGGCCTCGTCGGTGTTGTGCCGGGCCACGGACGGCCGGGACACTTCGCTCTGCTCGGCGGACGGGTAGGAGCCGAGGAAGCGGATGGCGGGGCTGATCCGGTGCAGGCCGGCGAGCGCGTCCGCCATGCGGGCCTCGTCGACGTGGCCGTGGGCGTCGACGGAGAAGAAGTAGTCGCCCATCTTCTGCCCCGTGGGGCGCGATTCGATCCGGCTGAGGTTCACGCCGCGGGCGGCGAACTGCTCCAGGATCTCCATGAGCGCGCCCGGGTGGTCCTCCGGCAGCGGGATCACCACGGTGGTCTTGTCGCTACCCGTCGCGGGCGGCAGGGAGCCCGGGCGGCCGACGAGGACGAACCGCGTCACGGCCCCGGCGTTGTCCTCGATCCCGGACCGCAGCACGGCCAAGGGGTTCTCCTCGGCGACCAGCGGCGAGCAGATCGAGGCGTCGTAGGCGGCGTCCGGTTCGAGGAGGGACAGCGCCCCGGCGGCCGTGGAGGACGCGGGGACGAACTCGGCCCGCGGGATGTTCTCCTCCGCCCAGCCGCGGCATTGCGCCCAGGCGTGGCCGTGCGTGGCGACGGTGCGGATCTGCCCGAGCTCGGTGATGCCGTCGCGGACGACGAGCACGAACGTGATGGGCACGAGGACCTCGGCGACGATCTGCAGGGCACCGCCCGTCGCGATCGCGTCCAGCGTCGCGGAGACCCCGCCCTCGACGGAGTTCTCGATGGGCACCATCGCCGCCGTGACCCCGCCGGAGCGGACCTTGTCCAACGCCGAGTTCACGGACGTCGAGGGGACGCGCTCGGCGTCGGCCGCCCCGGGGATCCGCAGCAGCGCGGCCTCGGTGAACGTCCCCGCCGGTCCGAGGTAGGTGTAGACGGCCGCGGCGTCGTCGGAACCGCTGGATGGACTCATCGGACGTTCGGTTCCAGGCCGTTCTCGCTGGCCATCGGCAGTCCGTGCTCGAACCACTCGCCGCTGCCCCCGGCGACGTTGAACGCCGTATAGCCCTGTCCAGTCAGGTAGGCCGCGACCTGCGCGCTGCGCCCGCCGGTGCGGCAGATGACGTAGGTGTCCTCGTCCGGGTCGAGTTCCTCGAGCCGGACCGGGATCTCGTTCATGGGAATGTGGACGGCGCCGGCAACGTGGCCCTCGTTCCACTCGTAGTCCTCGCGCACGTCGAGGACCTTGGCCCCCGCGGGAACCTCCGTGACCTGGACGGTTTCGAACTCGCTCATGATGATCCTTCTGGTTGATGGCGCCCGAACCACCCCAGCCTATAGTGGGAATCGCACCCCCTCCCAAGATGAAGGACCGCGATGGACCCCTCTGCCGGCCTCCAGGCGCTGAGCGGCGTCGGCGTCGTCCTGGGCGCGGTCCTGGCCGCCGGGTTCCTGCTGCTGCAGGCCTGGATCGTCGCCGCGATCGCCCGCCGCGTCCTGGGCGTCCCGGTCGGCTGGCCCCGCTCGATCCTCGTGGGCCTGGCCATGTCCACGGTGCTCAGCTGGGCGGTGCAGTACCTCTGGGTCGCGGCGGACATCGGCGACGCGACGGGCCTCAACGCCTCCCCCGTGGTCGCGGTGATGTTCGGCCTCCTCGCCCTGCTGTGGATCTTCGCCCTCGGCGTCGCCGTCCTCATGGTCCTGGAGATCGCCGTGCCCACGGGCACCGTCCCCAGCCCGCTGGCCCTGTTCACGGGCTGGAAGACCCGCCGCCAGCGCACCGGCCGCTACCTGCAAGTCATGCGCATCGCCGTCCGCCACGGCCTCCTGGCCCAGGTCCGCGGACTGGACCGCCGCCACCGCCCGGCCGCCGAGCACGCCACGGCCCGCGAGCTCCGCGCCGCCCTCGAGGAGGCGGGCGTGACGTTCGTGAAGCTCGGCCAGATGCTCTCCACGCGCCACGACCTGCTCCCGGCCCCGTTCATCCGCGAGCTGTCCCGGCTGCAGACCAACGCCCAGCCGGAGCCGTGGCCGTCGACGCTCGCCGCGATCGAATCCAGCCTGGGCCGTCCGGCCGGCGAGGCCTTCGCCGCGCTCGAGGAGGAACCGCTCGCCTCCGCCTCGGTGGCGCAGGTCCACCGCGCCGTGCTGCACGGCGGTGAACGCGTCGTCGTGAAGGTCCAGCGGCCCTCGGCGGTCGCCCAGGTCACGCGCGACGCCGGGATCATCCTCCAGCTCGCGGGCTGGCTCGAGCGCTCGGCGCCGTGGGCGCGCCAGCTGGGCGTCGCCCGCCTGGCGGAGGGCTTCGTGGACTCCCTCCACGAGGAGCTCGACTACCTTGTCGAGGCCGAGAACATGCGGGCCGTGCAGCGTTCGCTCTCCGGCTACGAGATCACCGTCCCGGACCTGCACGAGCAGTGGTGCAGCCGCCGGCTGCTGGTCATGGACGAACTGCGCGGAACGCCCGTCGGGAACGCCGCGGAAGCGCTCGGGGCCCTGGGGCCGGACGCGCGGGCGGGGCTCGGCTCCGGGCTGCTGCGCGCCACCCTGCACCAGATCGCCTCCGACGGCGTCTTCCACGCCGACCTGCACCCGGGCAACATCCTCCTGCTCGACTCCGGCACGCTGGCCCTGCTGGACTTCGGCTCGGTGGGCCGGCTGGACCCCTTGAGCCAGCAGGCGCTCGGCCTGCTCCTGCTCGCGATCGACAAGAACGACAACCAGCTCGCCACCGACGCGCTCCTGGACCTCCTGGACCGCCCCGCGGACTTCGACGCCCGCGGCTTCGAGCGCTCGCTGGGCCAGCTCATGGTCCGCTACCGCAACGGCTTCGCGGGCCGCGGCGGCTCCGAGCTCTTCACCTCCCTCTTCGCCCTCGTGATCCAGCACGGCTTCACGGTCCCGCAGCAGATCGCCGCCGCGTTCCGCGCCCTCGCCGCGCTCGAGGGTACGCTCGCGCTCATCGACCCGGCGCTCGACGTCGTCCAGGCCGCCCGCGAGGAGGGACGCCGGATCGCCGGCGCCGCGATCGGCCCCGGCGGATGGAAGGAGGCCCTCGAGACGCGCGCCCTGCACCTGCTGCCCGCGCTGTCCACCCTGCCGCGCCGCGTCTCGAAGATCACCGAGGACCTCGAGGAGGGCCGGCTCTCCGTCAACGTCCGCGTTCTCGCACATGCGGCGGACCGCGGCTTCCTGAACCGCCTGGTCCAGCAGGTCGTCGTGGCGATCCTCGCGGGGGCCGCGACGCTCGGGGCGATCGTCCTGATCGCCACCGAGACCGGGCCGTTCCTGACCGATAACATCCGCACCCACGCGTTCTTCGGCTACCTCCTGCTCTTCATGGGCTTCATCCTGGCCCTGCGGGCCGTGGTCCTGGTCTTCCAGCGGGACCGCTACGACGCGTCCGATCCGGACAGAAGGGCCGGGGGCTGAGCCATGGACCTCGCATCGACCACCGCGCTGCGGCTGCGCGACGCGCTCGCGGACGGGACCGTCTCCGCGCGCGAGGCGGCCGAGCACTATCTGCGCCGGATCGAGGAGCTGAACCCTCGCCTGCGCAGCTTCGTCACGGTCACCGCCGACGCCGCGCTCGAGGAGGCGGGGCGCGCCGACCAGGCGTGGGCCGCGGCCCGGAACGCCCCGGGCGGCCGCGCGAACCCGGAACCGCTGCCCCCGCTGCACGGGATGCCCGTGGCCTACAAGGACCTCTGGGAGGTCGCGGGGGTCCCCACGACGTTCGGCTCGGCGGCCGTCCCCGCGCAGACGGCGGAGGCCGACCACGCGGTGCCGGCGCGGCTGCGGGCGGCGGGCGCCGTGAGCCTGGGCAAGACGCAGATCCCGGAGTTCGGCCTCAACGCGTACTCGGAGAACCGGATCGCGCCGCCGGCCCGGAACCCGCTGGACCCGGAGCTGACCCCGGGAGGGTCCTCCGGCGGGACGGCGGCGGCCGTCGCGGCGGGCATGCTGCCCTTCTCCCCGGGGAACGACGGCGGCGGGTCCATCCGCATCCCGGCGGCGGCGTGCGGGCTCGTGGGCCTCAAGCCGGGCTTCGGGACGGTCCCCGCGGACCTGGTCAACGGCACCGAGGACCAGTGGGGCGCGCCGCGGCTCGCCGTGTCCGGTCCGATCGCCCGCAACGCCGCCGACGTGGCCCTGCTCCTGGACGCCCTCGTCGGGGATCCAGGAGGGGACGACGCCGGGGCCGCGCCCGGCGTCGGACGCCATCTCGCCGCCGCGCTGCGCGCGGATCCGGGCGGCGGGCGCCCCCTGCGCATCGGGTTGAGCACGCGCTCCCCGTTCGACCCCTACTACCCGACCGCTCTGGACGCGGACGCCGGGGAGGCGCTGCGCCGCGGCGTCGTGCTCCTGGAACGCGCGGGGCACCACGTCGAGGACGCGGACCTGCGCTACGACAACCGCTACGCTCCGGCCTTCCAGACCATCTGGACCGCGGGGCTCGCGGAGGCGCCCATCCCCACGGCCGGGGAGCCCTACCTGACCCGGCTCGCGCGGGACTTCCGGGACCGCGCGGCGCGCACGCCCGCGCCACAGAAGGAATCGGCGGCGCGGATCCTGCGCAAGATCGCCGAGGACTGCCGCGCCCAGTGGGGCCGGTACGACGCCGTGTTGACGCCGGCCCTGGCGCACCTGCCGCCGCCGATCGGCTACTTCACGGCCCACGGCGCGGACGACGACTACCGGCTGCAGTGCCTCTTCACGCCGTTCACGTCCATGGTCAACGTCTCCGGGCTCCCGGCCGCCGTCCTGCCCACGCACACCACCGCCGGCGGGCTCTCGATGGGCGTGCAGCTCATCGGCCGGGCCGGCTCTGAGGCGTTCCTGCTGGGCCTGCTCGCCCAGCTCGAGGGCGTGTGATCCGCCGCACAGAAGTGGGCATTGCGCCGGTCCGCGGCGGAAAATCGGGTAAATGACCACTTCAACCTCTCCCCGCGCGGGGTCCGAAGCCACGTTCTTCGGGCACCCGCGGATGCTGTTCAACCTCTTCAGCGTCGAACTGTGGGAACGCTTCTCCTTCTACGGGATGCAGGGCATCCTCGCGTACTACATGTACTACTCCGTCACCGACGGCGGGCTCGGCATGGACCAGGGCCTGGCCCTGAGCCTCGTCGGCGCGTACGGCGGCGGGGTGTACCTGAGCACCATCTTCGGCGCCTGGGTGGCGGACCGCCTGCTCGGCTCGGAGCGCGTGCTCTTCTACACCGCGCTGATCGTCATGGCGGGGCACATCGCCCTGGCGGTGCTGCCGGGCGGGCTCGGCCTCGCGGTCGGCCTCCTGCTCGTGGCCGTCGGCTCCGGCGGCGTCAAGGCGACCGCCACCTCGCTCGTCGGCTCGCTGTACTCGCCGCAGGACACGCGCCGCGACGCCGGCTTCTCCATCTTCTACATGGGCGTGAACATCGGCGCGCTGATCGGACCGCTGCTGACGGGCCTGCTCATGGTCGAACACGGCTTCCACTTCGGCTTCGGGCTCGCCGCGATCGGCATGGCCGTGGGCCTGGCCGTCTACGCGGCCGGGCGCAAGAAGCTTCCGGAGTCCACCCACCACGTCGCGAACCCGCTGCCGCGCGAACAGGGCCTGCGCTACGGCCTCGTGTTCCTCGCCGCGCTGGCCGTCGTCGTGGCGCTGCTCGCCACGGGCGTCGTGAACCCGGACAACCTCGCCAACACGATCGCCATGACGGTCATCGCCGCGTCGGTCGCGTACTTCGTGGTGATCCTGTCCTCGAAGAAGGTCACGGGGACGGAACGGCGCCGCGTGGGCGCGTTCATCCCGCTCTACATCGCCTCGGCCGCGTTCTGGGCGCTGTTCCAGCAGCAGTTCACGTTCATCGCCGTGTACGCGGAGCAGCGCCTCGACCGCAGCCTGTTCGGCTGGGAGATGCCGCCGAGCTGGGTCCAGTCCATCAACCCCGTGTTCATCATCGTCTTCGCGGCCGTCTTCGCCGCGCTGTGGACGAGGATGGGCGAGCGCCAGCCGTCGACCCCGCTGAAGTTCGGGGCCGCCCTCGTGGTCATCGGGATCGCCTACCTCGCGTTCATCCCGCTCGAGTCGCTGTCCATGACGCCGCTGCTCGCGCTCGTGGGCATCCTGCTGCTGTGCACGTGGGCGGAGCTGCTGCTGAGCCCGATCGGCCTGTCCGTGGCGACCAAGCTGGCCCCGGTCGCGTTCACGACGCAGATGATCGCGCTCTTCTACCTCTCCGTCTCCCTCGGCACGACGCTCGCGGGCATCCTGGCCGGCTTCTACACGGAGGGCAACGAGGTCCCGTACTTCGTGGCCCTCGGCGGCACCTCGATCGCCCTGGGCGTCGCCCTCGCGTTCGCCACGCCGGCGATCAAGCGGCTCATGTCCGGGGTCAAGTAGCCCGGCCGGTCCCGGACCGGCGGTACGACGGCGGACGGCGCCCTTCCGCGCAGAGGGGCGCCGTCCGCCGTCGTTTCAGCGGGCCCATACCGTCGGGGGCCGCGCCCCCGGATGCGCGGCCGGGGGCGGCCCTGCGGGCTACGGCACGTAGCTGGCGAAGAGGGCGGCCGCCAAGAAGCCGAAGAGGAGCCCGAGGCCGAGCACGAGGTAGCCCATGACCAGGCCGGCGATCGCCATGCCGCGCCCGGAGGGCTCCCTGCGCAGCGCGATGTGGCCCGTGACGATCGCCGCGATCTGCGGAGCGAAGAGCGTCCCGAAGGAGATCAGCCCGACGATCCCGCAGACGAGCGAGATGATGCTGAGGGTCTTCGGCTCGGCGGGCGCGTAGCCGAAGGCCGGTTGCGGTGCCGCAGAGGGCGGGGCCTGGTCGGCGTAGGGGTTGCGCGGTGCCTGCCCGCCCGGCCCCGGGTACTGTCCGCCGGACGCCCACCCCGGCGCCGGCGGCACCGCCCGGCCGTCCTGCCCGGGCTGCTGCTGCCCGCCCACGGGGGTCGACCACGAGGGGTGCTGGGGGTCGTTGAACGGCCGGTCCTGGTCGTTGGCCATCGGTGGCGGGTCCTTCGGGGTCGGTGGCTTCTCCTCCCCATTCTAGGCCGGAGAAATGTTCAGGCACCGTCCACTTTTGGCTACGGCTTTCTGCCAAGCTGTAGCCATGGCCGAGAACCGCGCGGGCACGCGAGCCCTTCCCCAGGACCTGATCGACGTCGACGCCGTGAGGGGCGCGTACTTCGACGTGAAACCCGACCCTTCCGATCCGGACCAACGCGTGGCGTTCGGGACGTCCGGGCACCGCGGCAAGTCGGTGAACGGCTCCTTCAACGAGGACCACATCGCCGCGATCACGCAGGCGATCGTCGAGTACCGGGCGGGGCAGGGCATCACGGGCCCGCTCTTCCTCGGCAAGGACACCCATGCCCTCTCCGATCCGGCCCAGGACACCGCCCTGGAGGTCCTGGCCGCGAACGGCGTGCGGGTCCTCGTCGACGCGCGCACCGGCTGGACGCCGACCCCCGCGCTGTCCCACGCGATCCTCGTCCACAACCGCGCCCTGTCCGGGACGGGCAACGCCGGCCGGGCGGACGGGATCGTCGTGACCCCGAGCCACAACCCGCCGAGCGACGGCGGCTTCAAGTACAACCCGCCGCACGGCGGGCCCGCGGACTCCGACGCGACCGGGTGGATCGCCGGGCGCGCCAACGAGCTGCTCGAGGCGGGGCTGCAGGGCGTGCGGCGCATCCCGCTGGGCCAGGCCCGCCTGTCCGGCACGATCGGCAGCTACGACTACCTCGCCGCGTACGTCGACGACCTGCCGTCGGTGGTGAACCTGGACGCGATCCGCTCGGCGGGCGTGCGCATCGGCGCGGACCCCATGGGCGGGGCCTCGGTGGACTACTGGGGGGCGATCGGCGAACGCCATGGCCTGGATCTGACGGTGGTGAACCCGGAGGTCGATCCGCGCTGGGCGTTCATGACGCTGGACTGGGACGGGAAGATCCGCATGGACTGCTCCTCCCCCGCCGCCATGGCCGGCCTGATCTCCGCGGTACGGGACGGCGGGGCGGCGTACGACATCGCGACGGGGAACGACGCCGACGCGGACCGGCACGGGATCGTCACCCCCGACGCGGGGCTGATGAACCCGAACCACTTCCTGGCGGTGGCGATCGACTACCTCTACCGGAACCGGCCGCTGTGGCCGTCCGGCGCCGGGGTGGGCAAGACCCTGGTCTCCTCCTCGATGATCGACCGCGTCGCCGCGTCGCTCGGACGCGAGCTCGTGGAGGTCCCGGTGGGCTTCAAGTGGTTCGTGCCAGGGCTGCTGGACGGCAGCGGCGTCTTCGGCGGCGAGGAGTCCGCGGGGGCCAGCTTCGTGCGCTTCGACGGCACCCCGTGGACCACGGACAAGGACGGGATCCTGCTGGCGCTGCTGGCCAGCGAGATCCAGGCCGTCACCGGCCGGTCCCCGAGCGCCCGCTACGAAGAGCTGACCACGCAGTTCGGCTCGCCCGCGTACGCGCGGATCGACGCCGCGGCGAACCGGGCGCAGAAGGCGGCCCTGGGCAGGCTGTCCGCCGCGGACGTGCCGGCGACCGAGCTCGCGGGCGAATCGATCACGGCCAAGCTCACCGAGGCGCCGGGCAACGGCGCGGCGATCGGGGGCCTGAAGGTCACGACCGAGAGCGCCTGGTTCGCAGCCCGCCCGTCCGGGACGGAGGACGTCTACAAGATCTACGCCGAGTCCTTCAAGGGCGCCGAGCACCTGGCGCTGGTCCAGGCGGAGGCCAAGGCGCTCGTCGACTCCGTCATCGGCTGAGCGGCGCCGGACCGGCAGGGCCTGACCGTACGACGCCGGAGCCGGGCTTCCGCTGCCTGCGGAAGCCGGGCTCCGGCGTCGTACTGGGTCTGGAACCGGGCGGGGCGCCCGGGGCGGCCCTAGTTGCTCTCGGCGGCGGCGCGCAGGCCCTCGAGGACCTGGGCGACCTGACCGGCGACCTCGGAATCGTCCTTCGGGTGCAGCTCGGCGAAGCGGACCACGGAGTTCGGGATGGAGAGCTTGACGTCCTCGAGCACCTTGGCGCCGGCGATGCCGACGGCCTTGCGGGCCTCGTCCTGGGCCCACACGCCGCCGAACTGGCCGAACGCGGTGCCGATCACGGCCGCCGGCTTGTCCTTCACGGCGCCGGCGCCGAAGGGGCGGGACAGCCAGTCGATGGCGTTCTTCAGCACGGCCGGCATGGTGCCGTTGTATTCCGGGGAGACCAGGAGCAGGGCGTCGGCCCCGGCCGCGGCGGCGCGCAGCTCGGCGACGCCTTCCGGAAGCGCGCCCTCGACGTCGACGTCCTCGTTGTAGAAGGGGAGCTTCTCCAGGCCGGAGTACACGTTGACGTCGACGCCCTCGGGGGCGTGCTCGGCCGTGGCCTCGGCGAGCTTGACGTTGGTGGAGCCGTTGCGGAGGGACCCGACGAGGGTGAGGACGGTGGTTGCCATGGTGGTCTCCTGGGGAGTCGGTGGACCAGTCCGCAGACTGGTTGATTTTTCAAGGGATTCAACCGCGCGGCCCTCCGCACTGTTCCCGGACCGGGGGTGACCCTTGCCACATGGACGGTGGCTCCGCCCGGTGGGAAATGCCGGCCCCGACGCTACAGGAGGTCCCGGAGGAGCTTTGACTTGGCCCAGCCATGCGGCGGGTAGACGGCCTTGAGCGTGTCCACCATGGCCGTCTTGGAGAGCACGGGGCGCTGCTGGCTGAACGTTTCGAAGCCGTAGCGGCCGCGGTAGTTGCCCATCCCCGAGGCGCCCGCGCCGCCGAACGGCAACCCCAGGACGCCGGCGTGCAGGTTGCAGACGTTGAGCCCGATCGCCCCCGCCCGCACCTGGTCCTCGAAGGCCGTCTGCAGGCGCGGCTTCTCGCTGAACAGGTAGGCCGCCAGCGGCGTGGGGCGGGAATTGACGAACCGCACCGCCGCGTCGAAGGAGTCCACGCGGAGGATCGGCAGGATCGGGCCGAAGATCTCCTCCTGCATCACGGGCGCGTCCGCGGGGACCCCGGTCAGGAGGGTGGGCTCGATGTAGCGTTCGATCGGGTCCACGGTGCCGCCGGTCACGGTGGTTCCGGGGTCGGCGTGGGCGTCGTCGAGGAAGCGGTTGAGGCGGCGGAACGCGGCGTCGTTGACGATCCGCCCGTAGTCGGAGCTCTTGGCCGGGTTGCGCCCGTAGAAGGACGTCACGGCCTTCGCCAGCTGCTTCTCGAGGGCGTCCGCGGCGGGGCCGACGGCGAGGACGTAGTCCGGCGCGATGCAGGTCTGGCCGGCGTTCATGAACTTGCCGAAGGCGATCCGTCGCGCGATCGCGGGCACGTTGCCGTCGACGACGACGGCGGGGCTCTTGCCGCCGAGCTCGAGCGTCACGGGGGTGAGGTGCTCGGCGGCGGCCCGGGCGACGATCTTCCCGACGCGTTCCCCGCCGGTGTAGAAGATGTGGTCCCACGGCTCGGCGAGCAGGGCCTGGCTGGCCTCGGCACCGCCCTCGACGACGGCGACGGCCCGCGGGTCCAGGAACAACGGGATGAGGCGGGCCATCAGCGCGGACGTTGCGGGGGCCTGCTCGGAGGGCTTGAGGACCACGCAGTTGCCGGCGGCGAGCGCGGCGACCATTGGGCAGAGCAGCAGCTGCAGCGGGTAGTTCCACGGTCCCAGGATCAGCACGAGGCCCTTGGGCTGGGGCTCCACCTTGGCGGTGGCGGGCTGCATGGACAGCGGGGCGCGGACGTGGCGGGCCGCCATCCACTCGGTGAGGTAGAGCTGGGCGTGGTCGATCTCGCTGCGCAGCAGGTCCAGCTCGGTCAGCTTCGCCTCGATCGCGGGCTTGCCGAGGTCCTCGGCGAGCGCGGCGAGGATGTCCTCCTCGTGCGCCTCGAGCATCCGCTCGAGGCTGCGCAGCTGCGCGGCGCGGTGGCGGCGCGTGTGCATCAGGCGGGAGTGGCTGGAGTCGCGCAGCCGGGCGACGGTCTCGGCGACGCCGGGGACGTGCGGGGCGCCCGCCTCGGCGCCCCGTCCGGCGTCGTCCTGCTCCTGGTCCGGCGCGACGTCGGCCGGAGGGCGCGGCTTGCCGCGAGAGAAAAGTCCCATGCCCCGACCTTAGCGCCTCGGGTTACCCCGCGGTACGGCCGCCGGCCGCATGACGGGCGGCATGCCGGGCTACGGCTGGCTGCCCCAGAAGACGTCGCCGCCCGTGCAGTCGCGGGGCCGTTCGCCGTCCAGGGGCATGATGCCGCCGCCGAGGGAGATGAGGTCGCCGAGGCCGAGCTGCTTCTTCCCGGGGACCTGCACCACGCCGGCCTCCAGGGTGGTCCCGTGCGGGAACACCACCAGCACGGGGCCCGAGCCGTCGCGGGGGGCGACGACGGCACACCCGCCCTCGTCGACCGCGAGGTTGCCCTGCAGGAGCGCGTCCATGTGCGCGTCCGGCTCCTCGGCCAGGGCCAGGAGCTTCATCCCGGAGTCCTCCAGCAGCACCGTGCCACTGGGCGCGGCCGCGGCGCCTCCGCCACCGTCCCCCGAACAGCCGGCCAACGCCAGCCCCAACAACGCCGCCCCGGCGATCATGCGCCGGCGGTCCCCCCACGATGCCTTCATGCCCCCATCCCAGCATCCCGGCGCCGGGGCGGCAAGAGCGGCTGGATTCCGCCGACGATCGAGTTCGCTCTCGGCCAGATGCCCGCCATTCACTCCGATCGTTCCAGGGGGAGTGCGTGGTATGGTTTCCTCATCATGATCAGCCCGCTCGCCTCACGGCTCGGGCTGATTTTCTTTAACCGGAGGACCATTGGCTGAGTACACCAAGCAGTGGCTTTCGGTCGAGGACCAGGTCGCAAAACTTGCCTCTCGCGGTGTCGGGATCCCTGAGGGCAGCAGCGGTGCGCAACTGCCGCGCCAGGTCGGATACTACCGGCTGACCGGCTACCTCTATCCGTTCCGCGCTTCGGAGACGTATGTGGACGATGACGGCCGTGCACGGGTGAGGGTCCTGAACCACTACCGGCCCGGCACATCCATCGGGGACGCCGCGGCGCTCATCGACTTCGAACGGCGGCTGCGGATGCTGATCCTGGAGGGGATCGAGAGGATTGAGGTCTCGCTCCGCATGCAGATCGGGTACGTGCTGGGCCGCCGCTCCGCCTTCGCCCATCTCGAGCCCGGCACGTTCGTCGCGGCCTTCACGGACCCCCAGATGGACCCGGAAACCGGAGCATCGCTGCCGAGCCGGCACGAGCAATGGACCACCCGGATCGCGAGCCTGAACTACGTGAGAAACGTAGCGGCCCACCACGCGCGGATCTTCAACCGCAAGCTGGTCACCGCTCCGAAGCGGCCCGGCAAAGGGCAAGTTCCCCTCCTGGACCACCTCAGGGATGAGGAGTCCTCCAAGCAGGTCTTTGGCCTGTACAACGTCCTGGCCGTGATGGCCTACCTGCTCCGTACGATCGATCCGAACAGCGCCTGGGCCGGCCGCGTCGTCGAACTCATTGGCTCGTTCCCTCGAGTCGGATACGTGACCCCTCGATCCATCGGAGTGCCCGATGACTGGACGAGTCTGGGCCTCTGGCAGCCCTAGATGATCGAGTCCGAATGGCTCCGGCACGCCCGGCAGCACTTGCCGGACCTGTTCCCGAACCTGCTGCACCAGGACCGCCACCTGCTCGGGCCCGGGCTGGCTCCCCCGCTGCCCGCCGGGTAGGCTCGCCAGCAGTGACTCGGGGTGTCCGCCGCGCGGACTGAGAACACACCCGTACACACCTGATCTAGTTCGTACTAGCGGAGGGATGTCGCTCATGGACCACCGTGCGCCCACGCATCTTCAGCAAGACGCCGGCGCGCCCGGCACCGTCCTGGAGCGCCTGCGCTCCGCCACCCCCCTGGTGCAGTGCCTGACCAACGCCGTGGTCACCAACTTCACCGCCAACGTCCTGCTCGCCGCCGGCGCCGCGCCCGCCATGGTCGACGTGCCCGGCGAGGCCGGCGACTTCGCGCGGATCGCCTCCGCCGTCCTGGTGAACCTCGGCACCCCGCACCGGGAGCAGCGCGAGGCCATGATGGAGGCCGCCCGCGCCGCCCACGAGTACGGCACGCCGTGGGTCCTGGACCCCGTCGCCGTCGGCCCCCTCGCCCTGCGCACCGACTTCGCCCACTTGCTCCTGGAGCTGAACCCCGCGGTGATCCGCGGCAACGCCTCGGAGATCATGGCCCTGGCCGGCAGCGGGGCCGGCGGTCGCGGCGTCGACTCCACGGACGCCGTCGAAGCCGCCCTGCCCGCCGCCCGCGCGCTCAGCGAACGCACGGGCGCCGTCGTCGCCGTCTCCGGCCCCGTCGACCTGGTCACGGGACCGGGCGGGACGCTGCACGTCCACGGCGGCAGCGAGCTGCTCACCCGCGTCACCGGGGGCGGCTGCGCCCTCGGCGCGCTCGTCGCCGCCTGCGTCGCCTCCCACGGCGACCCGCTCCAGGCCACCGCGGCAGCGCACGCCTGGTACTCGGCCGCGGCGGAGGACGCCGCGGCGACGGCGGGCGGCCCGGGGACGTTCGCCCCCGCCTTCCTCGACGCGCTGGCGGGAACGACGCCGGAGCGGCTCGCCTCCGCGGGAGCCGTGCGATGAGCGCCGCGCAGAACGCCGTGTTCCACCACGGCTCCTTCCGCCTGGGCACCTACCTCGTCGCCGACTCGGCCAGCACGGCCGGGCGCCCGCTGCCGGAGGTCGTCGCCGCGGCCGTCGCCGGCGGCGTGGACATGGTCCAGCTGCGCTGCAAGGACGTCCCCGCCCGGGACTTCCTGGCCCTGGTCCTCGCCACGGCCCGGCACACCGCCGGGCGAGCGGCCCTGATCGTCAACGACCGGGTGGACGTCTTCCTCGCCGCGCGGGACGCCGGAGCCGTCGTCGACGGCATGCACATCGGCCAATCGGACCTGCCCGCCGACGCCGTGCGCCGCCTGATCGGGCCCGCCGCGATCCTGGGCCTCAGCGCGTCGCGGACCGCCCAGTTCGAGGCCGTCGCCGCCCTGCCGGAGGGGACCGTGAGCTACCTGGGCACGGGGGCCGTCCGCCCCACGCCCACCAAGAAGGACCACCCGGAACCGCTCGGCTTCGAGGGCCTGGCCGCGCTCACGGCCCGGGCCCCGCTGCCGTGCGTCGCGATCGGCGGGCTGGCCCACGGCGACGCCGCGGCCGTCCACGCCGCCGGGGCCGCCGGGATGGCGATCGTCCGGGCGGTGTGCGCCGCCGGGGATCCGGAGGCCGCGGCCCGTTCCCTGGCCGCCGAGTGGGCGGCCGTCACCCACCCCGGGGAGGCAAGCGCATGAGCGTCCCCAACATCCTCTCCGTCGCCGGCTCCGACCCGTCCGGCGGCGCCGGCATCCAGGCCGACCTGAAGTCGATCGCCGCGTGCGGCGGCTACGGCATGGCCGCCGTCACCGCGCTCACCGCGCAGAACACGCGCGGCGTCACCGGCGTCCACGTCCCGCCCGCCGCGTTCCTCGCCGAGCAGCTCGCCTCGGTCTCCTCCGACGTCCGGATCGACGCCGTGAAGATCGGCATGCTCGCCTCCGCGGAGCTCATCGACACCGTCGCCGCCTGGCTGCGCGCCCTGCGCGGGGGCGCCCCCGGGGACGACGCCGGAGCCCCCGTCGCCAGGGACGGCACCGAAGCCGCGGGTCCGGGCGGGCGGCGGGGCACCGGCGTCGTCCTGGATCCGGTGATGGTCGCCACGAGCGGCGACCGGCTGCTCGACGCCGACGCGGAGGCGGCGCTGCACGCCCTGCTGCCGCTCGCCGACGTCGTCACCCCCAACGTGCCCGAGCTCGCCGTCCTCACGGGCAGCGCCCCCGCCCCCACGTGGGACGAGGTCCTGGACCAGGCGCAACGGCTCGCCGCGCGGCACGGCGTCCTGGTGCTCGCCAAGGGCGGTCACCTCGCCGCGGACGGGCGCTGCCGCGACGCGCTCGTGGGCGCCGACGGGGTCCTGCTGGAGCTCGACGGCGTGCGCGTCGACACCGCCAACACGCACGGCACCGGGTGCTCGCTCTCCTCCGCCCTCGCCACGCTCTTCGCCCGCACCGGGTCCTGGACCGACGCCCTGCGGCTGGCCAAGCCGTGGCTCGAGGGGGCCCTGCGCGGGGCGGACCGGCTCGACGTCGGCGGCGGGCACGGGCCCGTGGACCACCTCGGCGCCCTCTGGGCCGGGCAGCGGCCCCCGTCCACGGACGCGCTCCTGTCCACGTGGTGGGACGGGATCGCCGGCCTGCGCGCGGGCATCGACCGGCTCGCGTTCATCCGCGGGCTCAAGGACGGGACGCTGGACCGCACCGACTTCGAGCACTACCTGGCCCAGGACGCCCTGTACCTGCGCACCTACGCGCAGGTCCTCTCCCGGGCCTCCGAACTCGCCCCGAACCCCCGGGAGCAGCGCTTCTGGGCCGCGGGAGCGCACGCGTGCCTCGAGGAGGAGCTGGTCCTGCACCGCACGCGGCTCGGCGGCGCGGAGCTGCCCGCGCCCACCGCGACGACGGCCGCCTACCTGAACCACCTCACCGCCTCCGGGCGCGGCTACCCCGAGCTCGTCGCCGCGATCCTGCCCTGCTACTGGCTCTACCAGGACGTGGGCTCGCGCCTCGCGGGGGCCGCGCACCCGGACCACCCCTACGGAGACTGGCTCGCGACCTATTCCTCCCCGGAGTTCGACGCGGCCACGCGGGACGCGATCGCGATCGTCGAGCTCACTGCTGCCCGGGCCCGCCCGGACGAGCTCGCCGCGATGCGGTACGCGTTCGACGAATCCTCGCGGCACGAGCTGCTCTTCTTCGCCCAGACGACGGCGGACGGGGACCCCGGCGGGGCCGGGGCCGCCTTCGCCGACACGTCACGGGCGGTGCGGGCCGGCGCCGAGTAGGATGCCGTGGGGGCGCGGCCGCACGGCGCCGCGCCCTGCCCGCACCGAACCGGAAGAGCCCCATGAGCAGCACGACGCCCGGCCAGCCCGCCCCCACCCCCCGCACCGACGCGCCGCCGCGGCACCCGCTCGGCCTCGGCTGGACGCTCCACGGCGACGGGCGCACCATCCGCCCCGGCACGGTCGTGGCGCCCGACGAGCGGCTCGGCTGGTTCCAGACCGCCGGAATCGGCGTGCAGCACGTCATGGCGATGTTCGGCGCCACCGTGCTCGTGCCGACCATCACCGGGTTCCCGGTCACCACGACCCTGCTGTTCTCCGGCATCGGCACCCTGCTCTTCCTGGTGGTCACCGCCGGGCGCGTGCCGAGCTACCTCGGCTCCTCCTTCGCGTTCATCGCCCCCGTCACGGCCTCCATGAGCGCGCACGGCATGGCCGGGGCGCTCGGCGGGATCGTGGTGGCCGGCGCGGCGCTGTTCCTCGTGGGCCTCGTGGTCCAAAGGGCCGGCACGGGGTGGATCCACGCCTTCATGCCCCCCGTCGTCATGGGCACGATCGTGGCGCTCATCGGCCTGAACCTGGCCTCCACGACCTTCCCCGCGATGAAGGAGTTCACGCTCACCACGTTCACGACCGTCGCGGCGATCGTCGTCTCCGCCGTGCTCTTCCGCGGCCTGCTGGGGCGCCTGTCCATCCTGCTCGGCATCGTCGTCGGCTACCTCGTGGCCCTCGCCCAGGGCCAGGTGGACTTCTCGAAGGTCGGCGACGCGTCCTGGCTGGGCCTGCCGCCGTTCGCCCTGCCCGCGTTCCACCTGGACGTGATGGTCCTGTTCCTGCCCGTGGTGTTCGTCCTGGTCGCCGAGAACATCGGCCACGTCAAGACCGTGGGCCTGATGACCCGGCGCAACCTGGACGGCGTCAACGGCCGCGCCCTGATGGCCGACGGCGCCGCGACCGTCCTGGCCGGCGTCGGCGGCGGCTCCGGCACCACGACCTATGCGGAGAACATCGGGGTCATGGCCTCCTCCCGCGTCTACTCCACCGCCGCCTACTGGGTCGCCGGGACCGTGGCCATCCTGGTGTCCTTCCTGCCGCAGTTCGGCGCCGTCATCAACACCATCCCGCAGGGCGTCAGCGGCGGCGCGGGGATCGTCCTGTACGGCATGATCGGCATCATCGGCGCCCGCCTGTGGGTGCAGAACCAGGTCAACTTCTCCAACCCCATCAACCTCATGACCGCCGGCACCGGACTGATCATCGCGATCGCCATGGGCAGCGAGTCCCTCGAGGTCGGCGGCATGAAGTTCGGCGGGATCGCGCTCGGCACCGCCGCCACGCTGCTCGTCTTCCACGCCATGACCGCGATCGCCCGCGTCCGCGGCACGGAGCCCACCGACGCCCCGGAGGACACGGGCACCGAGCCCAGCAAGCTCGGCTGAGCCCGGCGGCGGCCCCACCCGCGCACCGGTAGGATGGCCCGGTGGCAGAGTGGAACCGGGAGTGGGCCTCCGAGCAGTGGCAGGCCGGGGTCCGGGAATGGATCTCCATGGTCCTGGACACCTACTCGCTGGCCCAGACCGGCCCCCTGGAGCAGAAGCGGATCCGGCTCTGGTCCACGCAGATCGTGGTCCCCACCGACCACGGGCGGCTGTACTTCAAGGCGAACAACCCGGGCCAGCAGGGCGAGGCCTCGGTCACGGCGACGGCAGCCAACCTGGCGCCCGAGCAGCTCGTCATGCCGCTCGCGATCGAACCGGCCCGCGGCTGGATGATCTCCCCCGACTACGGCGACACGCTGACGTCCCTGCCGAGCACGGACTACCAGCTGTGGGTCCGCCTCGTGTGCGACTTCGCGAGGCTCCAGCTCGAGCTCGTCCCCTTCGGCGACACGCTGTTCGACGCGGGGCTTCTGCACATGGACCCGGCCTGGCTGCCCGCCTACATCGACGAGCAACTGGTCCTGCATGCCTCGATGCCTCCCGAGCACCCCCTGCACCTGCCCGCGCGCGACGCGGAGGACCTGCACCGCCAGCTCGACGTCATCCACGGGATGTGCGATTACCTCGCCGCCGGGCCCGTGCCCTTGACGCTGGAGCACAACGACCTGCACCGGAACAACACCTTCCTGCCCTCCACCCCGGACGAGCCGCTGCGCTTCATGGACCTCGGCGACGCGTACTGGGCCCACCCGTTCTCCAGCCTCGGCCGGCCCATCGCCGCGATGTGCGAGGAGCTCGGCACGACGCCGTCGGACCCGCGGATCCGGCGCGTGGTCACGGCCTACCTGGAGCAGTGGCGGGAGTACGGCACGGTCGAGCAGCTGCGCCCCTACGTGGAACCGGCCCTGAGGATCGGGAAGATGCAGGCGCACGGGACGTGGATGCGGATCCTTTCCGGAGCGGACGAGGACGAGCTGCGGCGCTACGCGCACCTGACCCTGCGTCCCCTGGCAGAGCTCATCCAGCCGGTCCTGGGATAGCCGCCACCCCGCCGGCGGGGTCAGCGCTGCGGCCAGGCTCCCCGTTCGGCCAGGACGCCCGCCAAGAGGTCGGCCCGGTCCGTCATGATCCCGTCGACCCCGAGGTCGATCAGCCGGCGCATGTCGCCTGGCTCGTCCACGACCCACACGTGCACGTGCAGGCCCTCGGAATGCGCGTGGGCCAGGAAGCGCGGCGTCACGAGGGGCAAGCGGCCGGACCGCTCCGGCACCTGCAGCGCCACGACGCCGCGCAGCCACGGCCGCAGGAGCCGCTGCAGCCCCAGCGCGGACAGCAGCGTGAAGGCCGCGACGAGCGGAGCTCCCGGGCTCGCGGCCAGGGGTCCGGGCACGCGCCGCTGGACGGCGCGGCGGCGGGCGTCGGAGAAGGAGGCCACGAGCACGCGGTCCCGCGCCCCGTACTGCTCGATCAGGCGCGCCATCGGCTCCGCCCCGGCCGCGTCCTTGAGGTCCACGTTCAGGTGCACGTCCGGCCAGGCGGCCAGGAGCTCCTCGAAGGTGGGGATCGGCTCCGTGCCGGCGACCCGGAAAGCCCCGAGCTCCGCCGCCGTGTGGTCGCCGAGCCGGCCCGACCCGTCCGTGGTGCGCTCGAGCGTCTCGTCGTGGAAGACCATGAGGACGCCGTCCCGGCTGGTCCGCACGTCCAGCTCGAGGTAACGGAATCCCAGCTCGACGGCGGCGCGGAACGCGGCCATCGTGTTCTCCGCCCCGTCCGGCGCGAAGCCGCGATGGGCGAAGGCGAGCGGTCCCCGGGCAGAACCGGGGAGGCTACGATGCAGGTACGGAACCCCGCGCGGGACCGGTGCGTTCACGCGTGACACTCTACGGCAGGAGGCGGCCCGTGGCCCTCGTCCGGCTCGCGCACGGATCCCCCGGTCCGAGCGCCCGGGAGAACCTGGACCTCGTGCGTGCCTGGGCGGAGGCCGCGGCGTACGACGGCGCGGCCGTGCTCGTGACCCCCGAGCTGTTCTGCGCACCGGATCCCACCGCGTCCGGCGGGGCGCTCAGGGCCCGCTTCGCCGAGATCGCGCGCACCTCCGGGATCGCCCTGGTCGCCTCGAGCCCGGAGCACGACGCCGGGGCGCGCTTCGTTGCGCTGAGCTGGTGGGACCGCTTCGGGAACCTCGGCGGGCACGTCCGAAAGCACCGCCCCGGCCCCGCCCAGCTCGCGTCCGGCTTCAGCGCGTGGGACGGACCTCCGGCGGCTGCGGCCCTGCAGGGCGAGGGCCTCGAGGGCGGCGTCATCTGCTGTGCCGACGACGTGGAGATCCCCGAGTTCGCGGCCTTCCTGGAGCATTCCGGCGCCGCGCGGGCGCTCGTGTCGGGCTCCGAAACCACCGCCCTCCTTGAATTCCGTAACGCGCATATACCCGATTCGGCATACTGGAATCCGATGAGAACGGGCGTGCCGTTTTCCCAACGCGGCCCCCTGCCCCAACCGCTCCTGCGCCCCTTGCCGCGGCCCTACGCCGGTTGGTTCGACGCCCGGCCGCCGGAACCGCGCGACGGATCCTGAGCGACGGCTCAACGGCTGCGGCGGGTTAGCGGGGCGTTTCGGCGAGGAGGTCCTCGATAACGCGGGCCACGCCGTCGTCCTCCAGGCTCCGGGCCAGTCCGGCGGCGGCCGCCTTGGCCAGCGGGTGCCCGGAGTCCATGGCATAGCCGCGGCCGGCCCAGGCGAGCATCTCGACGTCGTTCGGCATGTCCCCGAAGGCCACGACGTCCCCGGCCCCGAAGCCGTGCCCGGCGGCGAAGCGCTCCAGGGCCACGGCCTTGTTCACGTCCGGGCGGGCCATCTCCAGCAAGGCGACCCCCGGGGCGGAATGCGTCAGGGCCACGAGGTCCGCCACGGCCGGGTGCACGGCCTCGAAGAACACGTCCGCCGTCGGCGCGGAGGACTTCGCCAACAGCTTCACGACGCCCTCGGCCTCGAGCCGCTCGAGGGGGAACCAGTCCGGCTGGACCCCGTCGAGCCGGCGGAGCTCGGCGGGTTCCACGAACCCCGGTTCCACGTAGAGTCCCAGCGTGGTCTCCGCGGCGAAGCGGGCGCCGGGCTCCAGCCCCAGGATCCGCTCCCGGACCTCTTCGACGGCGGCCGTCGGCAGCGGAGAGGCCTCGAGGATGCGCTCCTCCTCCAGGTCGTACACGAGCGCGCCGTTGGAGCAGATCACCGTGCCGAGGTGGCCGAAGGCGCGCTGGACGGGGCCGAGCCAGCGGAACGGGCGGCCCGTCACGAACACCACGTGGATCCCGGCCTCGCGGGCGCCGCGGAAGGCCGCGACCGTTCTCGGCGAGATGCTGCCGTCAGGATGCAGGATGGTCCCGTCGATGTCGCTCGCAATCAGGCGCATGGCGTGGGCGCCGGGCTAGGGGATCTCGTGGCGGTACGGCGGGTTGGCGCCGGCCCGGGACACCGTGATCGCGGCGGCGCGCGCGGCGTAGTCCAGGATCTCCCCGAGCTGGCCGGGCGTCAGTTGGCGCAGGGCCTCCCGCCGGGCGGCGCCGACGAGCTCGCGGTCGGCGAGCGCCGAGACGAGCGCGGCCATGAAGGAGTCGCCGGCGCCGACGGTGTCCACGACGTCGACGACGGGCGCCTGGGCGCGCGCCGGACCCCCGGCCACGAGCCCCCACGGGCCGCGCGAGCCGTAGGTGGCCACGACCATCGCCGGGCCCATCGCGAGCCAGGCCGCGGCCGTGTCCTCGACGCTGCGGTTCGGGTAGAGCCATTCCAGGTCGCTGTCGCTCGCCCGGACCACGTCGCTCAGGGCCACGAAGCGCTCGACCTGCGCGACGGCGTCGGAATGGTCCTCGACGAAGCTCGGGCGCACGTTGGGGTCGAAGGTGATGGTCGCGTGCGGGCGCGCCCGGCGGACGGCGGCGAGGACGGTGCCCGCCCCGGGTTCCACGACGGTGGCGATCGATCCGGTGTGCAGGACCTGGGCGTCGTCGAGGGCGCGGTGCGCCACCGCCTCGAAGCCGGAGAGGTCCCAGACGAGGTCGAAGTCGTACGTCGCGGCGCCGACGGGGTCCAGGACGCCGCGGGCGGTGCTCGTCGGGAACCCGTCCGGGGACAGGACCTCCCGCACCGAGTTCTCCGCGAGGTGCTGGTGGATCTTCCGCCCGAAGTCGTCGTCGCCGTAGCGGCCCACGAACGTCACGGGATGCCCGAGCCGGGCCAGGCCCACGGCGACGTTCATCGGGCTTCCCCCGACGTAGCTCTTGGGTGCGGCGAGCCCTCCGGACAGGACGTCCACCAGGGCCTCGCCCATGACTGTCAGCACAATGAACCCTCTCGGAGTCGACGCGGTGAACTCAATATACCGGGGCGAACGCCTCCGCCGCCGCCACGCAGGCCGCCCAGGCCGTGGATTCCGGGTTGATCAGGGCGTAGTGGTCTCCCGGGGTCCAGTGGAAGCGCACCGGGTCCCCCGCGGCGCGGGCCGCCTCGGCGTAGCGGATCCCCTGCGCGGACGGGACGTCGAGGTCGGCGTCTGCGTGCATCACGGCGACGGGGACGCCGATCGGCAGCATCGCGAGCGGGTCGGCGCCGCGCCATCGGGCGGGCTCCTCGTCCGGGTCCGCGCCGAGCAGGATCCGGGCGGCGCCGTCGCTCAGCTGCCGGGCCGCGGCGTCGTGCAGGCACAGCACCCCCGACTGGCTCACGACGCCGGCGGGACGCAGGAGCGGTTCCGCGCCGGGCGACCCGGCGGGCAGGACGTGCCGCCCGGCCGCCCACACCGCGAGGTGCCCGCCGGCCGAGTGGCCGATCAGCACCACGGGTCCCGGATCGAGCCCGAGCCCGGCGAACGCCCCGGGGATCAGATCCAGTCCCGCCGCGACGTCCTCGAACGTCTCCGGCCATCCTCCGCGGTCGTCCCCGGGCCCACCGGTGCGCCGGTACTCGAGGTTCCAGGCGGCCCAGCCCCGCGCCGCGAGGTCGGCGGCGAGCGGGCGGCCGAGCCCGGCGTCGTACTCGGTACGCCAGTATCCCCCGTGGATGACGACGGCGGTGCCGCGGTGGGTGCCCGACGGCAGGGTCAGTTCGGCGTACTGGCTCGGCGCGTCCCCGTAGCGGTGCACGGCGGGTCCGCGCGGGGACGGGGTCACGGGGCGGGCGGACACGGGATCGGCGGGCACCTGCTCGGCGGGCACGTTCTCAGCGGCCGGGGAACGCGGCGCGTTCCTTCGCCACGAATGCGGCGCGGCCCACGGCCGAGTCCTCGGTCGTGAACGCCTCGCGGAAGCTCTCCGCCTCCACCTCGAGCCCCTCCGCGACCCCCAGGCCCTGGACGCGGTGCATGGTGCGCTTGGCGTTGGCGACGGCCGTCGGCGAGACCCGGGCGAGCTCGGCGATCGTGGCACGCGCGCCGTCCATCAGGGCCGCGGCGTCGTCGAACACCCGGTTGACGAGGCCGATTCCGTGGGCGTGCCGCGCGTCGATGCGCCGGCCCGTGAAGATCAGCTCGCGCGCCTGACCCGCGCCGACGCGCTGCTGCAGGCGCACCGAGCCGCCGAATCCGGGGACCAGGCCCAGGGCGACCTCGGGCTGGCCGAAGGAGGCGTCCGCGGAGGCGTAGATGAAGTCGCACGCCAGGGCCAGCTCGCAGCCGCCTCCGAGGGCGAAGCCGTTGACCGCGGCGATCACGGGCACGGGCAGCTCCTCGAGGCGCAGCGTCACCTGGTGCATGCGCCGGCCGTAGGCCTCGGCCGTGGCGGGGTCCATGCCGTCCATCTCGCGGATGTCCGCCCCGGCCACGAAGGCCTTGGCCCCGGCGCCCGTGAGGACGATCCCGCGCACCGGCCAGTCGGCGTCGCGGCCGATCCCCTCCAGCCGCCCGGTGAGCTCCAGGAGGTCGTCGACGACCTGGTTGGCCAAGGCGTTCAGCGCCTCGGGGCGGTTGACCGTGACGATCAGGGCGTCGCCGTCCTGCTCGAGGCTCAGCGTGGCGTAGCTTCCCCAGTCCATGGGCGCTCCTTTGCGTGGTGGCGGTGCGGCCGCGGGGCCGCCGTGCTGTGGCCAGCATGCCAGATCCCGCCGCCGGGGCTCCAGCGGGCGCCGTGCGGCGGCTGCCGCGTGCCCGGGAGCCGCGGGCCCGGCTACTGCGTGCGCGGCGGGTACTTGGCGTACTTGCGGAACTGGTTCGCGGCGCTGATGGCGAGGTAGAGCAGCCGCCGCGGGTGCCGCTCGGCACGGTAGCGCAGGGGGTTCACGGCCCGGCGGGCGCGGAGCAGGCGGGCGGCCTTCCCGCCGACCGGCCCGCGCAGGTGCCGCTTGAGCAACGGGGCGGGCAGGACGGTGTAGAGCACCTCGGCGTCGGCCACGGCCATCCCCTCGGGCAGCCCCGACGGCTCGAAGTCCGGGCCCAGGGCCGAGCGCACGTAGTAGCGGGCCGCGTTGTGGCCCGCGGCCGTGACGTAGTAGTGGTTGCGGCCCAGGCGCGGATTCAGCTCGAAGAACTTCACCACGCCGTCCCGGGGATCCAGCTTGGCGTCGAACATCCCGAACCCCGTCCAGCCGAGGTGCTCGAGGATCCGCCTGCCCTGGGCGATGACCTCGTCGTCGCGGGCCACGACGATCGCCGCCGAGTTGCCCAGCACGATCGGGGCGTGCTCCTCCACGACCACCTCGCCGTAGGCGGCGAGGCGCACCGAGCCGGGGGCGTCGCAGAAGTACGTGCACAGGCGCATGTTCTCGTCGCCGCCCGGAATCGACTCCTGGAGGATGAACGTGCCCTCGTAGCCGGAGGACGCGATCCGCTCCAGCAGGTCCTCGAGTTCCGCGCGGTCCGCGATCGAGTGCACCTTCTGCTTGCCCGCGAACCTCGCCCGCACCCATGCGGAGGAGTCCGACGGCTTCCCGATGAGGGGGAACGGCAGCTCGGCGGGCAGGGGCCGGGGGTGGGCCCCGGCGTCGTACTCGATCGTGACGGGATGAGGCACGCCCAGCTCGGCGCACAGGGCGTAGAAGTTCTGCTTCAGCGCAGCGCGCTCCATGAGTTCGAGCGGCACGTAGGGGATCGTGTAGAGCGGCTCGAGACGCGCGCGGTGGCGCGTGATGAGCATGACCTGCAGGTCCAGCGATCCGCACAGCAGGAGCGGGCGCGGGTTCGCGCCGTTCCCCGTGAGCTCCGCCCCGAGCGCCAGGAGGTGCGCGACGACGGCGGACTCGTCCACCATGGTGCCCGCCGGGCGGACGTCCACGGCGACCGAGTGTTCCAGGACGCCGTTGGACTGCGCGGGAACGGCGGCGCTGACGACGCCGTAGGCCTCGTGGAACTCGCGGGCCAGGGAATAGGTGCCGATGTCCCCGCCGAGGATGACGGGGACGAACGGTTGGGAGTCCGGAATGCGCATGGGCTCCACGCTACCGGCGCGCCACGGGGAGTTCTCCCCATCGCCACGCCCGCCGGGGCGCGCTAGCGTCGTGTCCGGACGCGGCACCGGCCGCGTCGGGACCCCGGGAGGCCACGGTGAAGTACGAGCTCGACGTGGGCGGCATGCGCACGCTGCTCAACACCCTCGACACCACGGTCCTGGACCTGCCGCAGGACGTGGTCGCGCTCGAGGACGCCGTCGCGGCACTGAAGGGCGCTCTGGGCGGCAGCCGCGGCGCGGCCCGCACCGAGCGCCTCGGCGAGGACGTGCTGGGACCGGACGGCCTCGCCGTCGTCGTGCGCTGCGAGAACGCGGCCGCCGCCGGGCGGGGCGTGCTCGACGCCGTCGTCGACGGGGACGAGCGGATGGCCGACGACGCCCGCGCCAAGGCGTCCTGACGCCATGGTCTACTACCCGCTCGGCGTCGACCTCTCCGCCACCGACGAGCTCCCCGACGCCGAGGCCGTCCGCACCGCCGCGGGCACGCTCAAGGATGCCGCGCAGGACGTCTACGACCACGTCGAGGCCGCGCACACCACGTGGGCGGGGCTGCCCGGGGTCTACGACGGGCCCGGGGAACCCGCGCTCTTCGCGGCCTTCGCCCGGCCGCTGACCGACGCCGAGGACCTCCTCGGCTCGGAGGAGACGGTCCGGACCGCGGCGCGCGCCCTCGCCACGGCGATCACCTCGCTGAAGACCCGCCGCACCACCCTGCGGGACACGACCCTGCCCGCGAAGGAGGCGGAGGTCGACCGGGCCACGGACGCCGCCGACCCCCTCCACCACCAGCTGATCGTCGCCCTGGCCCGGGCCGAGCTGCAGGGCATCGCGGACGGCATCGCCGAGGACTGGGAGGCCGCCCAGGACGACTACGACACGGCGCTGGACGGGATCGCCCGGACCGCCACGGACACCACCGCCCACTTCGACTACGGGACGAACTCGGCCGCCGTCTCGACCGCGCGCGAGCTCTTCGAGGCCGCCACCCGCCCCGGGGCGACGGGCGCGGACGTCTCCGCCTACTACGCGCACCTGGCCACGCTCACGCCGGAGCAGATCGAGGCCCTCGGCGCGGCCCACCCCGAGACCCGCGCCACCGCGCCGCCCCTGCCGGTCACGGCCGCGGACCTGGACACGTTCCCGGGCGGGCGCGAGGGCGCCGCCTGGTGGAACGGGCTCGGCGAGGAGGCCCGGGCAGCGCTCCTCGCGACCCTCCCGGCGCTCGTGGGCAACACGCAGGGCGTCCCCTATGCGACGCGGGACGCCGCCAACCGCACCACCCTCGCCCTGGTCCTCGACGACCCCTCCTACACGGCGGAGCAGCGGGCCGCCTACCGGAACATCCGCGAGGCGCTCCTGCCGGCCGGTCCGGACAGCGGACCGCGCGGGCTGCTCTCCTTCAGCCCCGACGGGCGCCCGCTCGCGGCCGTCTCGATCGGCGACGTCGACCACGCCGGGAACGTGACGTTCTCGGTCTCCGGCATGGGCAGCGGCACCCACAACACGACGGGCGAGATGGACAACCTCCAGGACGTCTACGACGGCCTCGGCCCCGGGAGCGCGGCCGTGCTGTGGCTCGGCTACGACTCGCCCGACCTGCCGCAGCACCTGGACACCGCGGGCAGCCCGGAGGTGCTCAACGTGGCGCAGGCCGACGTCGGCGGGACCGCCCTGGCGCACGCGCTCGACGGCTTCCACGAGACGCGCTCCGCCCACGGGGACCGGGAGGTCCCGCAGGTCAACGTCGTCGCCCACTCCTACGGCACCACGACGGCGGCCTACGCCCTGACCCGCACCGAGCACGCCGTGGACCACTTCGTGATGTACGGCTCGGCGGGGATCGATCCGGGCGCCGCGGACCACGCGTCCGACTTCAACGTGAGGGACGGCAACGTCTGGGCGACCCTGGCCTACAAGGACCCCTGGGCGCCGATCGGCCAGGTCGGCTCCTTCTTCGGCGACGTACCCCGGATCAGCCCCACGGACGACGCGTTCGGGGCGCGGGTCTTCTCCTCCGACGGCGAGGGGAACATCCCGGGCCACGCCGGCACGGGCCACGACCAGGTCGCCGGGTCCGCGAACGACGACGGCTGGGGCTACATCGAGCCCGGCAGCCAGTCCTACAACTCGATCATGGCGATCCTCGACGGCCGCGGGGAGTCGATCGAGCTCATCGGGCAGTCCCGGCGGGACACGATGATCGAGGACGTCACGGCCCGGGTCCGTTCCATCGAGGAGGCGTACCAGAACGTCCAGCAAGGCATCGACGACGCGCAGCTGCGCGGCAACGCGCGCTACGACGCGTTCCAGGACGCCGTCTCCGGGTACGTCGACCGGCAGCAGGATGGGGCGAACGCCGCCGTCGACGGGACGCAGCGGCGGGTCGACTCCGCCGTCGACCGCGGCCAGGACGGGGCGGGCTCGCTCATCGACCGCCTGCAGTCCGGGGCCACGCGGCACCTTCCCGGCCCGGTCTCGACGCTGGTCAACGGGGGCGTGGACGCGGGTCAGTCGGTGCTCGACGCCGGGATCGACGCCGGCCAGCACGTCGTGAACAGGGGCGTGGACGCGGGCCAGGGGCTCGTGAACCTGGCTGTCGACGGATTGCAGGGGGCGGGCCACGGCGGGCTCGAGGCCCTCCAGGACCTCGGCAACGGCGCCACGGACGCGCTCCAGGGCGGCGCGGAGCGGGTGCACGACGGCCTGGTCGAGGCCGGGAAGGACGCGGTGACGGGGACGCGGCGCGTCGTCGAGCACCTCACCCGCACCGAGGGGTTCGACGTCGAAGCCGCCATGGATCGTGGAAGGAAGTTCCTCGATGGCCTCAATCCCCTCTAACCCCGCCCGGGAGGACGACGCCGGACGGACGGCCGTGGGGGCCCGTCCCCTCCCGCGGGGCGCCGTGTCGCCCGGGTCCGCCCGGCGGGCCGGTTACCGTAGCGTGGGCTCCATGTTGTCCCGCACCGCCGTCGTCCGGCTCGCCGCCACCCTGATCGCGGCCGGGCTCGCGCTCGGTGCCGCCGCCTGCTCCCCCGCCGCCGAACCATCCCCAGGAGGCTCCACCGCCATGAACCCCACCACCGGATCCGGGTCCGCGGGCGGCCCCGCCGCGCCCGGCAACGCGAGCGCCGAGGAGCTCATGGGCTCGGCGCTCGAGGAGGCCGAGGCCCTCATGGAGGCCTTCCCCGGGACCTGGACGGGCCGCGAGGGGACCCCCTATGCGGCCCGGGACTACCGCGACGGACTGGTCCCGCAGCGCTGCGCCGGCCCGCAGGAGGACGTCTTCCAGTTCCGCCTCGCGCTCTTCGGGCCCGCCCAGGATTCCGCCGAGGAGGCGCTGGCGGTGGCGGAGGCCTTCCTCGTGGAGCGGGGCTACACGCTGCTCGACGGGGCGGGGATCGGCCCGGACGGCCAGGCGAGCACCACGGGGCTGCGGGACGATGGACGCCGCGCGGCCCTCACGGCGGGCCCGGCCGGGATCCGCTACCAGCTCGCGGGCGAATGCTCGACGCACGCCTCGCTCGCCGGGCTGCTCGAGGACCGGCTCGAGGGATCGTAGGCCGGCCCGGGCTACGCCCCGGAGGTCTCGGCGTGGGGGCCGTGGAGCCCGGCGTCGAGGGCCGCGCGGACCTCGTCGACGAGCTCCTGCATGTGGCGCTCGGCCGCGGCACAGTCCCCCGCGGCGACGGCGGCCGCGACCTCCTCGTGCCGCTTGAGCGCGATCTCGCGGGGATTAAAGGGCATCAGGCCCTGGTGCGTGCGGCCGGCCAGGACCTCCGCCACGACCTCGTGCAGCGCCGCGAACATCGAGTTCCCGCTCTCCTCGAGCAGGAGCCGGTGGAAGGCGGTATCGACTGCGAGGAAGCCCTCGAGGTCGCCGGCCTCGCCCAGCCGGCGCAGCTCGCCGGCGAGGTCGGTCAGGCGCGTCCGGGCCTCGTCGGCGGCCAGGCGGGCGGCACCCGCGGCGGCGAGGGGCTCGACGGCGATGCGCAGCTGGGTGAGCTCCGTGAACTGCTCCTGGCGCCCGGGACCGGCGAGGCGCCACGCGATGACGCGCGGGTCGTAGCGGTTCCAGTGGCGCGGATCGTGGACGACGAGCCCGAGGCGCCGCTTGGGGTAGACGAGCCGCAGGGACTCAAGCACGCGCATGCAGTCGCGGACGACCGTGCGGGAGACGCCGAAGCGCTCTTGCAGCCCGCCGAGCGTGAGCCGGGATCCCGGGGCCAGGACGCCGTCGACGATCTCGCGGCCGAGCTCCTCGATGAGGCGCTCCTGGAGGACGTCGGCACCGGCGGGCAGGTTCATGCTCCGATCCTAGCCAGCACGGCGCCACTCGGCCAGAACAGGTACTACCTTTGCGGATTCAAAGGTGCTATCTTTTATCCGAATCCGGCCCACGCCCGTGGACCCAGGCCAACGATGTCCTCCCAGGAGCCCCCATGGCAGAACCGCCACCCCCGCCCGCGACCCACCTCGTGGTGATGGGCGTCTCCGGGTCCGGCAAGACCACCCTCGCCTCCCACCTGGCCCGCCGCCTCGGCTGGCCGGCCGCCGAGGCCGACGACTTCCACTCCCGGGACAACATCGCCAAGATGGCCGCCGGGACCCCGCTCACCGACGACGACCGCTGGCCCTGGCTGCGCTCGATCCGCGACTGGATGGCCGGGCAGGGGACCGGGCACGCCGGAAGCATCGTCACGTGCTCCGCCCTCAAGCGCAGCTACCGCGACCTCCTCCGCGAAGCCCCGGGCCGCGTGCTCTTCCTCCACGTCACCGGCGATCCGGCGCTCATCACGGACCGCATGGAACACCGCGCCGGGCACTTCATGCCCCCCGGGCTCCTCCCCAGCCAGCTCGAGACGCTCGAGGCGCTGGAAGGCGACGAGTCCGGCGTCGTCCTCGTCAACGACTCCAGCGAGGAAGACCTGCTGCGGCGGGCCCTCGCGTCCCTCGACCTCCACCCCACCCCCTCACCCACGACCACGGAGACCCCATGACCCTCGAAGGTTGGACCCAGACCCTGGGCGCAGGACCCCTGCTCGGCATCGCCGCCGCGGCCATCGCCGTCCTGCTGTTCCTCATCATGAAGCTGCGGATGCACGCGTTCATCGCGCTCATCGTCGTCAGCCTCCTCACCGCGTTCGCGACCGGCATCCCCGCCGGGAGGATCGTCTCCGTGCTCACGGGGGGCTTCGGCTCCACGCTGGCCAGCGTCGCCCTCCTCGTGGGCCTCGGCGCGATGCTCGGCCGGATCGTCGAGACCTCCGGCGGCGCCAAGGTCCTCGCCGACTACCTCATCGACAAGTTCGGGGAGAAGCGGGCGCCGTTCGCCCTGGGCGTCGCGTCGCTGCTGTTCGGCTTCCCGATCTTCTTCGACGCCGGCCTCGTCGTCATGCTGCCCGTCGTCTTCGCCGTCGGACACCGGCTCGGCGGCTCCGTGCTCAGCTACGGCCTGCCCGCCGCCGGCGCGTTCTCCGTCATGCACATCTTCGTCCCGCCGCACCCCGGGCCCGTCGCCGCGAGCGAGTTCTTCGGCGCGAACGTCGGCTACGTGATGATCGTCGGCCTGATCGTAGCCCTCCCCACCTGGTACGTCACGAGCTACCTGTTCGGCCTCTGGGCCGGACGCAAGTGGGTGCTGCCGATCCCGTCGATCCTCGGCCAGGCGGACGCCGAGCACGAGGCCAACCCGCCGCGCTTCGCGACCGTGGTCTCCGTGCTGCTGCTCCCGCTGCTCCTGATCTTCCTCAACACGGGCCTGAACACGCTCAACTCCGCGGGCGTCCTGCCCGAGGGCTCCGCCGACACGCTCTGGTACCAGGTCCTGCGCACGCTCGGCGACACCCCCGTCGCGCTCCTGATCTCCCTCCTCGTTGCCGCCCTCGCACTCGGGCTGCGCCGCGGCATGAACTCCACCGCGATCGAGCAGGTCATGGAGCAGGCGCTCGGCCCCGTCTGCTCCGTCATCCTCATCACGGGCGCCGGCGGCATGTTCGGCGGCGTCCTGCGCACCTCCGGCATCGGCGACGCCCTCGCCGACGTCCTGGGCGACCTCGGCGTCCCGCTCCTGCTGGCCGGCTTCCTGATCTCCGGCGTCCTGCGCATCGCCCAGGGCTCGGCGACCGTGGCCCTGACGACGACCGCGGGGCTGCTCACGACCGCCGTCGCGGCCGCCGGGATGAACGACTTCCAGCTCGCCACGATGGTCGTGGCCGTCGCCGCGGGCTCGGTGATCGCCTCGCACGTCAACGACTCGGGCTTCTGGCTCGTCGGCCGCTTCTTCGACATGGACGTCAAGACGACCCTGAAGACGTGGACCGTGCTCGAGACGCTCATCGGCGTCATGGGCTTCGGAATCGCGGCCGGTATCTTCGCCCTGGCCTCGATCGGCTGACGCCCGGGCCGCGGCCGGCGCTCAGCGCTTGCCGCGGCCCCCGGGCTTGCGCGGGCCGCCCTTGCCGGAGCCCTTCGGCTTCCCGGAGCCCTTGGACGGCCCCGCGCCCTTCGATCCGCCGGCACGCTGGCCGCCCCGGGTCGACGGGGCGGCCGAGGACTGCCGCCGCTTCTGCGCCTTCGCGGCCTCGGCCTGCTGGCGCTCCTGCACGGACGGCTGCCGGGACGAATTGGCGCCGCGCCCGCGCACGATCCCCACGAACTCCTCGATGAGCGGATCCTCGGGATCGTCGCCCTGCGGCCGGCGCCACGCCAGGCCGATCCGCGTCGTCGGCGCCCCGGCGAGCACGCGGTGGACCACGTCCTTGCGCTGGTACAGGCGGGCCACGGACAGGGGCAGCACCACGACCCCGGCGCCGGAACCGACGACCTCGAGCGCCATCCGCACCCCGCCGATCTCGGGCGGGTAGTCGTCGAGGTCCAGGACGGTGAAGCCGGCGAGCTCGGAGGCGGGGACCTCGTCGTCGTACAGTTCCACGTCGTGCTCCTTCGGTGCGCACACGACCGGAAGCTCCTCGTAGAGCGGGATGACGTGGAGCGCCGCCCCCGCGGGGGACTGCCCGTCGGGGAAGCGGAGGAACACGAGCTCGGCCCCGCCCCCCTCGAGCACCTCGAGCGGGTCGCCGGACTCGAGCAGTCGGGCCTCGACGGGCGCGTCGGGATAGCGGTCCCGCCAGCGGTCCAGCCACTTGCCCGGCGTGACCCCGGGGACGAACGCGATTCTCAGTCCTGGCACGCACCCACCCTACCGCCGCGGCCGGTACCCTTGAGGTCATGAGTCCCAAGACCCCGCAGACCATGATGCCTGCCACCGCCGCGAAGAAGCTCGGCATCTACCTCCCCGCCGCACCCGCGGAGTTCCAGGAGAACGGGGTCACGCGCGAGGCGCTGAACGAGCTCCTCAACGAGCCGCCGCAGTGGCTCGTGGACCTGCGCCAGAACGGTCCGCACCCGCGCCCCGTCGTGGCGCAGAAGCTCAACGTCTCCATCTCCGGCCTGGCCCGCGCCGGCATCACCGAGGCCCTGACGACCGCCGAGATCGAGGCGCTGCTCGCCGACCGTCCGGAGTGGCTCCAGGCCGAGCGCGCCAACATGGCCGCCGTCCGCGCCGAGGAGAAGCGCGTCCGCGAGGCCGCCGCGGCGAAGCAGGGTTCCGGGCCCGCCGACGCCTGACGGGCGGACCCGAAGACAGCACGACGCCGGGGCCCCCTTCCGTCCGGAAGGGGGCCCCGGCGCCGTACCCGGCCCTGGTGCCCGCCCCCGAAGGACCGCGGCCCGCTAGCTGGCCGTCTTGACGATGTACACGTCGCAGGGGGCGTTGAGCGCGGTGGCGCTCGCGACCGAGCCGAGCACGCGGCCCAGCCCCTTCATGCCGACGTTGCCGACGACGATCAGCTGGGCGCTGCTGCGCGTGGCCTCCTCGACGAGCGCCTCGGCCGGCTTGCCCTTGACGGCGACGGCCTCGACCTGGGCGCCGGGGACCTGCTCGCGCAGCTTCACGGCGGTCTTCTCGGCGAGCTTCTGGGCCTGCTCCGCGTCGTCGAGGATCCAGGTATCGCTGCCGATCTGCACCACCTCGGTGTTGTCCTTTGCGTGGGCGGTGACGACGCGCAGCGTCGCGCCGAGGCCCGCGGCGACGGTGGCCGCCCGCGAGGCGGCCTTGAAGGACGTCTCGCTGCCGTCGACCCCGACGATGACCGTTCCTGACATGTGTTCCTCCTGGGTTGGTGTTACGTGACGTGCTGGTGCAGGAACGCGAGGGAGCGTTCCCAGGCCTGGCGGGACGCCTCGGGGCGGTAGTTGCCCTGCGGGTTGGCGTCGTTGTGGAAGGCGTGCGGGGCGTCGTAGTAGAAGAACTCGACGTCGGCCCCGGACTCGCGGCGGATCTGCTCCTCCTGGGCGCGGGCCTGCTCCACGGGGTAGAACCCGTCCTGCTCGGCGTAGTGGCCCTGGACCGCGGCGGTGAGCCGCGCGTAGGAGTCCGGGACGGCCTGGCCCACGCCGTAGTAGGGGACGGCCGCCGAGACCCTTGGCCCCTGCTGCGCGGCGAGCGCCAGGACGAATCCACCGCCCATGCAGAAGCCGATCGCCCCGACGGTCTCCGACGTCACGGCGTCGAGGGAGAGCAGGTGGTCCACGGCGCCGGCGAGCAGGCGGGCGCCGTCCTCGGCGGGCAGGCGGGACATCATCTCGGCGGCCTCGTCGCCGTCGTGCGTGATCCAGCCGCCGTAGAGGTCCGGCGCGAGCGCGACGAAGCCCTCGGCCGCGAGCCGGTCCGCGACGTCCCGGATGTGGTCCGTGAGGCCCCACCATTCCTGGATGACGATCACGCCGGGGCCCGAGCCCGACTCCGGCAGTGCGAGGTAGCCGTGGGCGGGCGTGCCCGCCGAGTCGAAGGCGGTGTTCTGGTGCGGGGTCTTCTCGGCCACGCGGGCTCCTTCCGAGGTTGCGGTTCCCGGTACCCGGCCAGTCTATGCGGGGCCGTCAACGCCCGCACGGGACAGGCCGGTGACAAGGACGGCCACCGGGGGCTACCTTGGGGATCACCATCGGCCTGCAGGGGAAGGACCGGCAATGAATCCATCACCACTCGCATCGAGGCTCGGGGCGGAGTTCCTGGGCACGTTCGTCCTGGTCTTCGGCGGCTGCGGAGCCGCGGTCTTCGCGGCCAGCGTGGTCACGGACCAGGACATCAACATGGGCATCGGCTTCCTCGGGGTGGCCCTCGCGTTCGGCCTGACCGTGCTGGTCATGGCCTACGCCGTCGGACACATCTCGGGCGGCCACTTCAACCCGGCGGTGACGCTCGGGGCGCTCCTCGCGGGGCGGATCGACCGCGGCTCGGTGCTCCCCTACTGGGTGGCGCAGCTCGTGGGAGCGACCGTCGCCGGCGCCCTCCTGCTGCTCATCGCGACGGGCAAGGAGGGCTTCGACCCGGTCGCGTCGGGGTTCGCGTCCAACGGCTTCGGGGAGCGGTCGCCGGACGGCTATTCGCTGGCCGCGGCGCTCTTGATCGAGGTGGTGCTGACGGCCGTGTTCCTCTTCGTGATCCTCGGGGCGACCGACTCACGGGCGCCCGCGGGCTTCGCGCCGATCGCGATCGGCCTGGCGCTGACCCTGATCCACCTCGTCTCGATCCCGGTGACCAACACGTCCGTGAATCCGGCCCGCTCCCTCGGCGTCGCCTGGTTCGCCGGTCCCGAGGCGCTCGGCCAGGTGTGGTTGTTCATCGTGGCACCGCTGATCGGCGCGGCAATCGCGGGCCTGAGCTACAAGTACCTCTTCCCGAACACGGAGGACGTGGTCCTGGAGCGCTGAAGGCCGAACAGGACGACGCCGGCCCCCACCCCCCGGGGTGGGCGCCGGCGTCGTCCGCCGTTTCCGCGCCGACGAGGCGCGTGCGCGGGGATCGGGTCCCCTGCGCGCCAACTCAGGCCGGGCGGTGGCGCTGCTGCCGGGGCGTCCCCTGGCGGCGCTGCCACCAGCGGTCGATCACGAGGGCCGCGAGGATCCACCCGCCGAGGGCGGTGACGAGCCAGACGAGCACGGTGGCGGCGACCCACGCGAGGCCCCCGGTGATCTCGAGCCCGCCCGGGAACAGGGTGGCCACCCACAGCGCCAGGAGCGTGGACACCAGGCCGATCCCGCCGAGGACGGCGGAGGCGTACTTACGGGCCATGTTGAACACAAACGGCGCGAGGATGGCCTGCGCGGCCGTGAAGATGCCGACGGCTACGAGGAAGCGGCCGAGCTGGAGCGTGACGCCCTCGATGACCCAGGAGGCCACGAGGAGCGCGAGGGCGGAGCCGATCAGGTTGACGGCGATGGACAGGAGCAGGCGGATCATGGCCTCTTCCCTCCCCTAGGCGGGGGCGCCCGCGAGGGCGCGCTTCTTGAGCTGCTCGAACTCGTCCGCCGAGACGGTTCCGGAATCGAGCAGCGCCTTGGCCCGGGAGATCTCCTCGGCCGGGCTCGGTGCGGTGAAGGAACGGATGTAGTGCTCGGTGGCCTCCTGGGCCTCCTGCTGGCGCAGGCTCGTGCGCACGGCCATGGTGCGGCCGCGGACGACGAGGTAGACGAGCGCCGTCAAGAGCGGCAGGAACACGAGGCAGACGAGCTAGAGCGCCTTCCACCAGCCGCCCAGTTCCTTGTCCCGGAAGAGGTCGCTGACCACGGCGATGACCGCGAACAGCGCAGAAATGAAGACAAAAGCCCAGAAGAACAAGACGATGATGCTCCAGAGAGAGCCCAGGATGTCCATGGCCACGTACCTCGCATTGAAGCAGTGCGCCCGGATGCGTCTCCGGGTGGACGGTCTCACAGGAAGGCCGGTATCGCCATCATCCCAGCCCAGGGGCGGATTGGTAAGTGATGGTTTCCGCATCGTTGCGCCGCCAGCCGATGCGGGGGAACGGCGAAGGCCCCGGATCATCCGATCCGGGGCCTTCGCGATTCGTGTGCGCGAGGGGGGACTTGAACTGATCCGTTCCCCCTCGCACACGAAATCGTGAATCGGCGTTCTGCCGCATGATTCCGCGCTTTCTGCGAGGCCCACCTGTGGATAACTGCACCGCGATTCACAACCTAGCAGCGTCGGTAGCACATGAGTTAGCACATGAAATCGGGCCGGATCACGAGAAGCGGCCTATCCGATGGCCACGCCAAAGAGTGCCCCAATGGCGTATGTGGCGATCATGGTCGCTGAGCCCATGACCACGTTCCGGAGAATTGCGCGACCGCGCGGCGCGCCACCGAGCGCAGCGCTGATCCAACCGGTGAGGAAGAGGCCGATCACAACTGCGATGGCTGCGATCCAAACTCGGTGTCCGCCGACGGGGAGCAAGATCATGATGAGTGGGATCAGCGCTCCAACGGCGAACGCAATGAACGATGACACGGCGGCTGCCCACGGGCTTGTGAACTCTTCATGGTCGATTCCGAGTTCGACCTCTGCGTGAGCGGCGAGAGCGTCCGTCTCGGTAAGCTGCACCGCGACCTGATGTGCGAGGTCATCTGAGAGGCCCCGCTGTCGATAGAGCTCGGTGAGTTCTTCAAGCTCCTCCTCGGGCATGGTTTCGAGCTCCCACCGTTCTTTTGCGATGAGCGCTTTCTCTGTGTCGCGTTGGGTGCTCACCGAAACATACTCTCCGCCAGCCATTGAGAACGCCCCGGCAACTACGGCGGCGATACCGGCCGTCGCGATTGCCAGTACGTTGTTTGGTGTAGCGGCAGCGACACCGACGACGACACCCGCGGTAGAGACGATGCCGTCGTTTGCGCCGAGCACCCCTGCACGTAGCCAGTTCAAACGTTGGCCCACGTTCTGCAGGTGGGCTTCGCCGGGATGCGGCGTGGTGCTTGAGTTGGATGCCATATTGTTCATTTCCTGTCTTGGGTCGTGCTGAAGTGAAGTTGTTCCGTCGATGCGACTGGTGATGATCGTGTGATTCGCTCAGATCGTGGGCCGACTGCACGGAGTGCGCCGAGGATGGCCACCAGGTCAACGACTTCTTGCAGCCACGCGCCGAGGAGTGCTGGGAGGAACCCGAAGGCGGCGATGAGCATGAGGCCGACGCTGATGATGATGCCGAGCCAGATGCTTTGCAGTGCGATCCGCACGGTGTCCTTGCCGATGCTCACCGCGCGCGGCAGGGCCGAGAGCGTGTCGTAGCGGTTCACGATGTCCGCAGACTCCGATGCTGCGGTTGCACCGCGCGCCCCCATTGCGAAGCCAATATCCGCAGCAGCGAGCACCGGGGCATCGTTGAGGCCGTCACCGACCATGATGAGCGGGCGGGGCTGCACGCTACTGACAATGCGAACTTTGTCGCCGGGGCGGCACTCCGCGTGCACCTCGCTGATTCCAAGGCGCCGCGCGATGGGTTCGGCGGTGGCTGCAACGTCTCCGGTGACCATGAGCGTACGCTCGATACCGAGTGCGCTCAGCTGACGGAGAGCCTGGGCTGCTTCTTCGCGCACTTGGTCGCGCATGACGATGGCTCCGGCGAAACGGCCATCGACTGAGACGTAGATTGCGAGTTCCCCAGGAGCAAGGTCTGCCAGCACGAGGTCCGGCGCGGAGTGGCGCACCCAGGAGGGCTTGCCGACACGAACCGTCACTGCCTCAGGTGCGTCAGGAGTGCGGAACACAGCCGCGACTCCGTTTGTCGCGATCTCCTCGGCATGTTCGGCTTCGACGAGCGACAAGCCGTGCTGTTTCGCGGCCTGCACGACGGAGTCCGCAAGCACGTGAGAGGAGTACACCTCCGCTGAGGCTGCGAAACGCAGCAGCTCGTCTTCGCTGGCGCGGTCGGCGGGCAGAAGGCGTTCGAGCACTGGCTTGCCGGTAGTGATGGTGCCGGTCTTATCGAATGCCGCCGAGCGGGCTCGTGAAAGCTGTTCGAGGGTGCCGCCGCCCTTGACGATCAGCCCGAACCTCGCGGCACGGCTCATGCCACCGAGAAACGCGACCGGCGCGGCGATCAGCAGCGGGCATGGGGTCGCCACCACCAGCACCTCGGCAAACCGGACAGCCTCTCCACTGACCGCCCACGCGATCCCGGCGATCACGAGCGCGAGCACTGTGAACGGCACCGCGTACCGATCTGCGAGCCGCACGACTTTGGCTTTGCTCCCCGCGGCTTGTTCGACGAGCCGAACAATCTGCTGATACTCGCTCTCGGCGGCCGGAGCCGCAGCCCGCATGGTGACTGCGGCTTGTCCATTCACCGCACCGCTCGACACTTTCTCTCCCGCGTCACGCTCAACGGGCAGACTTTCACCGGTCAATGACGACTCATCGAACACGGCGTGCTCGGAGACGAGGATCGAGTCCACAGGCACGAGTGCACCCGGCCGCACCAACAACAGATCACCCACCTCGACTTCTTCGACCGGTATGTCCTCGGTCGTGACCTCGGCAGTATGCCCGTGCATGTCCGCGCCGGGTGCGCTTGGGGCGAGGATGCGCGTGGCCTGCTGGGGTGCCTTACGCAGCAGCGCGGTCAGTTCCCGCTTCGAACGGTTCTCAGCGTAATCTTCGAGGGCCGCCCCGCCGGTGAGCATCAGCACCACCACGAGCGCCGCCCACGGCTCCCCAACGAGCACTGCAGCGGTGATTGCCGTCACCGCAAGAATGTCGAGCCCGGCGTGCCCTCGGATGAGCTGCCGGATCATCCCGACCGCCTCCCACCCGGCAATCACGAGCGCATACGCACCCACAATCCAGCTGGCCGACTCAATGGCCGGAGTCGCTAAAAGAACCAACCCGATCATAGCCACCAACAGTGTTGCGATCACGAGTGGATATGCCCTGACCAGAGATGGAAAACGGCTCATGCTTCAATCCTCCCAGGCGGGCACGCTTCTCGCATTGTTGGCCAGCCTCGCCTGAGTATCCGCGTAGCGCGTTCAGAGCAGCAATGCCCCGGCTCCTGCGGCCCCGAGCACTACCGCCCATGCCGCTGTTTTCCAGGACGTGAGTGCGACAAACGCGAGTGCCGCGACGACGAGTGATGCGGCGTTCGTGACACCCGCGGTGAATACGGGGTCGTACAGCGCGGCGGCGAGCAGCCCGACGACTCCGGAGTTCACGCCCGTCAGCACACGCTGCACTCTCGGCGCACGACGCAACCGCTCCCAGAAGGGCAGCACCCCCATCACGAGCAGCGCAGACGGCAGAAAGATCGCGAGCAGCGCAATGGATGCGCCGAGCAGCCCACTCGGGCCGCCCGTGGTGACCGCTCCGAGAAACGCGGCGAAGGTGAACAGCGGCCCTGGCACCGCCTGCGCGGCACCATACCCCGCGAGGAACGCACCCGGCTCCACCAGTCCAGTCTGCACTGTCTCAGCCTGCAAAAGCGGGAGCACGACATGCCCGCCGCCGAACACGAACGACCCCGCACGATAGAAGGTGTCAATCAGGCCTACCGTGGCGTTGCCGGTGAACACAGCAAAAATCGGCAACCCTGCGAGCAGCATGACGAACACAGCCGGGCTCAACCATCCGACTGCGGGCCGCAGGCGCACCCGGAAACGCGGTTCATCGTTCTCGGTCGTGCTCGGGGATCGACAGACGAAGAACCCCGCGATCCCGGCCAAGGCCATCGCGCCGAACATCGTCAGCGGGCCGGGTACGAGCAGCACGACAGTGAGCACCCCGACAGCAATCGTCGCTCGTCGCGCATCAGGCGTGAGTGACTTTGCCATCCCGAGCACAGCATGACCCACGACCGCGACCGCCGCAGCCTTCAGGCCCAGCACCCATCGGGACTGTGGAAATAACGGTGTATCCGGCTCGACACGCCGGGCGGTAAGCCTGGCGGGGAGGAGCCCGATATGGCCGCAACACTTGAGGCTGTGCCGAGTACGAAAACCGCTGAAAAGAAGACAGAAGTATCCGAGGGCGACGCTGCGCGCGAGCTGGTCAGAATGGCGAAGGAACAGGGCCTGTCCCTGACCGGGCCGGACGGTCTGCTCAAGCAGCTGACCAAGACCGTGATCGAGACCGCGCTCGATGAGGAAATGACCGAGCATCTCGGATATGAAAAGCACGATACGGCAGGGAAGCAGACCGCGAATTCCCGCAACGGCGTGCGCCCAAAAACGGTGCTGACGGAGACCACGGGCCCGGTGGAGGTGGACGTGCCGCGGGACCGGGAAGGGACCTTCTCACCGGTCATCGTCAAGAAGCGTCAGCGCCGCCTGACCGGTGTCGATGAGATG
>NZ_JBNWUK010000017.1:0-65312 GCF_050563205.1 Zafaria sp. Z1313
GAGGGTGTTTCATAGAGTGTGTAAGGGTCCGGTCTCTAACTGGGGTGTGACCTGTGGTTTCACCCCTTTGAAAGGACGGGCCTCATGGCAGATACCAACACCATTCCGAACCCTCTTGAAGGCGTTCTCAGCGCCGATCAGATCGACGCCCTCGTCACCGCCGCGGAGGATCTCGGGCAGGGGCGCCACGGCGTCGAGGAGCTGCTGGCGCGAATGACCCGCGCGGTCCTGGAACGGAGCCTGGAGACCGAGATGAGCGACCACCTCGGCTACGAGTCCGGGGACCCCGCCGGGGCCGGGACGGGAAACTCGCGCAACGGCAAGACCACCAAGAACGTGCAGACCCTGCAGGGGCCGGTGCAGATCACCGTGCCACGGGATCGGAACGGCTCCTTCGCGCCGGTCATTGTGCCCAAGCGGTCCCGCCGGCTGGGCAAGGTCGAGGACATGATCCTCTCGCTCTACGCCCGTGGGATGAGCACCCGCGACATCGGGGCCCACCTCGAGGAGATCTACGGGGCCAAGGTCTCCGCCGCGACGATCTCCCGGGTCACCGACGTCATCGCCGACGAGGTCGCCCAATGGCAGAACCGGCCGCTGGAAGCGGTGTATCCGATCGTCTACATCGACGCGATCTGGCTGAAGATCCGTGACGGCGGGGTCGTGGCGAACAGGGCCTGCCACATCGCCGTGGGCGTGGACGTCGAGGGCCGCAAGCAGGTCCTGGGCCTGTGGCTGGGCGCTTCGGAGGGGGCGAAGTTCTGGGCCAACGTGCTCACCGAGATCCGCAATCGCGGCGCCACGGACATCCTGGTCCTGTGTTGCGACGGGCTGAGCGGCCTGCCGGCGGCGGTGAACAGCATCTACCCGCAGACCGTGGTCCAGACGTGCGTGGTGCACCTGCTGCGCTCGGCGATGCGCTACGCCTCCTACGGGGACCGCAAGGCGATGGCCAAGGACATGCGTCCGATCTACACGGCTCCGACCGTGCAGGCCGCGGAGCTGGCCATGGAGGCCTTCGCCGAGGCCTGGCAGGCCAAGGCCCCCGGGGCGGTGCTGGCGTGGAGGAACGCGTGGGAGGACTTCACCCCGTTCCTGGCGTTCACACCCGAGATACGCAAGGTCATCTACACCACGAACCAGATCGAATCGATCAACTACCAGCTCCGGAAGATCACCAAGACCAGGGGCTCGTTCCCCTCCGACGACGCGGCGCTCAAGCTGGTCTACCTGGGGATCCGGAACATCGAGACCACCCGCGGAGGCGAGCTCGGAACCGGCACCCAGGGATGGCACCAGGCCCTGAACGCCTTCGCCGTCCAATTCCCCAACCGACTCCCGATCTGACCACCCGGCAGAGCGGATCACCGACCGGTCCCTTACACGGAAAACTTGACACCCCCGGCCAGCAGGTTCAGCATCATGCGCCCGGTCGAGGTGGCCGGGTCGATCCCGTCGGAAATGGAGCGGACATTCACGCCGCGTTCACGCAACAGGTTCACGGTGTTCAGCACATCGACCAGGGACCGGCCGAGCCGGTCGACCCGCCAGACCACCACGGTGTCCCCGGCCTCGGCATACTCCAAGAGCTTCTTCATTCCCGGTCGCTCGATCGCGGACCTGCTTCCGGAGGTGACGTCGGCAAACACGTCCCGCTTTTGCACCCCGTCCTTGAGAAGCGCGTCGAGCTGCAACTGCGCATCCTGGCTCGAAGTGCTCACCCGCGTGTATCCCAAGTGTCTCACCTGGCCATTTTGGCTCAAAAACCCCTGGATGCCAACCGCGTAAGACGTTTTACGGTAAGACGACTTTCTGGGGCAAACCGCCTCCCGGGACTTCAAGGAGGCCGATCGTCAAAATAGGCGCGGTTCTGGTGTCTCGAAAAGCTTTAGGTTTTCAAGACGGTGGTTTCCCGGCTTATCCGCTCAATAACTGTTGTCCGTGGCTGCAACGCCCATCACTCTTTGCTGACTTGGCGGGTGGTGGTCGGCGCGTTTGGTGCCCTCACCACTGCCCGGAACCGGACGGTTCATGGGCCGAGTCCTAAAGTACCTGGATCCGGATGAAAACCAGGAATCGGTGCCCGTTAGCGATGTTGGAATCGTGCGAGCGACCTGTGCCAATGAGGTGACAACCTAGGTACCTACTGTTCCGGAGATTTCCTTCAATGCCGCCTGAAGCCTGGCGTCGGCTTCGTTGGCGACCTCACGTGTCGCATCGCTCTGGCTGAGCTTGACCATGGTTTGCGGGTCGATGGCCTCGATGGTGGTTTCCGTGGCGGCGGGAGCGCGACGTACGACGACGTTGCACGGGAGCAGTGCGCCCAGCTGCGGTTCGGCGGTGATGCCGCGTTGGGCCAGTTGCGGGTTGCAGGCCCCGAGAATGATGTAGTCCCCCACGGAGGCCCCGGCCTCCTGGCCCAGCTTTTGGGTGAAGGTCGCCTTCACATCGATCTCCGTCAGGACACCGAATCCCTGTTCTGCCAGGGCGCCGCGTGTCCGTTCGACGGCGTCTTGCCAGGACAGCGGGACGGTGATGGCGTGGGTGTAGGTCATGGCGGTTCTCCTCGGGTCGTGGTGTGGAGGCGTGCCGAGCGCGACTGCGTGCTCCGCCACGGCAGGGGACCTCGGTTCTGTGGCCATGCTACGGGTTGGTGTGGTCGCGCGGAAGTGTTGCCAGGGTATTGCCCGCAGGGGTCGGCCGGGGATGCGGTGGGTGCGTTTCATACATGCGGATCGCGACGATCAGCCCTGCGGCCGCGCTGAGTGCCGCGGCCATCCAGACGCCGGCGTTGAGCCCGAACAGGTCGGCGACGATCCCGCCCAGGATGGCACCGACGGCATATCCGAGGTCGCGCCAGACCCGGTAGACGCCCACCGCGCGTCCCCTCCAAGCGGGATGGGCGACGTCGCCCACGGCGGCCAGCAGCGTGGGGTAGACCATGGCGGTTCCCGCGCCGAGCAATACGGTTCCCGAGGCCCAGGCACCAAAGCCGTCCCCGAGCGCGATGATCGCCAGGGCTCCGGCCTGGACCAACATGCCGGTGGTGATGAGGTGTTTGCGTCCGATCCGGTCCGAGAGAGCACCGGTCGCCATTTGGCCGATGCCCCAGACCCCGGGATACAGGGCGAAAAGCAGGCCGATCTGGCCCATGCTGAGATCCGCGGTGGCGAACAGGAGGGGGAACAGGCCCCAGGAGAGTCCGAAGTTCAGGTTGTTCACCAGGCCGGCCAAGCTCGCCGAGGACAAGGCCGGTTCCCGGAAGCTGGTCAGGGAAAAGATTTGGCCGTTGGCTAGGTTGGCGTCCAGGCCATGCCGGGCGGAGGCGCCCCGGGCATCCATGTTTCCGGCATCCAGGAGGGCATGTGGGTGGGTCTCCCGGACGAAAAGGCCCGACAGCAGCAGTGCCAAGGCGGTGTAGGCGATTCCCAAGAGGAAGGGCGCCGGACGCAGTCCGTACTGTTCGGCGTGGTATCCGGCCAGCAGGGACGTGGCGGCCACGGCACCGTAGCCAGCGGCCTCGTTCAGTCCCATGGCCAGGCCGCGCTGGGCCGGGCCTACCAGATCGATTTTCATGATGACGGTGGTCGACCAGGTCAGGCCCTGGTTGATGCCCAGCAGAACGTTCGCGGCGATGACCCAGCTCCAGTCCGGGGCGAAGATGAGCATGAGCGGCACCGGGATGGCGAAGAGCCACCCGGCCAGCAGCACGGGCTTTCGTCCGTAGCGGTCCGAGAGGGTCCCGGCGAACCAGTTGGAGGTCGCCTTGGCGATCCCGAAGGCCGCCACGTAGGCAAACAGGAACGTGTATCCGCTCAGGCCGAACTCGGCGTGGGCGAGCAGTGGCAGGACGGTTTGTTGCTGTCCAACCATGCCCCCGACCAGCGCGTTGACCGCGACGAGCAGGGTGAACTGCGCCGCGTTGGCGCGCAAACCCAAGATGGGGAGCGCCCTGGTGGTGGACTGCTTCATGCTCGGTCTCCTGGTGTGCCGGGGCTGAAAGGCCGGACGGCGATGAGCCGGCGGTTAGTGGGCTTCGGTTGCCGTGGTGGTGGTGGGTGAACCCAGGGACTTGCGTCGCAGGGGGCATGCGGGGATGGCAAACCAGCACAGGGCCGCGGCCGCGGCGATTGCGGTGGCCGCGAGGCCCAGGATGAGGTTGGCGGGGGAGGGGAGTTCCTGGACGAGAACGAAGACGCCCATGGCCAGGACGAAGAAGCCAAAGCCCTTGCGCAGGGCCGCTTCGGGGATGCGTCCGGCCAGGCGGGCGCCGAGGAAGGAGCCGAGGATCGCGGCGGCTGTGACTCCGCCGACAAGTGTCCAGTCCAGGGAGACGGCGGTGAGGTAGCCGCCGAGTCCGGCGAAGGACTTCATGGCGATGACGACCAGCGAGGTGCCGACGGCGACGGGCATCGACAGACCGCCGAGCAGGGCGAGTGCCGGCACTACGAGGAAGCCGCCGCCGGCACCGACGAGCCCGGTGACCAAGCCGACGACCAGGCCCTCGATGATGACCTTGGGCACCGGCAGATCCCCCTGGTGGGGTGCGCCTGCGGGGTTCTTACGGCCGCGGATCATGGCCAGGGAGGTAGCGACCATCATGAGGGCGAAGGCGATCATGAGGATCGTTCCGGGGATGTGTCCGCCCAAGAGGCCGCCGCCGAAGGCCCCGGCCATGCCGGCTGCGCCGAAGACGAGTCCGGTGCGCCATTGCACGCGCTTCTTGCGGGCATGAGTCACGGCGCTGACCGCGGAGGTCGCGCCGACGACGAAGAGTGAGGCGGCGATGGCTTCCTTGGGGTTCATGCCCGCGACGTAGGTGAGGATCGGGACGGTGAGGATGGACCCGCCCCCGCCGAGCAGGCCGAGGGCGATCCCGATCAGCACCGAGAGCAGGAGGGTGAGTGCGAGGGTGAGGGTCATGGGGGGCCTTGTCTGGGAAGGAGGGCAGGGGCGGGCGGGGTTGGCGCCGGGGGTATGGCTTTAGGTGACGGGCAGGCCGGCACGTTGCCAGGCGATCATGCCGCCGGCCATGGTGTCGGCGGTGAAGCCGGCGCCGGTGAGGGCGTCGGCGACGCGGGCGCTGCGGTTACCGCTGCGGCAGACCACGACGACCGGGCGGGACCGGTCAATTTCGCCCAGGCGCGCGTTCAGCTCTCCCATGGGGATGTGGATGGCGCCGGGGATCATTCCCTCGGCGACTTCGAAGTCTTCGCGGACGTCGAGGAGCTGGTCCGTGGCGCGTCGCCGGTCGGTGTCGGTGAAGGTGATTTCTGGCATGGTTGCTCCTGTGGGGCGTATGCGAGGGGGTGGTTTCCCGGGCCCGGACGGACGGGGCCCGGGCCCGGAAACGGGGAGGAAAGCGGCTGGCCGCGGGCCAACCGGGGGAGCTAGGACTTCTTGGCCGGTAGCTGGGCGAGGACCGATGCGCGGGTCGGTTCGTTGCCGGTCTTGTTCCACGGCATCTTGGCCAGGGCCTTGCCCATGGCGCAGGTGTTGGTGGCCGCGGAGAAGGTCAGGCCCGCGCCGATGGCACCGGCGACGGTGCGCAGCTGCGGGGAGAGGAACTTCCCACCCACCAGGCCGGCCACCACGAGGGAACCGGCGGCCATGCGCACCTGGCGTTCCAGGTCCCAGCGCTTGGAACCCTCGACGGTCCCGCCACCGGCCTGCTTGTAAGCGGGGACGCCGCCGGACAGGACATGGGCGTTGCCGAATCCGACTGCCGCGAGGTGTGTCTTGGCTTCGGTGGCGCGCACGCCGGATTGGCAGACCAGCACCACCTTGGTGTCGAGTTTCGAGGCGAGTTCCTCGGTGTGTTCTGCCAGCAACGGGAGGGGGACGTTGTAGGAGCCCTTGATATGCAGGGATTCGAATTCGGCGGCGGAACGCACGTCCAGCACCACGACGTCGGTGCCGGTATCGATCCAGTCCTTGAGCTCTTCGGGGCTGGTGGCCTGGGGGATGGTGTTCATGGGGGTGTGGGCCTTTCTGCCGGGCATGGCGCCCGGCCGGTCCCGCATCCGGAAAGGGGGATGCGGGACCGGGAATACGTAGAATTTATTGTTGAGGGATGGGCAGTGGAGAACCTAGGCGTTCTGCATTTGCTTCCAGTCGGCCCATCCGGCGTAGCTGCCCTCGAGTTCAACGACGTCGAACCCGGCCCGGCGCAGGGCGGAGGCGGCCACGGAGTTGCGCACCCCGGACTGGCAGTAGCTCACGATCACGCCGTCGGACGGAAGCTTGTCGGTGTTCCAGAGCGCCCGTCCGGCGTTGAGCTGTTCGGAGCCGGGCACGTGTCCGGCAGTGTGCTCGGTCTTGTTGCGCACATCCAAGACCATGGCCGCAGCGAACCCTGCCAGGTCGGCCGGGGAGATCGTGCGGGGCACGTAGACCGGCAGGCCGTCCAGGGAAGTGATGTATCCGGCGACGCGGTCGATGCCCACGCGGATGAGGTGGTCCCACATCTCGGTGGCCGTTTCGCTGTTGGGAGCCAAGAGCACCAGCGGGCGCTGGTCCGTTTCCGGGTCCACGGCCCAGGCACCGTAGCTTGCCGCCTTGGTGCCGGCGGGAATGTTCAGTGCCCCTGCGACGGTGCCCTCGTGAACCAGGGTGTGGTGGCGGGTGTCGACCACGCCGATGTCATCCGCGGCCAAATCGGCTGCGACGTCCGCGGTGTTCAGTTCGGCCAGCGGTGCGCGGTCGCCCAGGACAGCCGGGCCCTGGCGGTTTTCGCGCTTCATCCGGCCAAAGTAGGCGTGTGCGTCGGGCTGCCCGTCAAGCAGTGCCTCGACGAACCCCGCCTCGTCGTTCGCCTTGAGGTAGGGCCCCCACCACGCGAAGTTGCGCTCATATCCGACGGTGGAGGACGGGATCGCACCCAACGCCTTGCCGCAGGCACTGCCGGCGCCGTGGCCCGGGTAGACCTGGATGTAGTCGGGCAGGGTCAGGAACTTGTTCTGCAGGGAAACGAACAGGTCGTGGGCCCCGGCGAAACGGGTGTCGGTACCGCCGGCGGCCTCGTCGAGCAAGTCCGGACGGCCCAGGTCCCCGGAGAAGACGAAATCGCCCGAGAGCAGGAAGCCCGGCTTGTCACTGAAGGCGCCGTCGGTGACCAGGAAGGAGAGGTGTTCGGGGGTGTGTCCGGGGGTGTGCAGGGCGGTGACGGTGATGTTTCCCAGGGTGATGGTGGACTGGTCAAGGAGGCGTTCGGCTTCGAATTCGTATTGCCAGTCCGGCCCGCCCTCGCCCGAAACGTAAATCGCCGCGTCGGTGGCGGCGGCCAGTTCGAGGGTCCCGGAGAGGTAGTCGGCGTGGATGTGGGTCTCGGTGACGGCGGTGATCTTCATGCCGTTTTTTTCGGCAAGGTCCTGGTAGACCTGGATGTCGCGGCGGGCGTCCACCACGAGGGCCTCGCCCTTGGCCTGGCAGCCGATGAAGTAGCTGGCCTGTGCCAGGTCCTCGTCATAGATTCGTTCGAGAAGCATTGGTTCTCCTTGTGGTTGGTCAGCTTACCCTTCATACCCCTGGGGGTATCCGGTTCATAGGCAACAATAATACCCCCTGGGGTATCCGTCAAGTCGTTCACGGATGCACAAAAAAGCGGCGATCGACACCATCGGGAATGGTGCCGATCGCCACAGGCGCATGCGAGGTTGGGCCTAGCGGCCCAAGAGGCGCGCGAAGAAGCCGCCTTTCTTGCCGGACTCCTTCGGGGCATTTGGATCGCAGGAGCAGCGCTCGCTCCGCGGCACGTGGGCCATGACCTGCTTGACATGCTGGCCACATCCGGCCCAGGTGGTTTTCTGACACTTACGGCATTTGGTCGCACGGCACATATGGTGACTCCTTGCGTCTGGGGTTGTTGATGGAGGCCTGACCGCCCCCTCCGTATTCGAGTATGGCATATACCCATGGGGGTATCGAGAATCACTGCCATTGATACGCTAAGGAAACCCCCGGGGGTATACTATTGAAGAAATCAACACCTTGAAGGGACCCACCATGGAACTTGAAGCGGACACCATGAAACCGGCCATCAACAGGCTCAAGCGCGCCCAGGGCCAGCTGAACGCCGTGATCCGCATGCTGGAGGAAGGCGGCGACTGCCGCGCGGTGGTCACCCAGCTTTCCGCCGCCTCCAAGGCCATAGACCGTGCCGGGTTCTCCATTATCGCCACCGGGCTCGAGCAGTGCCTGAAAAGCGAGGACCCCACAGCCGACCGTGCCGACATGGAAAAACTCTTCCTCTCCCTGGCCTAGCCCCAGCCATCCAGCGATAGCTGTCGCCGAGACCACCCATGGAGTCCGGCAGGACCACTGCGCGAACTTCGGCAGTGCGGCGGTTCCGCAAACGCCGAGGAATCACTCCCTGCCGCCAAGCGGGCCGTAGCGATCAGCATCCCTGTTCACTAATCTGACGCCGCGCACCGATCGACAGCAGTCAATGTGGGTGCTTGATCCATCGGCCCGAAGATGCAACAACCAAGGCCAGAAAACACCGCCACTAAGCACTGTGAAAAACAGGCCACTTATCGTTGTGGCTCACAGGCCGGGTGGTCCGGGACGTTCGAGAAGCCCAAGGACATCCTGATGATCTCCGCGCATTGGGAGAACGTGCCCGTCACGCTGAGCGCCTCGGCCCGCAAGCAGGAGCTCGTCTACGACTTCTGGGGCTTCCCGCAGCGCTACTACGACGTCCGCTACGACGCCCCGCTCGCCCCCGGCCTCGCCGACGAGGTCGCGCGGCTCGCCGGGACGCACGGCCACCACGTCGAGCGTGACGAGACCCGCGGGCTGGACCATGGTGCCTACGTCCCGCTCAAGGAGATGTTCCCCGACGCCGACGTGCCCGTGGTCCAGATGTCCATGCCCACGCTCGACCCGCAGGGCCTGTTCGAGCTCGGCAAGACCCTCGCCCCGCTGCGCGAACAGGGAACGCTGATCGTCGGCTCCGGCTTCACGACGCACAACCTGCGCTGGTTCAACCCGGCGGCCGGGCCCGACGGCGAGCCGCCCGCGGCCTCGAGCGAGTTCGACCACTGGGCCGAGGAGGCGATGGCCCGCGGCGACGTCGACTCCATCCTGGACTTCCTGAACAAGGCGCCGGCGGCCCGCGAGGCCCACCCGCGCTCCGAGCACTGGGCGCCGCTGTACGTGGCGCTGGGCGCGGCCTACGCCTCGGGCGGGATCGACGCGAAGACCGCGATCGACGGCTTCTGGTTCGGCCTCTCGAAGCGGTCCTGGACCCTGGGCGGGTGAGCGGGCGTGCGGGTCAGGGGCGGGCGGCGGGGGCGAGGACCTTCGTCAGCGTGCCGATGTAGAACTCGCGGACCTCGTGCCGCGTGGCCGCGCCCGAGCGCTCGAACTCCCATGCCCCGTAGAGCATCGACCAGACCACGCTCGTGATCCAGGCCGAGGGGAGCGAGGAGTCGATCGATCCGTCCGCGTGCCCGCGCTCGACGAGCCGCCGCAGCGCCGCGTCGTCGTAGTCCTCGGTGCCGCCCCCCGGGCCGCCGCCGGCGCCCTCGCCGCCCGCACCGGCGTCGTTCCCGGCGTCCTTCCCGGCTCCGTCCGGGGCGCAGTCCTCCGCCGCGCGGGACTCGACGCCGGACCACCACCAGATGAACAGCTCGCTGAGGTCCAGGTACTCGTGGAGCAGCCGGACGATCGCCTCCAGCCCCGTTCCCTCCCCGGGCCGCGCACGCTCGGCGGCCCGCGCGGACTCCGCCTCGACGAATCCGCCGAGGCCCTCGCGCAGCGAGGCGCGGTCCGGGTAGTAGCGGTGCAGGGTGCTGCGCGCCACCCCCGCCGCGTCGGCGATCGCGCCCATCGTGGCCTGCGGGTTCTGGGCCAGCACGGGCAGGGCGGCGCGCAGGATGCGCTCCCGCGTCCGCTCACGCACGCGCCCGTTGCCGCTCTCGCTCGTCATGCCGCCAATGTACAACCCCGTCCGGTGATGGGACTAGTCTTGACATTTTTGGGACAGAATTGTCCCATGATTCCATGACGCAGTCCACCAGCCCCCGCTCCCGGTCCGGCATCCTCTGGTCCTACGCGCGCCCCCACGCCCGCGTCCTGGTCCTCGGGCTCGTCCTCGCGCTGCTCGGCTCGGCCATGGGGCTCGCGAGCCCGATGGTCACCAAGTGGATCCTCGACAGCCTCGAGGCCGGGCAGTCGCTGCGCGATCCCGTGCTCGTCCTGACCTTCCTCATGGTCGTGGGCGCGGCGATCGGCTGGTGGCAGTGGGTCCTGCTCGGCACGCTCGCCGAGCGGATCGTCTACCAGGCCCGCGAGCGCATGATCCGCCGCTACTTCCGCGCCAAGGTCCTCGCACTCGCCGCCCGGCCCACGGGCGAGCTCGTCACGCGCGTCACCTCGGACACCGTGCTGCTGCGGGAGGCGGCGTCCTCGAGCGTGATCGGCCTGATCAACGGCGTCGTGATGCTGATCGGCACGCTCGTCCTCATGGCCGTCCTGGACTGGCCGCTGCTCGTGACCACCGCCGTGGCCGTGATCGTCGTGGTGATCCTCTTCGCCACCCTCATGCCGGCCATCGCGGTGGCGCAGGAGAAGGCCCAGGAGGCGGTCGGCGACCTCGGCGGCCGGCTCGACGGGGCGCTGCGGGCGATCAAGACGGTCAAGGTCTCCAACGCCGAGGACCGGCAGGCCGGTACCCTCCTGGCCCACGCCGCGAGCGCCCGCGAGCACAGCGTCCGCTCCGTGCGCCGCGAGGCGATGGCCTGGACATATGCCTGGACCGGCATCCAGGTGACGATCATCGTGATCCTCGGCTACGGCGCCGTCCGCGTGGCGCAGGGCGAGATCGGGGTCTCCACCCTCATCGCGTTCCTCCTCTACGCGTTCGGCCTCATGGGCCCCATCACCGAACTCAGCGGAAACCTCACCACGCTCCAGTCCGGCATCGCCGCGGCCGGCCGGATCCGCGACGTCGAGGGCCTCGAGCTCGAGCCGCGCGCCCGGGCCACGTCCGACGTCCCTTCCGCCGGGACGGCACCCCCGGTGCCGGCGGCGCGCGAAGGCGCCGGATCCGGCGTCGTACCCGGCGCCCTCCTGGAGCTGCGCGGGGTCACGGCACGGTACGACGACGGGGCCGCGCCCGCCGTCGACGACGTCACCCTGGCCTTCCCCTCGCGCGGGCACACGGCCATCGTGGGGCCGTCCGGGGCGGGCAAGACGACCGTGTTCTCGCTCCTGCTGCGCTTCGTGGACCCCGCCTCCGGCGAGCTGCTGATCGACGGCCGGCGCTACGCCGGGCTCACGCCGGCGCAGGTCCGCGGACACTTCGCCTATGTGGAGCAGGAGACGCCCATCATTCCCGGCACCATCCGCGAGAACCTGCTCTTCTCCAACCCCGACGCGGCCCCCGGAGAGGTCGACGCGGTGCTGGAGGAGATCCTGCTGGCCGAGAAGGTCGCCGCGCTGGAGGACGGGCTCGACACGGCGCTGACGGAAAGCTCGGTGAGCGGCGGCCAGCGGCAGCGGATCGCGCTGGCGCGGGCCATCCTGTCCCGGCCGCGCGTGCTGCTGCTCGACGAGGCCACGGCACAGGTCGACGGGATCACGGAGGCCGCGATCCAGGCTGCGATCGCCCGCCAGGCCGCCCGCGGGGCCGTCATCACGATCGCGCACCGGCTCTCGACCGTCGTCGACGCGGACACGATCATCGTCATGGACGCCGGCCGCGTGGTGGCCCGGGGCACGCACGCCGAGCTCCTCGAGGACAGCGGGCTCTACCGCGGCCTCGTGGAGGCCCTGCGCATCGCGCCCGTCTGACCCGCCCGCGCCCGCCTCCCGTCCAGCCCGCGCCCGGCTCCGCCCCGCAACGCTCTCCGGGGAATCGCCGTTCTCTGCGCTGGGAACGACCCGGGAGTGGATAGCGTTGCGCTAGAGGGTGGGTGCAGTCGTGGAGAGGAGCCCGGAGATGTCCCTGGAATCGGTCGTCGTCATGGGCGGCGGCGTGGCCGGATTCGCGACCGCCCGCGAGCTCCGCGCCCGCGGCCACACCGGCCGGCTCGCGATCATCGACCCCGAGGGCCTGCCCTACGACCGCCCGCCCCTGAGCAAGCAGTACCTGATGGGAACGCAGGATGCCGCGCGGCTGGCGTTCGAACCGGCGGAGTGGTTCGCCGCGCACGGCATCGAGGTCGTCCACGGAACCGCCGCCGCGCTCGATCCCGCCGCCGGGCGCGTCACGCTCGAGGACGGCACGACGACGGACGCGGGCGCCGTCGTCCTCGCCCCGGGCGCCGCGGCCCGCCGCCTCGACATCCCCGGCGCCGACCACCCCGGAGTCCTCGAACTGCGCACGCGCGCCGATGCCGACCGCCTCCGCCCGCACTTGCGCCCCGGGGCCCGGATCGTGGTCGTCGGCGGCGGGCTCATCGGCGCGGAGGCCGCCTCCGCGGCGCTCGCCCTGGGCGCCACGGTCGACCTCGTCGAACCCGTCGACCCGCCGCTCGTCCCCGTCGTCGGCCCGGACCTCGCCCGCCGGCTGCACGCGATGCACGCCGAGCGCGGGATCCGCGTCCACGGCTCCGTCCCCGTCGCCATCACCCCGCCGGAGGCCGCATCCCCCTCCCTCAGCACCCCGTCCGATGGCGTGCGGCCCGCCGGTGGGGCCAGCCCCGGCGTCGTCCCCGGTCCCCGCCGCGTGCTCCTCGCCGACGGAACCGCGCTCGAGGCCGACGCCGTGCTCGTCGGGATCGGGATCGTCCCGCGGACGGCGCTCGCCGAGGCCGCGGGGCTCGCGGTCGAGGACGGGATCCTCGTCGACGCCGCCGGCCGCACGTCCCACCCGCGCGTCTTCGCGGTCGGCGACGCGGCGCGGACGCGGCTGGCGGACGGGACCCTGCTGCGCCGTGCGGAGCATTGGGAAGCGGCGCTGAACTCCGGTACGACGGCGGCTGCCGCCCTCCTGGGGCAGGCGCCGCCCGCGCACGGGGCACCGTGGTTCTGGTCCGACCGGCACGGCGTGCACGTCGAGGGCGTCGGTCGGATGGCCGGAGCGGGGACGCACGTGGTGCGGGTCGAGGGCGGCGTGCCCGTGGCGGCGTTCCTCGTGGACGACGGCGGACGGCTCACGGGGTGCGCGGCCGTCGACGGCGGGCTCACGGTCCGGGCGGCGCGCCGGATCATCGACCGCGGGATCCCCGTGGACCCGGCGCAGCTCGTCGACCCGTCGGTCCCGTTGAAGAAGCTGGCCCGCTGAGCCGCCCGCCCCGTCCCCTTAACCACATCACTCTCCTACGACGGGTTGTCATGACGCGCTCATAACAGCCGTACGCAGGAGAGTGATGCGTTGGGGAGGTGGGGCTACGGGGCTTCCGTTGCCTCCGCCGCCAGCTGACGGCGCCGACGGGCCGCCACCATGACGCCGCCCGCCGTGAGCAGCAGCAGCGCCAGGCCCACGAAGAGGCCCGTCTGGGCGCCCGTGTTCACCAGGTCGCCCGCGCCGATTCCGGTGCCGGACCCGTCGCCCGATCCCGCGCCGCCTGTTCCCGTTCCGGAGCCGGAGCCCGAGCCCGAGCCGGCGCCAGCACCGTCGTCGTCCCCGGAACCGGTGCCGGAGCCGTCGTCGTCCCCGTCGTCCGATCCGCCGCCCGCCGCGGCGGTGACGGTCAGCGGCGTCGCGATCGGCTCGAGGCCGGTGGAGGCGACGAACAGGGTGTGCGCGCCCGTCGCGAACCCGGCCGGGACCTCGAGCGTGAAGGTCGTGGTCCCGGAGGCGTCGGCGGCGGGGATGCCCTCGACGACGATCGGGTCGGAGTGCAGCTCGGCCGTGACCTGCTGGCCCTCCTCGAGGCCGGAGACCGTCACCTCGATCGAGCCGCCCTGCTCCACGGTGCCCGCGGAGAGGGAGACCTCGGCCCAGTCGGTGCCCGCCACGACGGCCCGGCCGAGCGGCGCGGGGGAGACGGCGTCGTGCGCCTGGAAGTAGGCGACCGTCGCCTCGAGGTCGATCTGGCCCGTGTCCGTGGATCCGGTCCCCTCCGCGAAGGTGAAGAAGTTGTCCCCGCCCGCGGCCAGGAAGGAGTTCGCGACCACGCGGAACACGGCGTCGTCGGCGATCTCCTCGCCCTCGAAGCTGACCGAGAGGACGTGCTCGCCGCGCGGGGCCTCCGGATCGTAGACGTAGGAGAGTCCCTCGGAGATGCCCAGGTGCAGCTTGGGCCGCGAGGACCCCTCCGGCTGCCACTGCTCCTCGAGGACGGCCTTGATCTGCGCGCCGGTGAGATCGAGCGTGACGAGCGTGTTGGCGAACGGCTGCACGTCGGCGGCCTGCTTGAAGGTCACCGTGCCGTCCGTGCCGTAGAGCAGGTCCGCCCGCAGCCCGCCCGGGTTCATAAACGCGATCTGCGCGGGCTCGCCGCCGAAGGACTCGTTGGACGTGGCCCACAAGTGGAAGTCGGCCACGGAGTTGCCCAGCGCCGACTCGACGCCGCGGTCGGACCCGGCGTCGCCGCCGCGCAGGATGTCGGCCGTGATCTGCCCGACGCGGACGCCTCCGACGACCTCCGACTCGGCGACGGCCTCGTCCACGAGCGCCGCCACGGCCGGATCCGCCGGGTACAGCGCCGCGCCGTCGGTGCCGACGAGCGGCAGCAGCTCCGAGCCGAGCGAGAGGACCCGCTTCGTCTCCGGATCCACCTCGATGCTGACCTTGCCCAGCGTCGTCCCGTACTGGTGCGCCTGCAGGACCGGTCGCTTGAGCCCGGCCCAGCCTTCGACGTCGTACTCGCAGGCGTAGGACTGGTGCGTGTGCCCGGAGAGGATCGCGTCGATCGCGGGGGAGGCCTCGCGCACGAGCTCGCCGTAGAGCGTGTCCTCGGTGGCGATCGCGGCGCAGTCGGTGCCCGCGGAACCCTCGTGGGTCAACAGGACGACGACGTCCGCCTCGCCGTTCGCCGGGTCCCCGTCCCGCAACTGGGCGGCGACGCGGTCGGCGGCCTCGAGCTGGTCGCCGAACTCGATGTCCGCGATGCCCGTGGGGGAGACCATGGCGGCGGTCTGCTCGGTGACGGTGCCGATGAAGCCGACCGTCACGCCGTCGACCTCCCGCAGCGCGTACTCGCGCAGCGCCGGGGTCTTGGTGCCCTTGCGGTAGACGTTGGCGCCGAGCGCGAAGTCCGCGCCGTCCGCACCGGTGGCGGCCGCGAAGCGCGGGATGACGCGGTCGGTCAGGTCGGCGAAGCCGCGGTCGAACTCGTGGTTGCCCACGACGGACAGGTCCAGGCCGGCCGCGCCCAGCGCGTCGATCGTCGGGTTGTCCTCCTGGGAGAAGGACGCGAACGTGGACGCGCCGATGTTGTCCCCCGCGGAGACGAAGAGCGTGTTCGGGTTCTCGCCGCGCAGCTGCGCCACCGCTCCCGCCAGGACGGCGGCGCCCGCGGACGGAGCCTCCGCCTGGATGCGGCCGTGGAAGTCGTTGATGCCGAGCACGTCGATCGTGATGGTTTCGGCCGGCGGGACGACGCCCTCGCCGGAGACCTCGAACAGCGTGGTGGTGCCGGAGACCTCGTTGCCGACCGCGAGCAGCGGGACGCCGCCCGGCGCGTCGGCGGCGGGGGTGAAGGCCAGGCCCTCGGCGCCGAGGTCGCCCGCGGCGGCGAGCGAGCCTCCGGCTTCGACGGACTCGGCGAAGTTCCGGTTGTTCACGTAGGAGACGAACTCGGCCGCCGCCGGGACCGTGATGTCGTAGACCGCGACCCCGCCGACGCGCTCGAAGCCGATGAACGCGTACGTCTTGTCACCGACCTGCCCGATCGCCAGGTTCTCCGGCTCCGGCCCCTTGTCGTCGGAGCGGCCCTCGAGGTTGGACTCGGTGTGGTTGGAGTTGAAGAACTCCGGGTTCGCGGCGTGGGTGATGCGCTCGAACTCGTCGCCGGAGTCGAAGACCTGCGTGCCGTCGGTGGTCCAGATGGAGAAGGAGCGGGAGCCGAAGGAGTAGAGCTCCTCGTAGCATTCGCCCGCGGCGTCCAGGCCGTCGGCGGTCGTGACGTTGAGCCGGCCGAGGTCGGCGTCGCCGGTCAGCGCGGCGAGCGGCGAATCGGCGCAGACCGGCGCGAGGCCGCCCTTGCCGAGGTCCTTCACGCGGGAGGGCTCCACGTAGTCGCCCCACTCGCGGGCGTCGCCCTCGTTGGCCGTGACGAGGTAGGTCTGCCCGCCGGCCTGGTAGGCGTTCAGGCCGTCGGGCATGTAGACGCCCTTGAGGCCCTCGAAGGTGCGGATGTCGAAGCCGCCGTCGCGGTCGGAGGGGTCGATCCCCTGGCCGGGGGCGCCGTGGTCCTTGAAGCCGAGCGGCCAGATGTCCGTCACGGTGGCGCTGGCCAGGTCGACGACGGCGACGGCGTTGGCCTCCTGCAGCGCGGCGTAGGCGGTGCCGCCGTCGATCGCGATGTATTCCGGCTCCAAGTTGCGCGAGACGGGCAGCTCGTCGCCGTGCGGGGCGGGGCCGAAGACGCGCACGTCCTCGGGCAGCGTCTTGGCGCCGCCGGCCTCGAAGGCGTGGAAGTCCGCGGTGCGGACGTCGGACTGGGACGGGGCCGCGAGGGCGGAGGGGAGGCGGACGACGCCGATGCTTCCTTCCGGGTCGACGCTGAAGTCGTCCGCGGGCTCGCCTTCGTTGGCGACGACGGCGTAGCTCCCGTCGGCGGAGAGCGCCACCATGTCGGGGAGCGCGCCGACCTGGACGGAGCCGAGCACGCTCGGCGCGGAGGCGGTGGCGTCGAAGAAGACGAGCGAGCCCGGGGCGGTCTTGGGCACGGCCTCGAACGCGATGACGCCGAGGCCGTCGGCGCGCACGGCCACGGAGTTCGCGACGCCGTCGGCCGCGATCTCGAAGAGCTTGGCGGGGGCGGCGGGGTCGGAGACGTCGAGGACCTCGACGAGCCCGGCCTGGGCGTTGACCACGAAGAGCCGCTGCGTTCCCGCGTGGTAGGTGACGATCTCGGCGGCCGACGCGTCGAAGACGCCGGTCTCGTAGCTGCCGACCGGGGTGAGGGTCAGCGGGGCCGAGGCCGGGTAGGCGATCGGTTCGGGGACGATCCCCGCGTGGGCCGGGGCTCCCAGCAGGGCGCCGGCGAGGGCCGCGACGGCGGCGGCGGCCGTCCCGCGGGCGAGCCGGCGCCGTGTGCGCCTGGACTGTGACATGGCTGTGCTCCCAAGGATGTGAGGTGATGACCTCCCTTGTCTACGCGGCGCACCTTACCGGCGGGTAAACACCAAGTGGCCCCTCGGCCTCCGCCCACACCCCGCCTCACGATCCGGGGAATCGTCCTGACGCCGCACTCATCACGACGCGTGGGTGGATCGTGACGCGGGATCAGGGGGTGGGGGAATCGAGACGGGACAGGGCCTTGTCCGTGCCGAGTTCCGGGCGGTCCGCCGCGTGGGCCGCGTAGTGCCCGAGGGCCCGCAGGAGCAGGCCCGGATCGGCGTCGAGCTCCTGGACGTCCACGATCAAGGGCCTCGTCCTGCGACCCGCCCCGGGGCCCGGCGCACCGGCATCGGATGCCGCGCCTCCGGAGGCCGCGGAACTGCGCGGGCCCCCGGAGGCCGTGCCCGCAGCCCCCGAGGCGCGCGTGTGGACCTCGATGAGCGCCGGCCCGCGGTCGCCCAGCGGTTTGCGCCCGCGGGGATCGCGCGCCAGGACGGACACGACGTCCTTCCAATAGGCCTCGTGGTGCCCGCGCCGGTCCACCACCACGATCCGGCTCCGCGTGAGGTACACCCCGGGCGCCTGCCCGGACGCGGCGAGCCGCAGCATCCGCAGGCCCTCGCGGAGCACGAGGAACCCCACGACGAGCAGCCCCGCGGCGGCCGTCGCCGTGAGCACGCGCGCTCCGCCGTCGCCGAGCAGGACGGTCTTGGCCTCGGTCGCGATCGCCCCGACGACCGTGACGACCGCGACGCCGACCGTCACCGCGCCGCCGGCCAGCGAGACGGGGGAGGAGGGGAACCATGTGGCGGCGCGCGGCCCGGAGGAGGTCTCGACGTCGGCCCCGGTGGGCGCCGCCCAGTCCTCGCCGCGGCGGAACTCGTGCAGCACGGCCCGGCCCACGCCGAAGGCCAGGGCCGCCATCGGCGCGGCGAGCAGCGGCTTGCCGGCGCCGACGGACGCGGCGCCGAGGCCCAGCAGCACGGCGATCACGACGAACGCCGGCACGAGGTGGTGGGCGAGCTTGAGCCCGCGGTGGCGGGGAGCCCAGGCGGTGCGCGGGGCGGGCCGCGGGGCGGGGGCGGATTCGTGCACGCTGCTCACGCTACCGGTGTGCCCCCGCCGTCGCGCAGCAGCGCCGCGAGGCTCGTCGCGGGCCGGCCGGTGAGGGCCTCGACGTCGCCCGTGGTGCGCGCCAGCTCGCCGGAGGCGATGGCCGTATAGGTGCTGACCCAGGCGTCGAGCTGCCAGGGCTCGGCGCCGTAGGGCTCCCTCGAGGCGTAGGCGGCGGCGACGGTCTCCTGCTCGAAGCGATGGGGCCGCCCGGTGGCGGCGGCGAGCCCGGCCGCGACCTCGCCCAGGGTGAGCGCCTCGGGCCCGGTGAGCTCGTAGCGGCGTCCCGCGTGGGCGCAGTCCCGCCCCACGGCCAGGTCCGCGGCGGCCCCGGCGAGGACGACGGCGGCGCACGCGGCGACGTCGCGCCGCGCCACGGCGGAGACGCGGCCGTCGTCGGCGGGCCCGCGGATCACGCCGTCGGCGTCGGCGAAGTGGGCGAAGACGTCGAGGTAGAAGTTGTCGCGCAGGAACGTCCAGGCGGGGCCGGCGGCGCGCAGCATCTCCTCCGTCGCGAAGTGGTCCCGCGCAAGGGTGAAGACGGCCGTCGGCGAGGCCTCGAAGAACGACGTGTAGACGACGTGCCGCACGCCCGCGTCGGCCGCGGCCCCGATGAACGCCGCGTGCTCCTCGAGCCGGTGCGCCGATTCCGCGGCCGAGACCATGAACAGCACGTCGGTCCCCTCGAGGGCGGCGCGCGCGGCGTCCGGGTCGCCGTAGGCGGCGGTGAGGGGTACGACGCCGGGGCCGAGCCTGCGTGCCACGGCGGCGGTCCGCGCGGGATCCCGGGCGAGGACCCGCAGGCGGAAGGGCGCGCGCCCGGTTGCGGCCCCGGCGTCGTGCCCTCTTCCGGGCGCGGCGCCGGACGCCTTGCCGGACACTGCGCCGGATGCCCCGCCCGACGCGAGCCCCGCGAGCAGCCGCGCGGCCTCCCCGCCGACGTGCCCCGTGGCCCCGGCGACGGCGATGACGGGCCCCGCTCCGGCGTCGTCGTGTGTCTCCATGACCCCACCGTACGCCGGGGCGCGGGCCGGCACCACGCGTTCACGCCGCGTTCGCCCGGCCGTCGCCCGCCGCTCGGCGCCGGGTGCCACAGTGGGGCCATGTCCGGCCTGTTCGTCGCCATCGGCGACTCCTTCACCGAGGGCGTGGGCGACTGGGATCCGCGCCTGCCCAACGGGGTGCGCGGCTGGGCGGACCGCGTCGCCAAGCAGCTCTCCAAGGACGACCCCGCCTGGCGCTACGCCAACCTCGCCGTGCGCAGCCGGCGCCTGGGCCGGATCGTGCAGGAGCAGGTGGAGCCCGCGCTCGCGATGGAGCCCTCCGTCATCACCTTCTACGCCGGCGGGAACGACATCATGGAGGTCCGCCAGGACATGGGCCGGCTCCTGGACAACTACACGGCGGCCGTGCGGCGGCTCGCGTCCTCCGGCGCCCGCGTGCTGCTCTTCACGGGCTTCGACGTCCCCGTGCACCCGATCCTGGAGCCGATGAAGCGCCGCAACTGGATCTTCAACCAGCGCGTCCGCGAGCTCGCCGCCGAGCACGCCGGCGACGGCGTGGAGCTCGTGGACTACTGGACGTGGGACGCCTACCAGGACCGGCGGCTGTGGGACACGGACAAGCTGCACATGAACCGGGCCGGCCACCGCTACATGGCCATCCAGGTGCTGAACCTGCTCGGCGTGCGCCACCAGCTGGTGTTCGAGCCGTTCGGGCCGCGCGAGCGCCCGGGACTGCGGGACGCCGTGGTGCGCGACGCCGAGTGGATGCGGCAGTGGGTGCTGCCCATGTTCGGGCGGAAGCTGCGCGGCATCACGCTCGGCGACGCGCTGCAGCCGCGCTGGCCCGATCCCGTGCGTCCCGCCGACGGACTCAAGAGACTCCACAGGAAGCGTCAACGGCTTACGATGAACGCATCATGAACACGATGCGCAGACTCCGCAAGCCCCTCGTCCTGCTGATGGCGGCCGCCCTCGTCCTGAGCGTGGGCGCCGGGGCGTTCCAGGCGTTCCTCTCGTGAGTGGGACCGGGGAGCCCGGCGGACCGGCCGGCGGCCCGGGCGGCTCGGGCGGCGCGCCGGAGGGAACCGTCCCCGAGGGAGCGGTCCCGGGAGGCGCCGGCACGCCCGCGGGCCCCGGCACCGCCGTCGTCCACGAGGCCCTCGCCGAACCCCGGCGACGCGTCCGCGCCCGGTGGGTGACCGGCGTCGTCCTGGTCAACGTCGGGATCAACGTGGCGTTCTTCGCGCCCATCAACATCCTCATCGGCCTGCAGGCCACGGCGATCGACGAGCTGAACAAGGAGGCGATCCTCTCCCTCGTCACGGGGTGCGGGGCCGCCGTGTCCCTCGTCATGAACCCGCTCACCGGGGCGCTCTCGGACCGGACGACGTCGAAGCTCGGCCGCCGCTCGCCCTGGATCCTGGGCGGGGCGATCCTCGGCAGCGCCGCGCTGCTGCTGCTCTCGGGCGCGACGACGATCGCCCTCCTCCTGCTCGGCTGGTGCCTCGTCCAGGCCGGCGCGAACGCCGCCTACTCGACCATCACCGCCGCCGTCCCGGACCGCGTGCCCGTGGACCAGCGCGGCCAGGTCGGCGGGCTCGCCGCGCTCGGGCAGACGGTGGGCATCCTCGGCGGCTCCGTGGTGGGGTTCGTGATCTTCGGGAACGTGGCGTTCGGCTACTGGCTCTGCGCCGGGGCGCTGCTCCTGTCCGTGGTGCCGTACCTGTTCCACTCCGACGACCCCGTGCTGCCGCGCGCGCTGCGGGAGCCCTTCCGGTTCGGGGCGTTCCTGCGCTCCTTCTGGATCAACCCCGCCCGCTACCCCGACTTCGGCTGGGCGTGGCTGACCCGCTTCCTGATGTTCGTGGGCAACCAGCTGACCATCGTGTACCTGCTGTTCTTCCTGACCGACGTCATCGAGCACCCGGACCCGGCCGGCGGCGTGCTGATCCTCACGGGGCTGTACGCGTTCATGGTCATCGCCACCACCGTGGTCGCGGGGCGGTGGTCGGACAAGGCGGGCAAGCGGCGCGTGTTCGTCGCCGGGTCCTCCGCCGTCATCGCGTGCGCGGCGCTGATCATGGCGTTCTTCCCCGTGTGGCCGGGCGCGATCGCCGGGGCCACCGTGCTGGGGATCGGCTTCGGCGCGTACCTGGCCGTGGACTTCGCCCTGCTCACCCAGGTGCTGCCGTCCGCCGCGGCGCGCGGAAAGGACATGGGCGTCATCAACATCGCCGCCGCGCTGCCGCAGGTCGTCGCACCCGTGCTCGCGTTCCTGTCGGTGAAGTTCCTCGGAGGGTACACGGCACTGTTCGTGATCGCGGCGGTCATCGGGCTCAGCGCCGCCGCCCTGGTCTACAAGATCAAGTCGGTGCCGTAGGCCGAGTTCGTAGGCATGGACCGTGGTCCGTCGTCAGCCCGTGGTTCGTGGTTCGTGGTTCGTGGTTCGTGGCCCGTGGCCCGTGGTTCGTGGCCCGTCGCCCGCCGTCAGCCCGTGGCCTCTGCCAAAAAACCATCCCCGCGCATCGGTGCCCACTTCACGTCTTCTGGGCGAGACAGCCGGCGCGGGGCGACTTCATGGGGTAGACCCCATGCGTTCGCCCAGTCGACGTGAACTGGGCGAACACAAGGCGCGAGTCAGCCGGCGGCGGTGACCCCACGGCGTCGACCCCGCGCAACCGTGCCCACTTCACGTCTTGTGGGCGAGACAGCTGGCGCGGGGCGACTTCACGGGGTAGACCCCATGCGTTCGCCCAGTCGACGTGAACTGGGCGAACACGAGACGGGAGTCAGTCGGCGCGGCGGCGGTGGCGGATCCAGAGGAGCGTTCCGGCGGCCACGAGGATGGCGGCAACGAGGATCCACTGCCAGCCGAGCGCGATCCACGCGTAGATCACGGCCATCCCGACCGTCGAGTAGACGAGCGCCCAGAGCAGGCAGCCGGCCGTGACGGCGGGCAGGTAGCGCGCCAGCGGCATCTTCGAGACGCCGGCGCTGCCGTTGACGGCGGTCTGGATCCCGACCGTGAGGAAGGACAACGGGACGGCGAGGACGCCCCAGCGGGCCATAAAGCGCTGGGCCCGCCGGTAGATGGGGCCCTCGAGGAAGTGCTCGAACCGCGAGTGCCGGACGCCGGCGGCCACGCCGCGCCCGATCCAGTACGTCGTGTTGGCGCGGGCCATCGCGATCGCGAAGAGGAAGAGGTAGGCCCAGCCGAACGTGGCGTCGCGAAGCCAATCCACCGCATCAGCCTACCGTCGAGCGGCCGGTGGCGGGCTACGGCAGCACGCCCTCCCGCAGCGCGCGGAGCACGGCCTGGGTCCGGTCGCGGGCGCCGAGCTTGAGCAGGATCGCGGAGACGTGGTTCTTCACGGTCCCCTCGGCGAGGAACAGGCCCTCGGAGATCTCCCGGTTGCTGCAGCCCTCGGCCACGAGCCGGAGGACCTCGAGCTCGCGCGACGTGAGCTCCTGGGCGGCGGGCAGGGAGTCGTCCGCGCCGACGGCATCGGAGCGGATGGCGCGCAGCAGGCGGTCCGTGAGGGAAGGGGCGACGAGCGTTCCGCCCGCGGCGAGGGTGCGCACCGCATGGGAGAGCTGTTCGAGCGTGACGTCCTTGAGCAGGTATCCGCGCGCCCCGCCCTTGAGCGCGCGCAGGAGGAGGGAATCGTCGTCGAACGTCGTCAGGACGAGCACCGGCACCGTCGAGCCGCGCGCGGCCAGCTCGCCCAGGGCCCAGATCCCGTCGAACCGCGGCATCCGCAGGTCCAGGAGCACCACGTCCGGCGCCGAGCACCCGATCTCCGCGATCGCCTCCGCCCCGTCCCCGGCCTCCCCGACGACGTCGAAGCCCGCGATCTCCAGCAGGTTCCGGATGCCCTGGCGGACGAGTGTCTGGTCGTCGACCACCACGACGCGGATCGCGCGGGCGTCCGGACCGGCCGCGACGGCGCCCTGCGGGGCCGGGCCCGTTCCGCGATCGGAGGTGTCCGGCCCGCTCACGGCGCCGGGACCCGCGCGGTGACGCTGAAACCGTCCCGGCCGTCGACGGCGAGCCCGCCGCCGAGGGACTCGAAGCGCTCGCGGAGCCCGCTCAGGCCGTTGCCGGGCACGGGTTCCACGGCGCCGCGGCCGTTGTCCCGGGCGCTGAGCACCAGCGCGCCGTCGGGGCCGGTGGCCACGCTCATCCGCAGGGTCGTCGCGCCGGCGTGCCGCAAGGTGTTGGTGACGATCTCCTGGACGGCGCGGACCAGGGCCCCCGCCTCGGCTTCGCCCGCGCCGATGCCGTCCTCGACGTGGAGGGAGACCTCGAGCCCGGGCAGTTCGCGCACGACCTCGCGGAGCGCGGCGGCGAGGTCCGGCGGTTCGCCGCGGAGCTGGCCGACGGTTCCCCGGACATCGCGCAGCAGGGCCCGGGCCACGCCGTTGGCGCGTTCGACGTGTTCCCGCGACCGCGGCCCGTCCAGGTGAGTTGCCGTCTCGAGCTCGAGGGCGAGGACCGTGAGCTGATGCCCGATCAGGTCGTGCAGCTCGCGCGAGATCCGCAGGCGCTCGGTGGTCCGGGCGGATTCGGCCAGCAGCACGGAGGCGGCGCGCAGCTCCACGTGCGCCTCGGTCAGCTCCCGCCGCATCCGCTGTTCCTTCAGCAGCGTCGCCGAGCTGAGCATCGAGGCGGACTGGATGAGCAGGTAGAAGCCCACGCTGATGGCGGCCTCGGCCGTGGAGCCGGCGACGGGCCAGTAGACGAGCGCGAGGAAGGCCGTGTTCGCGAGCACGATCCCGGCGCCCGCGGCGAGCGGCATGAGGTAGACGCTCGAGGCGGCGGTGACCACGAGGAGGACGGGCAGCAGCCCGGAGGCCGCCGTCGTGCCGACGACGATCCAGGAGCAGACGACGGCGGCGCCGAACCCCGCGTGCCGCAGCACCGCCCGGGTGCCCGCGAACGCGGTCATGAGCCCGGCGAAGAACAGGACGAGGGCCGCGATCCACCAGGGGCGGGGCAGGGTGGCGTCGACGACGCCGAACAGCACGGGCCCCGCGACGGCCACGGAGACCACGAGCATCGCGATGCCGGCCCACATCTCGGTATCCAGTCGTCGCATGGCACCACTCTAGGGTGGCCCCCGGGGCCGGGACAGGTGCCGGAAGTCATGGCCGCAGGCGGCGACGATCGGCACGGGCGCGGGGCGGGGGCGGGCCCGTAGCGTCGGGGACATGAAGACGACGACGCCGGCGATCCTCGCCGAACACCTGGGAAGGGCCTACCGCGGCCGCACGGCGGTGGAGGACGTGAGCCTGCGGGTCGAGGCGGGAGAGGTCTTCGGGATCGTGGGCGCCAACGGCTCGGGCAAGACCACCACGGTGGAGATGATCGCCGGCCTGCGCGTCCCGGACCGGGGCAGCGCCTCGGTGTTCGGGTTCGACGCGCGCCGCGACCGCGCCCGGCTGCGCGGGCTGCTCGGCGTGCAGCTCCAAGAGGCTTACCTGCACCACGCCCTGACGGTGGACGAGCTCGTGCGGCTCTACCGGAGCTTCTACCCCGCGCCGCGTCCGGCCGCGCGTCGTGATCCTCGACGAGCTGACCACGGGCCTGGATCCGCGGGCCCGGCGTCAGGTTTGGGCCGCGGTGGAAGCCATGCGGGACGAGGGCACCACGATCCTGCTGGTCAGCCACGCAATGGACGAGGTGCAGCGGCTCTGCGGACGGATCGCCGTCCTCGACGTCGGCCGCGTCCTCGCCGTGGACACGGCCGACGGGCTCATCCGGCGCACGGGCGCCGCGGACCTGGACGACGCCTTCCTGTCGATGACGGGAAGGGGACTGGAGGAGATGACATGAGTGAAGCAGCCGCGACGCGGATGGACTGCGTCCACCGCCCCGGGCCCCGGTCGTGGGCGGTCTTGGTGGCCTGCGAGGCGAAGATGGTGGCCCGCGACACGGCCGGGCTGATCGTGCCGCTGGGCCTGCCGCTGCTCATCCTCGTGATGAGCGCCGGATCGGCGGGCGAGGTGGTGTTCGAGAACGGGTTGACCGCGCTGGACCTCTTCGTGCTGCCGCTCGTCGTCGTCCTGGTCATCGCCAGCATCGGCATCATCAACATGCCGAGCTTTCTGGCCTACTACCGCAGGACGGGGATCCTGCGGCGCTTGTCCGTCACGCCGGCGTCCCCGGCCATGGTGCTCGTGGCGCAGGCGGTCGTCAGCGTCGCGCAGGCCGTCCTCGGCATGGCCCTCGCGTTCGGCGTGGCGCTGCTGGCCCTCGGCGCGAACCCGCCGGTCCGCCCCCTCGCAGCGCTCGGGGTCGTGGCCCTGTCCATGGCCGCGCTCTACGCCGTGGGGATGATCGTCGCGGCGCTCGCCCCGACCCCGAATTCCGCGGTCGCGATCGGCCTGGTGCTATTCCTCGCCCTCGGCGCGCTGGGCGGGCTGTTCGGCGGGAGCCACACCTTGCCGGAGGGCGTCGCGGCCGTCGGGGAGTGGCTGCCCTTCGGGGCGGGCGTGCAGGCGCTGTCCGCGGCGTGGTCGGGTGCCGCCGTCGAGCTGCAGCACCTCGCGGCGCTGGGACTCGCGGTCATCGCGGGCGGCGTCATCGCGGCCGTCGCATTCCGCTGGGACTGATTCCGGCCGGCGCCGCAGCGACCCACGCCCCGTGCCCGCCGCTTCGGAAACGCCGCCGGCCCGCACCGTGCCAAGACCTGCCCACTTCTCCTGCCGGAAATGCCGCCGGGGCCGGCGAGTCGTCCAGACTCGCCGGCCCCGGCGCTCGAGAAATGGGAAGAAACGCAGGCGCTCAGATCGCGAAGCTCGCGTCCTCGAGCACGGCGCTCGTCTCGACGTGCTCGAGCCCGAACTCCCCGGCCACGGAGGCCAGCGTGACCCGGCCGGCGTGGACGTTCAGGCCCGCCGCCAGGCCCGCGTCCTCGGCCAGGGCGCGGCGCCAGCCCTTGTCGGCGATCCGCAGCGCGTAGGGCAGGGTGGCGTTGGTCAGGGCCGCGGTGGAGGTCTGCGGGACCGCACCGGGCATGTTCGCGACGCAGTAGTAGACGGCGTCGTGGACCCTGAAGGTCGGCTCGGCGTGGGTCGTGGGTCGGGAGCCCTCGAAGCAGCCGCCCTGGTCGATCGCGATGTCCACGAGTACGGAGCCGGGACGCATCTGCGCCACCATGTCCTTCGTGACGAGCTTCGGCGCGGCGGCGCCGGGGATCAGCACGGAGCCGATCACCAGGTCGGCGGCGGCGACCTCGGCGGCGATCGTGAACTGGGAGGAGGCCAGGGTCTTGATGCGGCCGGCGTGGGCGGTGTCGATCTCCTTGAGGCGGCCCAGGTTGATGTCGATGATCGTGACGTCCGCGCCCATGCCCGCGGCGATCACCGCGGCGTTCTCGCCGGCCACGCCGCCGCCGATCACCACGACCTTGGCCGGCCGCGTTCCGGGGACGCCCCCCATGAGGATCCCCGCGCCGCCGTTGGGCTGCTGCAGCTGGTAGGCGCCGACCTGGGCGGCGAGGCGCCCGGCGACCTCGGACATCGGGGCGAGCAGCGGCAGGGAGCGGCCGGCGGTGACGGTCTCGTAGGCGATCGCGGTGCTGCCGGCCGCGACGATGGCCTCCGTGCACTCGCGGGAGGCGGCGAGGTGCAGGTAGGTGAAGAGGACCTGCCCGGCCTGCATGCGGTGGTATTCGGCGGCGATGGGCTCCTTGACCTTGAGCACCATGTCGGCGCCGGTCCAGGTGGAGTCCGCGTCGTCGGCGATGCGGGCACCGGCCTCGACGTAGAGCTCGTCGGGGATGCCGGAGCCCACGCCGGCGCCGGTCTCGATGACGACCTCGTGGCCGCGGGCGGTGAACTCGGAGACGCCGGCCGGGGTGATGGCCACGCGGAACTCGTTGTTCTTGATTTCCTTCGGGACGCCGATGATCATGGCTTCTCCTGGTGCGCTGGGGGTCTGGGGGAGGGGTACGACGCCGGGGCCTCCCCGGTCGCGCCGCCTCCGGTGCTGTGCATCAAGGGTAGGGTTTTCTGCGGTAACGTTGGTGTTACGCCGTATTTCTTGCGGCCAAGATCGGGAAATCGATGATTCCCAGCGGCGACGGGAGACTGTGATGGCGGCCACGTCGAAAGATCTTCGGAGGCGGCGGCCGGTGGAGCTGGACGACGTCGACCGGGGGCTGCTGCGCATGCTCACGGAGAACGCGCGGCGCACCAACAACTCGCTCGCGGCCGAGCTCGGGATCGCCCCGTCCACGTGCCTGGCCCGACTGAACGCCCTGCGCGAGGCGGGCGTGATCCGCCGCTTCACGGTGGACGTCGACCCCGAGGTCCTGGGCCACGCGCTCGAGGCCCTGATCTTCGTGAGGATCCGGGCCGGCGCGCGGCATCTCATGTCGACCTTCGCGGAGGAGATCCGTGCGAAGCCCGGCGTGACCCAGCTGTTCTTCCTGGGCGGCACGGACGACTTCCTCATCCACGTCGCCGTCAAGGACTCCAACGACGTGCGGCAGTTCGTCCTGGACAACCTCTCCGCCAACCCGGCGGTCGCCTCGACCCAGACCTCGCTCGTCTTCGAGCACTCACAGGGCCTGGTGCCCTGGGTCTGAGCCCGACCCTCATCGACGGCCAGCCGTACCCGGTCCTCTGGGTCGCGCCCGGGCGTCGAGTGGGCGGCACCGCTTCGGGCCCCGCGTCTGGACGTCGTGCCCGCGTCTGGACATCGTGCCCGCGTCAGCCCCACCTTCATCCTTACCGCGTCTTCCCCATCTTCGTCCTTACCGCGTCATCCCCACGGCTGCATCGATGCCGCACGGCATTCCCGCCGCCGAACTGGTGGCCCGACTGGTTCCTGCCGCGGCATCAGATGCCCACTTCACGTCGTCTCGGCGAGATAGTCGGTTGGATTCGAGTTCACGGGGTGTACCCCGTGCGGTCGGCAACGCGCCGTGGCCTCGTCGGCGCTTCGTGAAGTGGGCGCATGGGCACCCGTGGGCTCGCCCGGTTGACGTGAACCGGGCGCATGGGCACCCGTGGGCTCGCCCAGTTGACGTGAACTGGGCGGCGGCGTGATCCGTCTCCTGTTCTCCGGACGCCGGCCACGCTGCGGCCAGCTGACTGCTCACGGGACGCTGGCCACGCTGCGGCTCGGTTTCGGTCACGGGACGCTGGCCACGCTGCGGCTCGGTTTCGGTCACGGGACGCCGGCCACGCTGTGGCCAACTGACTGCTCACGGGACGCCGGCCACGCTGCGGCCCGGTTTCCTTCACGGGGCGCCGGGTGCCGCATCCCTTGGTCCGCGGCGGCCCGCCTACCAGGACGTGTCGCGGGCGCGTCCCTCCTCGTAGCCGGCGCTGGACTGGATGCCGACGACGGCGCGCTCGCGGAACTCGCCGATCGAGCGCGCGCCCGCATAGGTGAAGGAGGAGCGCACTCCGGCGACGATCGAGTCGATCAGGTCCTCCACGCCCGGCCGCGCCGGGTCCAGGTACATCCGCGAGGAGGAGATCCCCTCCTCGAAGAGCGCGGACCGGGCGCGGTCGAACGCGGACTGGTCCTTGGTCCGGTTCCGCACGGCGCGCGCCGAGGCCATGCCGAAGCTCTCCTTGTACAGCTTCCCGTCCGGATCCCGCATGAGGTCCCCGGCCGACTCGTAGGTCCCGGCGAACCAGGAGCCCACCATGACGGAGGCGGCGCCCGCGGCGAGCGCGAGGGCGACGTCGCGCGGGTACTTCACGCCGCCGTCGGCCCACACCTCGGCGCCGGAATCCCGCGCGGCGGCGGCGCATTCGAGCACGGCGGAGAACTGCGGGCGCCCGACGCCGGTCATCATCCGCGTCGTGCACATGGCGCCCGGGCCGACGCCGACCTTGAGGATGTCCGCGCCGGCGGCGGAGAGCTCGGCGGCGCCGGAGGCGGAGACGATGTTGCCCGCGGCGAGCGGGATCCGCCGGCCCGTCGCGTCGGCGAACGCGTCCCGCGCGGCGGCGGCGAGCGGCAGGGCGTCGAGCATCTTGTCCTGGTGCCCGTGGGCGGTGTCGACGACGAGCACGTCGACGCCGGCCTCGAGCAGCGAGGTGGTCTTGGAGCGGACGTCGCCGTTGATCCCGACGGCGCCGCCCACCATGAGCCGCCCCTGCGGGTCCAGCGCGGGCGTGTAGATGGAGGAGCGCAGCACGCCCTGCCGGGTCAGCACGCCGGCCAGGCGCCCGGAGTCCAGGACGGGGACGACGCCGACGTGGTGGGTGCCGAGCAGGGTGAAGGCGGCGTCGAGGTCGGCGTCCGGGCCCACGGTGACGGGGTCGGCGGACATGACCTCGGAGATCCGGGCGAAGCGGTCGACGTCGGTGCAGTCCTTCTCGGTCACGATGCCCACGACGCGCTCGCCGTCGAGCACCACGGCGGCCCCGTGGGAGCGCTTGCCGAGCAGGGACAGCGCGGTGGCGACGGCGTCGTCGACCTGCACGGTGATCGGCGTCTCGAAGACGGAGTGGGCGCGCTTGACCTGGCCGACCATGTCCTGGACGGCGGCGGGCGTGATGTCCTGGGGCAGGATCGCGATCCCGCCGCGCCGGGCCACGGTCTCGGCCATGCGGCGGCCGGCGACGGCGGTCATGTTGGAGACGACGAGCGGCAGCGTGGTGCCGACGGCGTCGGGCGTGGTGAGGTCCACGTCCATGCGGGAGGTCACGGAGGAGCGGGAGGGCACCATAAAGACGTCGTTGTAGGTGAGGTCGTACGGGGCGGAGGCGTCGTTGAGGAACTTCACGCCTCTCAGGCTAGCGTCCGGCAAGGTCCGCCACAGCCGATTCGGTGCCGAAATCAGCACTAATTAGGCCGGGTCCATCGGGCGTAGCGTGGAATCAGCGGCCCGCACCGGCCGGGCCGATGGCATGAGGAGAAGCATCATGACCGTCACCGTCCCCGTCACGGATTGCGCCGTGGCGAACTGCTCCTTCAACGACCACTCCCACTGCGGGGCGGCCGGCATCACGATCGGCGGCACGAGCGACCACGCCCAGTGCGCGACGTTCGTCGACACCGGCACGCACGGCGGCCTGCCGAAGGTCCTGGCCTCGGTCGGCGCCTGCCAGCGCGAGGAGTGCGTGCACAACGACCACCTGATGTGCTCGGCCTCCGAGGTCCACGTGGGTCCCGGCGCCGACAACGCGGACTGCCTGACCTACAAGCACGCGGTCTGAACCCCCGCGCCTGCGTGCCCGGCGCCACCCCTGCCGTCCCCGACTCCTCGGAGAGCCCCGCTCGAAGTTTTGTTGAACAATCCCTTGCATGGATTGTTGAACAACCTGTAGTGTTCTCTCCATCGTCCCACTGTGACTGAGGTCACCCGCACCCGATGGATGGAAAAATGGCAGAAGTAGGCACGCACGAGAAACTGGGCTCGGGAGCCCGCCGGACAGCGCTGCTCGGCGCGATGTTCCTGATGGCCACGAGCGCCATCGGCCCCGGCTTCATCACGCAGACCACGGTCTTCACCGTCCAGCTCGGCGCCGCGTTCGCGTTCGCCATCCTGGTCTCGATCCTCGTCGACATCGCCGTCCAGCTGAACGTCTGGCGCGTCATCGGCATCTCCGGCTCGCGCGCCCAGGAGCTCGGCAACAAGGTCTTCCCCGGCGTCGGATGGTTCCTCGCGGGCCTCGTCTTCATCGGCGGCGTCGTCTTCAACATCGGCAACATCGCCGGCACCGGCCTCGGCATGAACGCCATGCTCGGCCTCGATCCGAAGATCGGCGGTGCCATCTCCGCCGCCGTCGCGATCCTCATCTTCCTCTCGAAGAAGGCCGGCATGGCCCTGGACCGCATCGTCGTCCTCCTCGGCGCCGTCATGATCCTGCTCATGCTCTACGTGGCGATCGTCGCCGCCCCGCCCGTCGGCGAGGCGCTGAAGAACACCGTGCTGCCCGAGCAGATCGACTTCCTCGTCATCACCACCCTCATCGGCGGAACCGTCGGCGGCTACATCACCTACGCCGGCGCGCACCGCATGATCGACTCCGGCGTCAAGGGCGAGGAGAACGTCAAGCACATCAGCCGCAGCTCCGTCCTGGGCATCATCGTCACCGGCGTCATGCGCGTCCTGCTCTTCCTCGCCATCTTCGGCGTCGTCGCCGGCGGCGTGGCCCTGACGAGCGACAACTTGGCCGCCGAGGCCTTCGGGCACGCGGCCGGCGAGATCGGCGTGCGCATGTTCGGCATCGTGCTGTGGGCCGCCGCCCTCACGTCCGTGATCGGCGCCGCCTACACCTCGGTCTCCTTCGTCACCAAGAGCACCACCGCGGCCCGCAAGCGCAACCTCATCACGGTCGTCTTCATCGCCGCCTGCGCCGGTATCTACCTCCTGATCGGGCAGGCCCCGCAGACCCTGCTGATCTTCGCCGGCGCGTTCAACGGGCTCATCCTGCCCGTCGGCTTCGGCGTCCTGCTCTGGGTCGCCTGGCGGCGCCGCGACCTGCTCCACGGCTACGTCTACCCGAAGTGGCTCCTGCTGATCGGCGTCGCGTCCTGGCTCCTGACCCTCTACCTCGGCGCCAACTCGCTGGCCGGCCTCGCCAAGCTCTGGGCCTAGGACACGCCATGAACCAGACATGGACCGCGATGGCGGGGCAGGCACGGGAGGACCGCTCCGGCGTCGTCCTCCCCGGCCCCCGGGAGCTCGCGGGACTCACGCCCGCCGAGGCCCGGGCGCGGTTCCGCGCAGGGCTCGTGCTCCCCACGGCGGGCATCTCCCGCGGCTACGCGCAGGCGAACCTGATCATCGTCCCGAAGGCGCAGGCGTTCGACGTCCTGCTCTTCGCCCAGCGCAACCCCAAGCCGTGCCCGATCCTCGGCGTCCTGGACGCGGGGCAGACCACGGGGCCGCTCCTGGCCGGCGGGGACATCCGCACGGACGTTCCGAAGTACGTGGTCTACGAGGACGGCCGGCCCGTCGCGGAATCCACGGACATCACGCCGTACTGGCGGGACGACCTCGTCACGTTCATCGTGGGCTGCTCGTTCACCTTCGAGACCGCGCTGGCCGATGCTGGCCTGCCGATCGCGCACATCGACCAGTGCGTCAACGTTCCGATGTACCGGACCAGCGTCCGCTGCGAGCCGGCGGGGTCGATGTCGGGGCCCATGGTGGTCTCGATGCGGCCGTTCCCGGCGTCGCAGGTCGCCGACGCGGTCCGCATCACCTCACGCTACCCGGCCGTGCACGGCGCCCCCGTGCACGTCGGCAATCCGTCCGAGATCGGGATCCGGGACCTGTCCCGTCCCGATTTCGGCGACGCGGTGGACATCCCCGAGGGCCACCTTCCGGTGTTTTGGGCTTGCGGCGTCACCCCCCAGGCCGCCGTCATGGAGTCCCGTCCGCCGTTGGCCATCGGCCACGCGCCGGGACACATGCTCATCACCGATGCGCGGGACAGCGAATACCTGATCCCGTAGCGCCCCGGGCACCGCGATGCGGCGGCGGACCACCCCAAGGATCTGCCGTCGCAAGGGCGGCGCAGGAATCCCCAAGACCTGCGCCGCGGTGCGGCGGCGGACCCATCGATGGAGTCCGCCGCCGCATCTCCCGTCCCACTCTTGTCCTGCAACGCCGTCCATCCCCGGGGTTGCCTCCACCGGGATTGCCCGCGACGCACGTGGTCCCGCAAGATCCCTTTCCGGGTCGGGCCACGCTGGGCGCCTCAGAGCGATGCGACACCGGAGAGCCATCCGAGGCGGGCAGGAGGCGCCCGCCCGAGGAGGCCGGAAGAGGCCCGGCCGCCGGTTCGCTCAGAACCGCAGACCGTGCCGCTCGAGGAGTTCCATGGTTGCCTCGAAGTCCACCTCGGCGCCGAACTCCGCGGCGAGGGCCGGCAGGGAATCGGGCGAGTACTCGCCTCCGGGTTCGGCGAGGCGGCGGAACAGCACCTCGATCCCGCCCGGGACGATGATCTCCAGGACGCGCAGCTCATCGTCGCCCTCGTTCCAGAACGTGTGCCAATGCCCGCGGGGCTTGGACACCAGATCACCGGCGGTCGCCGTGGCTTCCGCGCCGTCCTCGACGACGCCGAGCGTGCCGGCCAGCACCAAGCTGTACTCGTCCTCCCGTCCGTGCCGGTGGAGGGGCGCTGCCAGGACCTTGGGTCCGAGGGTGTGCTCCACCAGTGCGATCCGGCCGCTGGTGGCCGCGCTTTCCAGCAGGTAGCGGTCCAGGTTTCCGGCCGCACCCGTGACGTCGCCGTCGCCGGCCCGCAGGACGAGCGGACCGGGCCGTGATGCGTTCATGGCTCCATGGTAGGAGTGCTCGATCTCCCGGGGAATGCCGGTGCCGGAGCGGTTCCCCGCCGATCGGCTAGTCCTGGTCGCCGATGTGTCCCGGCGCGGTCACGGAGAGCACGCGCTCGACGAACGCCGCGTACTCCTCCACGTAGTGCCGCAGGAAGTCGCGCGTGCCCTCGTCGGACACGCTGCCGTCCTCGCCGAAGTGCTCGGCCTTGAAGTTCACGTAGGCCTCGGGGGCATTGAGCTGCGGCGCGTTGAGGAAGCTCAGCACGGCCCGCATGGAGGACTGCATGACGGCGGTGCCGATCGCGCCCGGCGAGGCCCCGATGATGCCGGTCGGCTTGCGCGCGAACGAGTTGGTCGCGTAGGGGCGGGAGGCCCAGTCGATCGCGTTCTTGAGCGCGCCGGGAATCGAGCGGTTGTACTCGGGCGAGACGATCAGCAGCCCGTCCGAGGCCCCGATCGCGGCCTTGAGCTCGCGCGCCGGGGCGGGGAAGTCGTCGTCGTAGTCCTGGCTGTAGAGGGGCAGGTCCCGGATGGGGATTTCGGTGAACTCGAGCTGCGCGGGCGCGAGCCGGATGAGCGCGTGGGCGAGCGTGCGGTTGATGGAGGCGGAGGAGAGGCTGCCGACGATGTAGCCGATGCGGTGTGTTCCCACGGGGTGTCCCTTCTGCCGGGAGCGTTGGGGCGCCCGGTCCGTCCGATGGTGTGACAGGCACTTGTCTAGCACCGGTGTCCGCGCGTGGCTAGGGGGTTGTCCCCTTCGACTTGGCAGGCTTGTTGGGCTAGCACTGGCGTCCGCGCGTGGCTAGGGGCTGCTCAGTGGGCGGGCAGGATCTCGAGCGGCAGGGCGGGTCTCGCCGGCGGAGCGCGTGGAGGACGGGGGCCCACACAGCCCGTTGCCGTCAGGCGATCCGGCGCCGGCCCCGCAGCCCACAAGCCCGGAGCCGACAAGCCCGCAGCCCACAAGCCCGGAGCCGAGGAGTCCTGGGTCGAGGACTTCGGCGCCGAGCAAGAGGGCGCCCGTGGGCCGCTGGGCATGCTGCGTGGGCCGTCGGTGGCCCATGGCGGGAATCTCGTACGTGGCCCGCAACGCGTGGGCAGATAGTGCTTTTCGAGGCCCCTCCGGTCCGCGTGATCTGCCCACGCGTTTCGGAGGCCCACGATGCTTGGGAGCCACGGCATGCAGCCGGCCTTATGACGACCCGCCGGTGGAGAACGCGAGGGACGGGGCCCGCACGGCCGGTCTGCAGGGCGGATTATTCGGCTTCCCCGGCCGGCATCGTGCAAGATCCGGACCCCGGACCCCGGACCCCGGGCCCGGAGCGGCTAGGCGGGGGTGGCGCCCTCGAGGTGGCCCAGCAGCTCGGCCTCGGCCGCGTCCAGGTACGCGCGCAACTCCTCGGCGGCCTCGGCGCGCTCGCCGGCGCGCAGCCGCTGCACGAGCCGCACATTGCGGTCCACGTAGTGCGTGTGGAAGTCGGGCGCGGAGGCCATGGCGTGGAACACGAGCCGCATCTGCGCGAGCACGCGCTCCATGAGCTCCTCGAGCGTCGCGGACCCGGACAGCGCCACGACGGCCTTGTGGAGGGCCTGGTTCGCGTCGGCCATGCCCGGCACGAATCCCTCGTCCCGCGCGGCGCGGGCGCGGGCGACGATCTCCTCCATCCCCGCGAGCGCGTCCGCGCCGAGCTCGCCCCACAACACGGCGGCGGGCTCGATCATGCGGCGCACCCGGTAGATCTCCCGCACGTCGTCGGGCCCGGGCGAGGCGACGAACACGCCGCGGTTCGGGATGCGGTTGACCACGGAGTCGCCCGCGAGCACGGTGAACGACTCGCGCAGCGTGTTCCGGGAGACGCCGAGCGCCTCGGACAGCGCCTGCTCGGAGAGCTTGGAGCCGGGCACGAGCTGCCCCTCGGCGATCCGCGCGCGCAGCACGCCCGCGACCCAGCCCACGGTGTGCGCGTGGGTGGCGGGGGCGTCGGGCAGGTTCCCGATGAGCTTCGCGGCGGTCATGGCTTCCAATCTAGTGGGCTGCGGGGTCGGGTCGTGACGGGGGGTGGGCGCCGGGACCCGGACGACGGCGGTGCGCCCTTCGTGGGGGACGGCGCCGCGGGCGAGGGCCGGGACGCCGGCGGCGACGACGCGCCTCGGGTCAGTCGATCCGCGCGATCTCCTGACCCCGGACGACGCCGGTGCCGGGCTCGATCCCGCCGCGCACCAGGGTTCCGGCGCGGTGGGCGGAGACGGTGGTCTCCATCTTCATGGCCTCGAGGACCACGACGGGGTCGCCCGCGGCGAGCTCGGCGCCGTCCTCGGCGACCCATTTGACGAGGTTGCCGTTCATGGGCGCGGTGAGGACCTCGCCGTTGGAGGAGGCGTCGGCGGCGCCGCCCCCGCCGCCGGGAGCCCCGGCCGCGGATCCGCCGCCTCCGAGCAGCGCCTGGTAGAGCTGGGCGGGCAGGCCCAGGCGGACGGCCTTGCCGTCGATCTCCACGGTCAGCTCGCTGCGCTCGGCGCCGGGGGCGGAGGCCGCGAGGTAGGGGGAGGCGGCGAGGTCGTCGGCGAACGCGGTTTCGATCCAGGTGGTGTAGACCCCGAGCGCGTCCGGATTGGTGAAGGCGTCCTGGGCGAGGACGGCCTGGTGGAACGGGACCACGGTGGGCAGGCCGCGGATCACGAGCTCGTCGAGGGCGGCGCGGGAGCGGCGGATGGCCTGCTGGCGATCCTCGCCCCAGACGATGAGCTTGGCGAGCAGCGAGTCGTATTCGCCGGGGACGGTGGAGCCTGAGCGCACGCCGGTGTCCACGCGGATTCCGGCGCCGGTGGGGGCCTCGAACGCCTCGACGGTCCCGGGAGAGGGCAGGAAGCCCAGGGCGGGGTCCTCGGCGTTGAGCCGGAACTCGATCGCGTGGCCGCGCGGGGCCGGGTCCTCGGTGATCGAGAGGGGCTCGCCCGCGGCGATGCGGAACTGCTCGCGGACCAGATCCACTCCGGTCGTGGCCTCGGAGACCGGGTGCTCCACCTGCAGGCGCGTGTTGACCTCGAGGAAGCTGATCAGCCCGTCGGGGGCCACGAGGTACTCGACCGTGCCGGCGCCGGTGTAGCCGGCCTCGCGGCAGATGGCCTTCGCGGAGGCGTGGATCCGCTCGCGCTGCTCGTCGGAGAGGAACGGCGCGGGGGCCTCCTCGACGAGCTTCTGGTTGCGGCGCTGCAGCGAGCAGTCGCGCGTGCCCACGACCACGACGTTGCCGTGCGTGTCGGCGAGGACCTGCGCCTCGACGTGCCGCGGCTTGTCGAGGAAGCGCTCGACGAAGCATTCGCCGCGGCCGAACGCCACGGTGGCCTCGCGCACGGCGGACTCGAAGGAGTCCTCGATGTCCTCGAGCCGCCGGGCGACCTTGAGGCCCCGCCCGCCGCCGCCGAACGCGGCCTTGATGGCCACGGGCAGCCCGTGCTCCTCGGCGAAGGCACGGACCTCGGCGGCGGATTCGGCGGGGCCGTCGGTGCCGGGGACCAGGGGCGCGCCGGCGCGGACGGCGATGTCGCGGGCGGTGACCTTGTTGCCGAGGGCGCGGATCGCGTCGGGGGTGGGGCCGATCCACGTCAGCCCGGCGTCGAGGACGGCCTGGGCGAAGTCGGCGTTCTCGGACAGGAAGCCGTAGCCGGGGTGCACGGCGTCGGCGCCGGAGCGGGCTGCGGCGTCGAGCAGCTTGGCGATGTCGAGGTAGGACTCGGAGGAGGCGGTGCCGCCGAGCGCGTAGGCCTCGTCGGCGAGGCGGACGTGCAGGGCGTCGGCGTCGGGATCCGAGTAGACGGCGACGGAGCCGAGCCCGGCGTCGGCGCAGGCGCGCACCACGCGCACGGCGATCTCGCCGCGGTTGGCGATCAGGACCTTCTTCATGGCTGGTTTCCTCCGGTGGTGGCGTGCTGGGTGGTGGCGCCGGCGGGGGCCGGCTGGGTGCCGGGGTCTCCGGCGTTGCGTGCGGTGGGTCCGTCGGCGTCGGCGGGCCGGAGCGTGTCCGGATCGACGAGCCGGAAGCGGACGTGGGCGCCGGGCGGCAGCTGCGCGGCGAGCGGCAGGTCCTCGGGGACCACGACGCCGACCACGGGGTAGCCGCCGGTCACGGGGTGGTCGGCGAGGAACAGGACGGGCAGCCCCGACGGCGGGACCTGCAGCGCGCCGGGGACGGCTCCCTCGCTCGCGAGTTCGCCGTCGCGGGAGCGGCTGAGCGGGCGGCCGTCGGAGGGGGCCTCGAAGCGGACGCCGATGCGGTTGGACTGGCTCGTCGCCGTCCATTCCTGGCCGGTGAGCGCCTCGATCCCGGCGGCGTCGAACCAGTCGTCGCGCGGGCCGGGGACGAACCGCAGCTCGGTGGTCTTCCCCTGGGCGGGCAGGGGTGCCGGGGCGTCCTCGGCGATTCCGACGGCGGAGCCCGCCGCCGCGCGGCCCACGGCCAGGGCGGTGCCGGGGGCCAGGGGGGACGGTCCGACGCCGGACATCGCGTCCGAGGAGCGGCTGCCCAGGACCGGGTCGAGGGCGAGCCCGCCGCGGACCGCGAGGTAGCTGCGCAGACCGGCGCTCGGGGCGTCGAGGCTCAGGGTCTCGCCGTCGTAGAGCGCGAACGGGGTGCGCAACGGGGCGGGCCGGTCGGCCGGCGCGCGGGTCCCGGCGTCCGGCGAGGTGGTGCCGGACGCGGCCTCGGGCGCGGTCTCGGCGGAGCCGTCGACGCCGGTCGCCGCGTCGGCCGTGGCGTCACCCGCGGCCCCGGAGTCCTTGGCGGGGCGGGCCGTGATGAGGGCGTCGACGTCGGCCCCGGCGAGGGCCAGGACGTGGTGGCCGCGCGCCGTGACGCGCAGGCCGCCGAAGACGGACTCGATGACGGCCTCGCCGGCGGCATTGCCGACGAGCCGGTTGGCCAGGCGGGCGGCGGAGGCGTCGGCGGCTCCGGAGGCCGAGACGCCGAGGTCTCCGAGACCCGGCCGGCCGAGGTCCTGGACGAGCGACTGCAGGCCCGGGTCGTCCACGACGAGCGCGCGGGGTGTGGACGTGGCCACCGCCGGGTCGCCGCTGCCGGGCGCGGAGGCCTCCGCGCCGTGGGTGTCGGTGGCTGCGCGTTGCGTGTCGGCGGCCGTGGCGGCGACGCCCTCGGCGCCCGGGTTCCCACCCGCGGTGGCGGGTTCCGTGCCGGAGGCGGGCTCCGGCGTCGTACCCGGGATCCCGATCAGTTCGCGGACCGGGCGGTAGCGCACCGTGTCCCCGGGGCGGATGAGGGCGGGCTGCTCGCGCCCGAGGTCCCACAGGGGCGCGTCGGTGCGGCCGATGAGCTGCCAGCCGCCGGGCGAGCGGCGCGGGTAGACGGCGGAGAAGCGGCCCGCGAGGGCGACCGATCCGGCGGGGACGGCGGTGCGCGGGGTCGAGCGGCGGGGGACCTGCAGGGGGTCGTTCTCGGCGACGAGGTACGCGAAGCCCGGGGCGAAGCCGCCGAACGCGGCCGTCCACGCGGCGGAGGTGTGGGCGTTGACGACGCCGTCGGGCCCGAGCCCGGTCAGCTCGCCGACGGCGGCGAGGTCCTCGCCGTCGTACACGACGTCGATCTCGACCGTGCGCCCGGCCGCGGATGCGGCGGCGTCGAGCTCCAGGGCGGCGACGGCGCGGGCGCCGGCGACCGCGGTCTCGCGCGTCTCGAAGGCGACCATGACGGTCTCGGCCGCGGCGAGGACCTCCTTCTGGCCCGGCAGCGGGCGGGCGCTGAGCGCGGCGTGCAGGGCGACGACGTCCTCGAGGGAGGCGCACTCGGCCAGGAACGCGCGGGTGCCCGCCCAGCGCAGGGTGCGGGCGCTCATGCGAAGGGCCGGATCTCGACGCCGGCGTCCTCCAGGCCCGCGCGGACCGCGGCGGCCATCGCGACGGCGCCGGCGGTGTCGCCGTGGACGCAGATGCTCTCGGCCTCGACGCGGATCGTGGAGCCGTCGGCGGCCTCGAGCGTGCCGTCGGTGGCGAGGCGGACCATGCGGGAGGTGACGAGCTCCGGGTCGTGGAGGACGGAGCCGGCCTCGCGGCGCGAGACGAGGGTGCCCGCGGGGGTGTAGGCGCGGTCGGCGAAGGCCTCGGCGACGGCGCGCAGCCCGGCGGCCTCGGCCTGGGCGAGGGCGACGGAGCCGGGCAGGAGCAGCAGCGGCAGGTCCGCGCCGAAGGCCTTGACGGCGTCGACGACGGCCCGGGCGTGGACCTCGTGGGTCACGATGGTGTTGTAGAGGGCGCCGTGGGGCTTGACGTACTTGATCGACGTGCCGGCCGCGCGGGCCAGGGCCTCGAGCGCGCCGAGCTGGTAGAGGACGTCGTCGGCGAGCTCGGTGGGGGAGCAGTCCAGGAAGCGGCGGCCGAAGCCGGCGAGGTCGCGGTAGCCGACGTGCGCGCCGACCGTGATGCCCGCGGCGGCGGCGTCGCGGCAGGTCTGGGCGATCCCGGACGGGTCCCCGGCGTGGAAGCCGCAGGCCACGTTGGCGCTGGAGACGGAGCGGAAGATCGCCGCGTCGTCGCCCATGGTCCAGCTGCCGAAGGACTCGCCGACGTCGCTGTTCAGATCGATGGTTGCCAAAGTGACCTCCGTCTCATGTGGTGTTCATCAAGGATGCACCATAAACGCGGATTGTTCAACAATCTCTTCGGCGGCGTTCCGGAGGCTCCGATCTGCGGCGAGCGAAAGGCCCTGGATCCAGTCTTCCGGCTGGGGTTCCAAGGCCTTCTTCCCGGTCCGTCGTCACGGTGGGCACCTTCAACGTTAGCGCCGAACCGGGAGGGTCGCCATCATGCGAGCCGCCCGAGGAGCAGCCCCGCCGCGGCGGCGGCCGTGCAGGCCAGGAGCGTCCCGAGGGCGTTGGCCGCGGCGGCGAGGTGGCGCCGCTCGGAGAACAGGCGGGCGGCGTCCGCGCTGACCGTGCTGAAGGTCGTGTAGCCGCCCAGGAGGCCGACGCCGAGGACGGTCAGCCAGGGGCCGGCCGCGAGGAGTCCGGTGAGGAGGCCGAGGAGGAATGAGCCGGTGACGTTGACCGCGGCGATGGGCCACGGGAATCCCGCGGGCAGGCGCGGGGCGAGCCAGCGGTCCGCGAGGTAGCGGGCCGTGGCGCCGGCGCCCCCGGCGAGCGCGGTCGCGGCGAAGAGCAGCGGGCTCATGCGCGCCCCCCGCGGGCCAGGGCGTGTGCGGTGGCGGCGCCGAGGACGGCCGCCGCGACGCCGGCCGCCGCCGATCCGAGGCCGTAGAGCACGGCCGTGGCTGCCTGGCCGGCGTCGAGGAGCAGCGTGGTGTCGGTCGCGAGGGCGCTGTAGGTCGTGTAGCCGCCGAGCAGTCCCGTCCCGGCGAAGAGCCGCGCCCGCTTCCGCCGGCCCTCGTCCGGGCCGCGCGCCGCGAGGGCGGCCAGGAGCAGTCCGAGCGCGAAGGAGCCCGAGACGTTGATGACGAGGATGCCGAGCGGGAGGCCCGCCGCGTCGGGGACCAGGTGTGCGACGCCGATGCGCAGCCCCGTGCCGATCGTTCCGCCGGCGAAGACGAGAGCCGCGAGGACGAGCCCGGATTCGCGGGGCGTGCCGGCGGTGCCGGGGTGTGGGGTGCGGGGCGGGGGCTCGTGGGTCATGCCGGTTCCTATCTCTGGGCGCAACGGATCGCGGGAGATAGGGACTGTTGTCGATGGATCATCGAGGTTGGGTCCGGCGAGCCCCACCGCCGGGCACGAAGGCTGAGGCGATTCTCGCACAGCGGCGCCGCGCCCCGCCAGCCTGAACGGCTCCGCCGGCCTGGACCCTTTCACCAGTGTGGGCCGGCAACACACCCCCCGTCCTGGCGGAGCGGACGCGCCGGACTCACTGCAACGCCGGACCCGCCGCGACCGACGAACCTGACGGATTCGCCGGACTGGCCGGACCCGCCGGACCGGCCGGACTCACTTCACGCCGGACTCACCGGACCCGCCGGACTTGCCGCGCCCACTTCACGTCCTCTCGGCGAGGCCGCGGACTGCTGTCGACTTCACGGGGTCTACCCCGTGATCTCGAATCCGGTTGGCTGTCTCGCCCAGTAGACGTGAAGTGGGCAGTGGTTGGGCCGGGATCCGCGGAGTGTCCGGGCCGGTGGCGGGTTGGAAGTCGCCGGCGGTCGCGGACGGACCGGGTCGGCCGAGGTTCGGCCGGGAGGCGTGGACGGGCCGGGGCAGTGGCGGGGTGAAAGGCGCCGACTGTCGCGGAGGGCCGGGCCGGTGGCGGGTCAGAACTCCCAGTCGCTCCCGGTGTCGCCGAAGAGGCCACCGCCGTTGAGCAGCCCGTCGAAGAGGCCGCCCGCCTGCTCACCGAGACCGCCGATCTGATCGCCGGCCGCGCTGACCTGTTCCCCGAGGCCGTCGGCAGCGCCGCCGAGGCCGTCGCCCAGCCCGGAGATCCCCTCGCCGAGCCCGCCGATCTGCTCGCCGATGCCGTCGCCGAAACCGTCCACGGCGCCGGCCAGCCCGTCGCCGATCCCGGAGAAGCCCTCCAGGAGCGGCCCGGCGACCGCCGTGCCGATGAACGCCCCGGCCACGCCGGCCAGGAGCCCGGCGCCGAGCCCGCCCGCGGCCCCGGCGGCCAGGCCTCCGGCCATCCCGCCCGCGCGGGCGCCGTTCGCCGGAGCGGATCCAGCCTGCACGGACGGCCCGGTCGGTGACGCTCCGAAGCCCGCGCCGCCCTGCCCGCCCAGGAGCCGCTCCATGAAGCCGGGGCGGGACACCTCGGCGCGCGTCGCGGAGCGGGCCAGGTCGAACGGAGCGTCCGTGCGCGGCTGCTCGGCCGCAGGCAGCTCGGCGGCCAGCTCCTGCCGCAGGAGTTCGCGCTGCTGCGGCGTCAGTCGTTCGAACGCCTCCTGGTGGGCGCGCTCCATGTCCTGCGGTGGCGCGGTGCGCAGCATGTAGCGGTAGCGTTCGATCGCCGCCCGGTCCTCGGCTCCCGCTCCAGACCCTGCCCCGGCCGAGGTCCCGGGCGCGCCCGCGGCGTAGAGGCCGTCCCCGTGGCGCGGGGCCGCATAGCCGCCGCCGGGCACGGGGGCGGGACGTCCGGCGTCGTACTGTCCGTACCCCGGGGTGCCGTGGCCGCCCTGTCGCGGCGCGTTCCGGGACTGCCCGGACTGCTCGCGCAGGTAGTCGGCGGCCATCTCGCGGCCCTTGCGGACCAGCTTGTCGAACATGCCCATGGGCGTTACTCCTTCGCTGCGGCGGTGCTTCCGTAGCTTCAACTCGCCGCCGCCGCGCCGGGTTCCCGTTCCAAGGGTTTTCCCAGCCGAACCGTCAGGCCCCGTCGATGGGAGCGAGGCGGGGCCGGAGTGCGTCGGCGAGGTCGTAGGCGCCGACGGCCCCTCGGGCGACGTCGACGACGAGGTCGAAGAACTCGTCTTCCGCCAACGTATGGCGGGTTCCATTGACATGGAGGAACACCAGGGCGAGCGTGACCGCGGTCCGCTTGTTTCCATCCAGAAGCGAGTGGTTTCGGGCGACGGACTCCAACAATACGGCGGCCTTCATCGCCACATCCGGGTACGCCTCCGCGCCCGCGACGACGGCGGCCGGCCGGGCCACGGCCGAGGCGAGCAGCCCCGCGTCGCGGACGTGGAACCCGAATCGTTCGGCGAGGTGGAGGGCGTCGTCCAAGGAGAGCTAGGCGGTCACGCGTCCTCGAGGCGCTTGAGCAGTCCGGCGTTGTCCGCCACCACGCGGTTGAAGGCGGCGTCGATCGCAGAACGGCGCCTCGCCTGTTCCACGACGAGACGCGCGCCCTCCAGGAGCAGCGCGCTCTTGCTGGTGTGCGCAGAGGCTGCGAGCGAATCGAGTTCCGCGTCGAGCTCGGCGGGGATCCGCAAGTTGATGGCCATGCTCCACGGTACCGCCGCGGTACCGGCCCGTCACGGGGCCGGCCGCGGACATTCCCATAGGGCCCGCACCGGGTGGCACACTGGTGCCGTGGATCCCCAGATCGTCGTCACCGTCATCGCCGGACTGCTGCTGGCCGTCGCCGCGCTCGGCACCGTGTATCCGATCCTGCCGGGCAGCTGGCTCGCGATCGCGACCCTGCTCGCGTGGGCGTGGATCCTCGGCAGCCCGGCGGCGTGGACCATGGCCGCGCTCGGGATGCTCGTCGCCGCCGTCGGCTGGTCCGCGTCCGCGGTGCTGACGGGGCGGAACCTGAAGCAACAGCGGATCCCCAAGGGCTCGGTGCTCGTGGCGCTCGTGTGCGCGGTGGTGGGGATGTTCGCGATCCCGGTGGTCGGGCTGTTCGTGGGCTTCGGCGCGGGGCTGCTGGCGTCCGAGTTCGCCCGCCGGCGCGACTTCGGCGCCGCCCTGCGCGCCTCCGGGTCCGCGCTCAAGGCCACGGGGATCGGGATCCTCATCGAGTTCGGCTGCGCCGCCCTGGCCGCGTCGCTGTGGATGATCGGCGTCGTCTGGCACTTCGCCACGCGCTAGGGGCGAGGGGACGACGCCGGGGCCGCGTCCGCCGTCGTCCTCCCGCCGTGCGCGGGGGTGCCGTGGGCTACCTGACCGGGTCCGCGCCCTCCTGGAGCAGGCCCGTGGTGCGGTAGGGGATGACCTCGCGCAGGAACATCGAGGTGGAGGTGCGGGTGATGCCGGGGCAGAGGCGGATGACCTCGCTGACGCGGTAGAGGTCGTCCGGGTCGGAGGCGACGACGCGGATCAGCAGGTCGGTGTCCCCGGCGGGGGCGACGCATTCGAGGACCTCGGGGATGTCCGCCAGGGCGGCGATGGCCTCGTCGAGCCGGGACTGGTCCAGCTCGGCGCTCACGGCGGCGCTCACGCCGCGGCCGAGGGAGGCGGGGGAGACGCGCGTGCTGTTGGGGCGCAGGGCGCCGGAGGCGGCGAGCTTCTCGAGGCGGGACTGCACGGTGCCGCGGGCCAGGCCCAGGCGCTGGGCGAGCATCATCGTGGGGACGCGCGGGTCCTGGTCCAGGGCCAGCAGGATGCGCTTGTCGGTCGCGTCGAGCTGGAAGGTCTCGGGGATCATCGTCGGTTCCTTCGAGGGGGAGGGGGCGGGGCGGTCAAAACGAGCAATCCGGACCGTCTTCCACGGACCAGATTAGTCAGATTGACCAGCGCGCACCAAGGTTGTTGCGCGGTATGACCGGCGCGGGGTTCACTCGGATCAGTTGCCGCCCACGGTCACGAGCCGACGGGCGGCAGGTTGACGGATCCAACGCCCCATCCCGGCGGCGGATCCGGGACGGCCCAGAAGGCCGGCAGCCGATGTTCACGCGACTCCGGGTCCGTGCCTCGATGTCTGGGGCGCGGGCCCGGCTGCGTTGGCGGCGGGTATCCACAGCCGGGTGGGGCCGGCTGGAAGTGGGGGCTGCGCCGCGCTAGGTTCGGGGGTATGAGATTCATGCGTCTGGAGGACGTCGCCGAGGAGCTGAACGTGAACCTCCCGCAGGTGCGTTCCCTGGTGCGCAGCGGCGACCTCCCGGCCATCCAGATCGGCGGCCGCGGGGTGTGGCGCGTGGAGCGCGAGCAGTTCGAGGCGTACATCCAGCGCCAATACGAGGCGAGCAGGGCGGCGGCGGATCGACACAAGGACGTCGATGCGAACAGCGAGTAGTGGGGCCGTTTTTGTGGCAGGCGCCGGCAGGCGCTAACCTTGCATAGTCGATATCCTGCGGGATGACGGCGCGGGGCCTTAGCTCAGTTGGTAGAGCGTTTCGTTCGCAATGAAAAGGTCAGGGGTTCGATTCCCCTAGGCTCCACTCTTGGAAACTCGGTTTGACTAGGCTCTTTGTCTGGTTGGGCCGGGTTTCTTGTTTCTTAGTGGCCCATTGATCAATCCATGGCTTCTCCGTAGGGCGAGATCGCCGGAGGCTGACCGTTGAGATCCGTATCGATCAAGTCCTCGACCCAGTCTGATACACCTTCGAAAAGGTGAATCTTCGATTCATCGACCCCCAATGCCGTTAGAGATTCCTTTACTAGGGAGGCGTTGATGTCGACGACGTCAATTTGATTGGCTGAATTGGCAGTGTCCAGCCGGCCGAGGGCATGTTCGAGCATGCTCGCAGTTGTTAGGTCGGTCATCGGCACGGAGTAGCCGACGATGGATACTCTCTCCGCGGCTAGGGCATGAGCCGCATCCCGCCAGAGGTGTCTCGTTATCGGATTTCGGTAGAAGGGCGACTTTGAAGAGACGGGAGGAATGATGAATGGTTCCCTGCCGGCAGGTTGAAGATCCGGATCCCACTGCTCGGGGCGCCTCTCGCTGCCCCACGCCTGGGGTCGAAACGTGCCGATCGTCGCTCCTGTTTCATCTCCCGGGACCCACCAGGCGTCGATCGAGCCATGGAGTTTCACGAGGCTGAACGATGGTTCTTGTACGTACGAAACTTGCGCGTGGCCACGTCGAGGGGGAATCGCCAGGAGGGGCATTCTGTCGCCGCGGAACTCAGGCTGGACTGGGGCGCCATATTGGGATGAGAGATCCTCCGTGAGAACGCTACAAGTGGCCTGTTCCAGAAGCGTGTCGTAGTTGAACGTAATGACGCTGGAGCCTGTGGTGTGCAAATAGCGAACTAGCGTGCGGAGCCACTCGGGGAGCTTCTGCTTCATCGCTTGGTCTTGTTTGTCGCTCAGTACTCCACGGATAACTCGTGTCGCGGAGATGAAATCGACTTTCCCGAGGGCGTTGTCGATGTCGTCCAAGAACGGCTGTGCTTCGGCGATGCGCGAGAGCCACCGTTCGAGATCGGCCCCGGTCTGAATCTCGGGGATCCGCGCCAATTCCGTAGGATCGGAATCGGCCCGCCGCAGCTCCCTTCCAAGTTCCACGGTTGTGGGCATTGAGTTGGAGATTGCTCGTGAGAAACCTGCGCCGAAGATTGCCGTTGTCATACGCGTATTGTGCCAATGATTTGCAGAACGTGGAGGTCCTCCGCTGAAGTGGCATGAGTCGGGCGCATTGACTTGGTTCATGGATCAGCCGTTGAACTCGAGGACGGCGTTGGGGGCAATCTCACTGCGGGTCCGTTGACTGGGGTCCACTGTGAATCGGCGAGCATCCCTCGGTCGACGGATCAGCGGCCCTCGGCCCGTTCGCCCTCGGATCGGGGACTGCGGTGTCTGCGATGGGGCATCGGAGGGGACTGGTGGCGAAGCAGGCGAAGAACGAGTTCTGAGGCGCACCGGTCCCGCTGGTCGGGGCGCGACAACTGGGCTCCCCCTCCGCCAGTCAGTGTTCCTTATGACGTAGTCGCACACGAGCCGAGGCGTCGAGCGTAGCTGCGAGGACAGTGTTGCGGATGCGATGCTGCAAACTCCACTTGTGGGCGACCATCTTGCCGGGGTTCCGTGGCGGCCTTGACGTTCGAAGACCAGTCTTGAATTGCTTGTCTTGTTCGGTGGGCAACGCCCATTGCCACCTCCTGAGTGCTCCTCGAAATCGCTTGATTCAATGTGAATCACGGTCTATCATCAGGAGCACGCAACGAGTCGGGGAGGCATCATGATCGTCATGGACGGTGGTTTGCGAGCCCTTCACCATGAGGCGTTACAACGTCAGGCGCGACAGCGGCTGGATATCTTGGATGAGACTCGTGCGGCCCTCCAAGCCAAGCAGAGCGGTTTGAACCAGCGCCAAATCGCTGACCTCTTGGTGACTAGCCAGCCGAAGGTCCATCGCCTTCTGAAGGCGATCGACCGTCGGGGTGGCGAGCTCAACGAGGACCCAGAAGAGCTGATTCTGCGGGCTTTCGTGTACGACACCCCGCGGGACGAACTCGTCGAAAGGCTTGTGGAATTCCAGTACTCCTTCGGCGAAGATGCGCCGGATCCACACGAGGGACGCATCCCGGGTACATGGGATCAAGTTGTGTCTGCCGCTGCGCAAGGTCTCTTGAACGAGGACGAATTCGCCGCCATCAGGTCTCGCTTTGAGAGATAGGGCGCTGCGCGATCAGGTCCACAGTGAGCTGACTGCTCTTCTGGCACCTGGCGGTGTCCTTGAGCAACCTCCAGGCGAACTCGCTCGTTTCCCTGACGATCTGACGGTGATCAGGGTCGCGAGGGCCTACATGGACCGGACTTCCGACGTTGCTACTCGTGGGCAGGCGGTGGTCGTGACGGCTGGACCTCCCGGCGCCGGCAAGTCAAGCGCCCTGTTGAGGCAGCCCTACGAAGGCTATCGGCTGATCGATCCCGACATCATCAAGGATCTCGTGCTTCAGGACGCGGAACGTCGGAAGCTGCTGGACTTCCGGCTGGGCCGTGTGCTCTCGGATGGCCGTGGTGTGGCACTGAGGGAATTGGCGACGCACGTCCACAGGGCCTCGACGCGAATAGCCGACGTAGTGCGCGACATGGCTCTGAAAGCTGGCGAGAACGTAATCGTCGATGGCTCGCTGTCATGGGAAAGGCTTCCCGGGCAGTACATCGACGAACTCAGTCGAGCGGGATACGAGCACCTGACGGTGGTGTCTGTCGAGGTCCCGTTGGAAACTGCCTACGAGCGAGCTCGAAGTCGTTGGTGGACTGGTCGTCACGCGGACGAGATGGGCGGTCGGTTCGTACCCGACCACGTAATCTCTGCGATGTTCTCCGCCGACGGCTCATCACAATGCACGACTAATGCGGCCAAGCTGGCGGAGCGCGGGCGCGATGAACTGGGAGCAGTCGAACTCATTCGATACGAAGTTGATTCTGCGACTGGGGATCTGCGGCTAGTTCCGTAGCAGCGTGGCCCATTGAGCGGCGGCTGCTATGGCGGCAAATGGTTGCCGCGCCGCATTAGACTCAATCGCAGTGTGTCCGAGCATGCTGTTCAGGGGGGGGATGTAGCAACGATGACGACGCTGGATGACCGCACCACCGCGGGCCTGAACGTGGCGCCCGGTTCGGTGGTCAGTGTGAGGGACGAAGACTGGTTGGTGACGTCGACGAGCTTCACCGCCAGCGGCACGCTGATCAAGGTCCAGGGCCTGAGCGAGCTGGTGCGCGACACCGAGGCGGCGTTCTATTCGGACCTCGACGAGATCCAGGTCGTCGATCCTCGCCGCGCGCGTGTGGTCGCCGACGACTCCCCGAACTACCGCAAGTCCCGTCTCTTCCTCGAGACCACATTGCGGAAGACGCCGATGCCGGCCACGAGCAACGCCCTGTCGGTGAGCACTCGGATGCTGTCCAAGCAGCTCAACTACCAGCGTATCGCCGTCGCCAAGGCGCTGGACCCGGCCAACATCCGCCCCCGCATCCTCATCGCCGACGCCGTGGGATTGGGGAAGACGCTGGAGATCGGGATGATCCTGGCCGAGCTTGTGGCACGTGGCCGCGGAGACAACATCCTCATCGTCACGCCCCGCCACGTCCTGGAACAGATGCAGCACGAGATGTGGACCCGCTTCGCGCTGCCGTTCGTCCGTCTGGACTCCGTTGGCATCCAGCGCGTGAGGCAGACGATTCCCGCCTCGCGGAACCCCTTCACCTATTTCAAGCGCGCCATCATCTCGATCGACACCCTCAAGACGCCGCGCTACCGCGAGCATCTCAAGAAGCGCCGCTGGGACGCCGTGGTCATCGACGAATCCCACAACCTCACCAATGCCGGGACGCTCAACAACGAGCTCGCCCGCATCCTGGCTCCGCGGACCGATGCCCTGATCCTGGCCAGCGCCACGCCCCACAACGGCAAGAAGGAGTCGTTCGCGGAGCTCGTGCGCCTCCTGGATCCCACGGCCGTCCGTCCGGACGGGTCCATCGACAAGGACGCCGTCCAACAGCTCATCGTCCGCCGCCACCGCTACAGCGACGAGGTCGCGACCGAGGTCGGTGCGGACTGGGCGGAGCGCCCCGCGCCGCAGAACAAGCTCGTTCCGGCGAGTCCGGCCGAGAACGCCGTGGCCAGCGAGTTGTCGGCGACCTGGATCCATCCTCTCGGCAACAGCCCGGCCGCCCATTCGCTGTTCGGCTGGACGCTCGCGAAGGCCTTCCTCTCCAGCCCGGCAGCGCTGGTCGAGACCATCACCGAGCGTCTCCGGAAGCTTGGCCGCGCCGACGGAAGTCCGGGCGCGACGGCCGAGTCCAACCCGGCGGGTGCCCGCGAAGCCGATGCCCTCGAAAAGCTCCTGGACCTCGCCATCGAGGCGCGCACGCAGCCGTCGGCCAAGTTCTCCGCGCTGGTCGATCACCTGAAGCGGGCCGGCGTGGGCAAGGGGCAGCCCACGCGCGCCGTCGTCTTCGCGGAGCGAGTGGCCACGCTGAAGTACCTCGAGGCTGCGCTTCCCGAGGCTTTGGGCCTGAAAGAGGAGAACATCGGGCTGCTGCACGGCGGCCTTTCGGACGTCGAGCAGCAGGACATCGTGGAACAGTTCAAGCGAGGCGGTTCGCCGCTTCGGGTGCTCGTCACGGGCGACGTCGCCTCCGAGGGCGTCAACCTCCACGCGGAGTGCCACCACCTGGTGCACTTCGACATCCCTTGGAGCCTGATCCGCATCGAACAGCGCAATGGGCGCATCGACCGCTACGGTCAGAAGCACCCCCCGCAGATCGCCACGCTGGTCCTGGACCCGGCGGAGGAGCGCTTCTCGGGCGACATCCGCATTCTGACCCGGCTGATCGAGAAGGAACACGAGGCGCACCAGGTCTTCAACGACGTCGCGGCGTTGATGGGGAAGAACTCCGTGGAGGCGGAGGAGAAGGCCATCCGCGAGGTCCTCATGACCGGCGGGGATCTGGAAGCGGTGGCGCCGAGTGCCGCCGACGTCGAGCTGGACGAGTTGGAAGAGCTGCTGAAGGCGGAGAGCGCGGCTCGGGCGGCGGAGGACGACGACGCCGATGCCCCGGCCGGCAGCTCGGCGTCGGCTGGGGCTGGAGTCGGCTCCGTGACGCTGGAGAAACGCATCGACTTGTACCCGACGGAGCTGGACTATCTTCGCGAGGCGCTGGAGGAGGCGTTCGGCGACCCACAGCAGAAAGTCGGCTGGATCATCGATGAGCGCCACGGCATCGCCGCGCTGGACCCCACGCCGGACCTGAAGAAGAGGTTGCGCTTCCTGCCCCAGGACTACCTCAAGGAACGCCGGGTGACAGAGCGGCTGCAGCTGGCCACCACCATCGCTGCGGGGCAGACCGCCTTGGACGCTGCACGGAAGTCGGACGAATCCAACTGGCCGGCCTCGCACTTCCTCGGGCCGTTGCACCCCGTCTTGGACTGGGCCAGTGACCGTGCCCTGGCGAGCGTGTCCCGCAATGAGGTCCTAGCGGTCCGCGGCGAAGTGGAGGATCCGACGTACTTGATGCTCGGCACTATCACGAACCGCCGCGGACAACTCCTGAACCGCACGTTCATCGCGGTCTCCAACGGCTTCCCGAGCGCCGTCCCCGATCTCACAGCCTTCTTGAAGGAGGCCGGATTCGTCGGACGGCCGTCCAATCCCGGTCCCGTGCCCGTCGACGAGCTGCAGGCGGAGTTGACGACGGCGGTAGACCAGGCCGAGGGCCACTTGACCATGACGGGCGCTCTGCTGGCCGAGGATGCGGTGAACCGCCTGGAGGCCTGGCTGGACCGCGCGGCCAGGTGGTCGGCTGAGTCCCGTGAACTGGTTCAGCGCGCCGAGGTCCGCGATCGCCAGGACCGCGTCAGGGCCGAGCAAGAGCTGGCCCAGGACATGCGCCCGGAACAGCAGCTGGTCAGGCCCCTGCTCGTGATCGTCCCCCGACACTCGCCCGGAGTGGCGACTGCCGAGTCCCGTGAGGAGAACTGATGCCCGCATTCGAGTCGATCGTCCTCGTTGAGGACTGGATCAGCGAGCACTACTTCACCTCGGACGACAAGGGGGCGACGTTCCAGAAGCAGGTCCTCGAGCTGCGCAAGGCGTGGGATGCCGAGGCCAAGGAGGGGCGGTCGACGGTCGTGCGCCGCTTCTCCTCGTCACGGTCAAGGCTGCAGACCGGTCTGGCAGCCTTGGGCGAACTCAACGGTGATGAAGCCGCCCCCCACGCGAGGGAGTCCTATGCCCTGCTCCGCGAGATCCTGGGCATCCCCGGGACGCCCGCAGCGCTCGAGTTCGAACGGGGTTCCTCCACGGCGCAGGTCGAGGGCTTGTGGCTGGGAGACGGCTACGACGTCCTCTGGCTCGAAGGGCTGCCCGCACAGGGCGACGACGCGCTGACGGAGTCCCGACTTCTGGGCGTCAACGCGCTCGACGGCAGGGAACGGGCCGATCAGCCGTTCGCCAAGCTCCTCTCGGAGCTGTACCTCTCCGAACCGTCGCCGAAGTACATTGTCGCGTCGGTGGGCGGCAGCCTGTTCCTGACGGAGCGGGAGCGGTGGCCCGAGGGCCGCTACCTGTCGGCCGACGTGCAGTTGATTGCCGATAGGAACGACACCAAGAAGGGCGGTGAAGTCGATCGGCTGCTGTCGGTCTTCGGGCGGCAGTCGCTGGTGCCCGCTGCTGACGGGACCATGTGGTGGGACGAGCGCTTGGAGGAATCGCACCAGCACGCTGTCGGAGTATCTCAGGACCTGCGCGACGGCATCCGAGAGTCCATCGAGATCATCGCCAATGACGTCCTGCGGCGCAGGACCTCGCAGGGCCTCAGTAATGCCGGCGTTGATGGGCAGCTCCTCGCCCGTCAGTCGCTGCGCTTCCTCTACCGGATCCTCTTCCTCCTTTATGCGGAGGCGTCGCCGGAGCTGGGCGTGTTGCCGAGGAACCAGGGGGAGTACGACGCCGGATACGGCCTCGAGCGGCTACGTGAACTGGTGCAGGTGGAACTGCCCGGTCACCAGTCGCAGCAGGGAACGCACCTGTTCGAGTCGCTCGATCTCCTCTTCAGGCTCGTCAACGGTGACCACGCCGTCCAGCGACAGAGGCGCGCGGAACGACTCGCTCCCGCGGACGCCGGCGAGGGAAGCGAGGGCGCCTCCGCCGACGAGCGGGACGAAGGACTTGTCTTCGAGCCGCTCGAAGCGGATCTGTTCGCTCCATCGTCCACACACCTCATTTCCGAGGTGGGGCTGGGCAATGCCGAGCTGCAGCGGGTCCTCGAGCGTCTCCTGCTCAGCAAGGCGAACGGCAGGGAGGAACGGGGATTCATTTCCTATGCCAACCTCGGTATTAACCAACTGGGAGCCGTCTACGAGGGACTGATGTCCTACACGGGCATCATCGCCACGACGGACCTCCGTGAAGTCGCCAAGAACGGCGACGCGTCCAAGGGATCGTGGGTCGTCCCGGCGGACCGGATCGACGGGATCGACCCCAAGCACTTCGTCACGCGGCGCAACGAGGAGTCCGGCGTGCCCGAGCCCGTCCGGCATCCCCAGGGCAGTTTTGTCTTCCGCCTGGCCGGACGCGAACGCCAGCAATCTGCCTCCTACTACACGCCCGAGGTGTTGACGAAGTTCGTTGTGTCCCAGGCCCTGGAGGAACTCCTGCCGGAGGAAAGGCCGGCAGACGACATCCTCGGCCTGAGCATTTGCGAGCCCGCACTCGGCTCCGGGGCGTTCGCGATCGAGGCTGTTCGGCAGCTGGCGGACGAGTACTTGAAGCGCAAGCAAAGGGAACTGGATCGCGAGATTCCGGCGGACGAGTACCCTCAGGAGCTGCAACGGGTCAAGGCGCAGATCGCGCTGCATCAGGTCCACGGGGTGGATCTGAATGCCACGGCAGTCGAACTGGCGGAGGTGTCGCTCTGGCTGGACACGATGCAGCCTGGCCTCAGCGCCCCGTGGTTCGGTCTGCGGCTCAAGCGGGGCAACTCGTTGATCGGAGCGCGGCGCGCCACGTACTCGTTGGAGGCGGTAAGGGCCAAGAAGTACCTGACCGAGGAGCCGCAGGCGCATCCGCTGACCGGGCTGGTCGATGCCGTGGAGCGCGATGCGGAGGACCCTGCCGTCGTCGGGCGCATCCACCACTTCCTGCTGCCGGGCGAAGGCTGGGGCGCGGCATCGGAGGCGAAGGAGGTCAAGGACCTTGCCGCCGAAGAGCAGAAGGCCCTCAAGACCTGGGCCAAGAGCACGCGGACCGCCTTGAAGAAGCCGCAGATCGACCGTTTGAAGGCGCTGGGCGAGCGCGTGGAGGTCCTGTGGAGGGTCGCCTTGTGCCGCCTGCGGATTGCCGAGGCGCAGGCCCGCCGCCACATCGACTACTGGCCCCACGAGCGCAACGATCAAGCCGCGACGGTCACCCGCGCCGAGATCGAAGAGGCCCTGCGGGACCCCAATGGTGCGTACCAGCGGCTCAAACGCGTGATGAACGCCTGGAACGCGCTGTGGTTTTGGCCGCTGACGGTCACGGATGCCACGCCCCCGACGGTCGACGAGTGGATCGACGCGCTGGAGGGCATCCTCGGGCGCCCCATCGCCGGCGTGAAAAAGCAGCCCGAGAAGTACGGTTCGACGGTCGGCCAAACGAGCACCCTCTCGGCAGCGGACTGGAACGACTTGGCTATGTTCGAGGCCTACGACTTTCCGCTCGCAGGCATGAAGACGACGGACGAATTGTCGGCAGTCCATCCGTGGCTGGCCGTGTGCGACCGAATCGCCGAAGATCAGGGCTTCTTCCACTGGGAGCTCGAGTTCGCTTCGGTGTTCGGCAGGGGCGGGTTCGACCTGCAGGTCGGTAACCCGCCGTGGGTGAGGCCGCGCTCGGACGGGGCAGCGCTGCTGGCCGAACACGATGTCTGGTGGCAGTTGGCCGAGAAACCGTCGCAGGCAGAAATTGGCCGAAAGCGTGGAGAGACACTGTCGCTGCCGGGCGCCCAGAGGGAGTTCATCGAGGCGTCAGTCCCGACTTCCGTGCTCGCCGAGTTCCTCGGAGCGAAGTCTCAGTATCCCGTCCTCACAGGGCTTCAGCCTGACCTCTACCGGTCGTTTATGGCGCGCACCTGGACGAACGCATCTGGAGCGGGTGTCATCGCCCTGATCCATCCCGAGTCGCACTTCACCGAGAAACGAGCCCAACACTTGCGGGCGGCGACGTATCGGCGCCTGCGTCGCCACTGGCAGTTCGTTAACGAACTTCGTTTGTTTGAGATCGATAACCACGTCGGCTACGGCGTGCATGTCTACGGTCAGGCGCAGGACGAGCCGCGCTTCCAGACGGCGGCGTCTCTCTACCATCCCGATACCGTCGTTCGATCGCTCCACCATGAGGGTGGAACCGAGGTGCCCGGCCTGAAGACGGCGGAGGGTTCATGGGACACACGCCCCCACCCGGAGCGCATCGTCGACGTTGATCTGGACGTTCTCACGGTCTGGGCAGACATTCTCGACGAACCCGGGACGTCCCCGCTCCACGCGCGCATGGTCTACCCGGTCAACCGGGCCAGCATGAGCGTGTTGGAGAAACTCAGCAAGGCGCCACGCGTCAGGGATCTGGGGCTCCAGTACTCGCGGGGTTGGGATGAGTCGATCGACAGGAAGAAGGGCTACTTCGAGGTCGGATCCAGAGTCAATGACTCGTGGGACGACGTCATTCTGCAGGGACCCCACTTCACGGTGGCGAATCCCTTCGCGAAGCAGCCCAATCCCACCATGAAGAGCAACAAGGACTGGACGGAGATCGACCTCGAGGCCCTCCCGCCGGACTTCATCCCCCGCACCAGCTACCAGCCGGTCCGCGACGGAAGCCTCAACTACGACGCCGACTACTCAAAATGGGTCATCGACGGTAAGACCACTTCGTCGCGAGACCACTTCCGCATTGCCTGGCGGCGCATGGCGGCGACGACGGGAGTGAGGACGCTGCACCCAGCTGTACTGCCGCCGCGCGCTTCGCACGTTCACCCTGTCTACAGTTGTGGGCCCTATCCCTCGGCAGAACTTCTTCTGGGGACTCTGGGCATGATGTCTTCAGTCGTCTCTGACTTCTTCGTCAAGGTGTCCGGATCTGGTGAGATTCAGTTCGCACTTCTGGGGAATCTACCGCAATTCGATCGGAAGGCGCCGATGGCTAGTGAAATCGTTTCTCGAGCTGCGAGCCTGGTGTGCTTGAACTCGGCCACTGCTCCTCTCTGGAGTGAGGCTATGAGCAGCGAATGGTCGTCAACCTCACCGATTCGAATTGCATCCGAGCGTCGCCAAGCCTTGATCGAGCTCGATGCGCTTGCCGCGCTCACTCTCGGGCTCACAGGCGACGAGCTCTGCACCATTTACCGCACCCAGTTCCCCGTGCTTCGTGGCTACGAGCAGAACGACCTCTATGACGCGAACGGCCGCAAGGTCCCGGGGGAGATGAATAAGCTGTACCGCAAAGTAGGCGAGGAAGGCATGTCGCTCGACGACCGGCGGTGGACTCACCCGCAGAGCGGCGTCGAGTACACCTTCGAGTTCCCGTTCCGCGGCTTTGACCGCGAAGAGGACATGCGCGCCGCCTATGCCAAGTTCGCGAGCATGCTCGAGGAGCACGGCGAGATCCTCGAGGAGTCCGACTGAGCCATGGCCGAACTCCTTCCCACACGGCAATCCCGCGACCTCGTCGAGGGCCTGCGGGACTATCTGACCACCACCTTCGCCTTGTCCGATTCCCGCGCGCAGCGGGCCATCGGAGACTTCCTCATGGACGCGGGCAAGGGAATGTTCAAGGGGCCGTTCGTCCGCCTCAGGCTGCCCTTCGAGCCTGCGGCCGACGGGTGGCGGGAGGCCCTGGACTTCTACGGGGTCGGTTTCCCTCCCTACGGGCACCAGGCCAAGGCGTTCCAGCGTCTCACGACGAAGACACCGGACTCGACCGGATTCCGCAGGCCGCAGCCGACGCTCGTCACCACCGGGACGGGATCCGGAAAAACGGAGTCCTTCCTGTTCCCCATCGTCGACCACGTCCTCCGTGCGCAGAAGGCCGGCATCACCGGCATCAAGGCGCTCATCCTCTACCCGATGAACGCCTTGGCGAACGACCAGGCCGACCGCCTGGCAGGGCTCCTGACCGGGCACTCCGAGCTCGGCGGGATCCGCGCCGCCCTGTACACCGGTCAGCAGGGCGTCAGCCGCAAGCACGTCACGCGTGACGGGCTGATCACCGACCGGCAGGAAATTCGGAACAACCCGCCCGACATCCTGCTGACCAACTACAAGATGCTGGACATGCTCCTGCTCCGGCACGAAGACGCCTCGCTCTGGCGGGACTCGGCCACGAGCCTCCAGTACCTCGTCCTCGACGAGTTCCATACCTACGACGGCGCCCAGGGAACCGACGTCGCCATGCTCCTCCGCCGGCTCGGGCTCGCCCTCAAGTCGTCCTGGCCGGAGGACCTGACACCGCAGGGGCTCACGGAGGAGGACAGACGGCGGCCCCTCGGGCGCATCACGCCCGTCGCCACCTCCGCGACTCTTGGAGGCTCCGGTGGCGCCCGCGCCATGCTGGACTTCGCCGAGACCATCTTCGGCGAGCCCCTGGAGGACGAGGCGCTCGTCACCGAGTCGCGCATGTCCTTCGATACGTGGAAGGGACTGAGCATCCGGGACCCCGGCGTTGTCGCCCGGGACCTGGACGACATCGACGAGCACATCGTCCCGACCAATGAGGCCGTTCGCGCCGACGACTCCCACGCCTCTCTCCTTGAAGCAACCCTTAAGGCCCTCTTCGAGAAACCGCCGGCAGGGGAGGCCGATGACCTCCTGACGGCCCTGAGGCACCACCCGCTGACTGAACGGCTCGTGGCCGAGGCCGGCATCGCCGTCGGACTCCGAGACCTCGCCGCAACCCTCCTCCCGAGGATCGACATCTCCGAGGCCGAAGAGTTCCTCAGCCACGTGATCGCCCTCTACTCGCACGTCAGAGCGGGGGCCGGCCGCGGGGCCCTCACGGTCGAAGCCCACCTCTGGGTCCGCGAACTCAGCCGGATCGAATCCGCGCTCGACGTCACGAACGCCTACCGCTGGGGCGACGACGGTGTGGAGGAAGATGAGGAAGGTGGGGAAGGTGAGGAAGGCCGCGAACTGATCCACCTTCCCGCGGTCTTCTGCCGCCACTGCGGCAAGAGCGGGTGGGGGGCCAAGGTCTCTCCCACGGGTGCGGAGCTCGGGCTGGAACCGGCCGAGATCCGCGCCGCCTCCCTCAACCGGGACGCCTCCTTCAGGGCCCTCATCCACGCCGCCAACGAGGCAGATGCCCTGGTGAGCGGGGCCGTGGACGCCCGCGAAGCCAGAGACCAAGGACTCCGGTTCTTCCACACCGTCCAGAAGAGCCTCGCGGTCGATCCGCCGGTGGAAGACGACCCGGAGTTCCGGCTCGGGCGCATCATCCCCGTGCTGACACACGCCGGGCTCGAAGCGGGAGAGCTCTCGCGCAAGGACACCTGCCCCGCCTGCCTCGCCCCCGATGCGATCCGATTCGTCGGCAGCGCCATCGCGACGCTGACGTCCGTGGCCGTGTCCAACCTCTTCGGGGCACGGGGGCTCGACTCCGGTGAGAAGAAGGCGCTCATCTTCACCGACTCCGTCCAGGACGCCGCGCACCGGGCAGGATTCATCCAGGCCAGGTCCCACACCTTCAACCTCCGCACCTCTCTCCGCAATGCCTTTGGGACGGGTGCCGGAGAGACCGCGACGCTCAGCCAGCTCATCGACCAGGCCATGGCGGTTCCCCCGGGCCCCGACGCCGCAGTCCAACGCTTCAAGCTGGTTCCGCCCGAACTGACAGAGCGGGAAGGTTTCCGCGAGTTCTGGGACGAGACGGCCGCTCCGGGGCCACGCGCCAGAGCAAGGGAGAACGTCAAACGGCGCTTGCGGTTCGACGCGGCCCTGGAGCTCGGCCTCCAGGCACGCCTGGGACGAACGCTGGAGCTCACCGGAGCGGTCGTCGCCGAAACCGACGCCGGGTCGCCCGCAGCCGTGGCGGTCATGGGGAGGCGCGTGTGGGACACCAAGCTCCACGTCCTTCCAGACGTCGGCGAGCCGACGGACGAGCAGTTCCGTGCCTGGGTCCGGGGGGTCCTGATCCGCATGCGCCTCCAGGGCGGGATCCATCACGAATGGCTGGACCGCTACATCGAACATGACGGGGCTAGGTACCACGTCTGGGGTGGACGGGCCCGGCACCAGGGAATGCCCGCGTTCCCCAAAGGGCGCCCGGCCCCGGCCTTCCCCGTCATCGGTCCCAGCAAGCCGGAGAACGGCCTGGACCCCGTCACGCCGAAGACCAGCTGGTATTCGAGCTGGACCAGCCGTGCCCTCGGCGTCAGCCCGGACGACGCCGGCTACCTGGCCCGGGAACTGTTCGAGGACCTCGCCCGGACGGGGATCCTCAAGGAGCACGCCACGGATCAGGGGGCCCGCGCGTACTCCATCAATCCGGACAGGATCCTCCTGACCACGCCCGAGGACGACGCGCTCCGGGGGAAGCGCCACGCCGTCGAGTGCGAGGTCTGCCGGACACGCAGCTTCGGCACCGAGACGGTGATCGACCAGCTCGACGGGGCGCCCTGTCTGCAGCTGAAGTGCGGGGGCCGGGCCGCGCGCGTCGAAGTGCAGCCAGAGAACTTCTACCGCCGCATGTACGCGGAGCTGGACGGGAAACGCGTTGTGGCGCGCGAGCACACCTCCTTGCTCGACGACGGCTTGCGGCTCGAGTACGAGGACGCTTTCAAGGCCGTCGAACAGACCCCCGACGCCCCCAACGTGCTCGTCGCGACGCCGACGCTCGAGATGGGTATCGACATCGGCGACCTGTCCTGCGTCATGTTGGCCTCGATGCCGGGGTCCGTGGCGAGCTACGTCCAGCGCGTCGGCCGTGCGGGTCGCTTGACCGGGAACTCGCTCGTGCTGGCGTTCATCCGCGGGCGCGGCGAGCATCTGCCCAAGTTGTACGACCCGCTGTCGGTGATCAACGGCGACGTCAGGCCGCCGAGCACGTACCTGCAGGCCGAGGAGATCCTCCAGCGGCAGTTTGCGGCATTCCTCGGGGACCGGTTGGCCAGTGATCCGAGGGCCCCGCACCCGAGGTCGGCGCGCGAGGCACTGAAGTCGACGGCGCCGGACTCGTATCTCGGAAGCATGCTCGGGCTGATGGACGAGCAGGGAGATGCGTTGCTGGCGCACTTCCTCGGCCAGTTCTCCCCGGACCAGGTCACGGAGGAGGGCCGTCAGCGATTGGCGGACTGGGCTGCCTCGACGCTTCCGCTGGAATTGGGGCAGGTCTCGCGTCAGTGGCAGCTGGATCATGACGACCTCCAGAGGCGCATCAGCGACGTCGAGGACGCGGTCGCAGAGCTCAAGGAAGAGCATCAGCGGCGGCTGCACGAGTACGCCCACGACTCCGAGCATCCGAAGGTGCAGGAAGCGGCACGAGACCTCCGCTCGGGAGAATCGCAGCTCAAGCGTCTGTATCGAGAGGCCCAGGAGGAACGCAGCGAATACTGGATCTCCAAGATCGAGATGTACGGGCTGTTCCCGAACTACACGCTGATCGGGGATCCCGTGACCCTCGACGTCGGAATCTCGTGGCGCAACGAGGAGACGCAGGGCTTCGAAGCGCGGACGGAGACCTTCGCCCGAAGCGCCGGCATTGCCATCCACGAACTGGCGCCTGGATCGACGTTCTACGCCCAGGGCATGGAGATCGAGGTCGACGCCGTCGACCTCGGGCCGGAACTGCGCGAGGTCCAGTACTGGCAGCTCTGCCCGGCGTGCGGGTGGAAGCAGTCCGTGGACCGGATCGGCGAACAGCCTGTCCAGTACAGCGGAGTTTCGGCCACCTGCCCCAGGTGCACCACGGCGGGCATCGACGACGTCGGGCACGTTCACGCCGTTGTCGTTCTCAAGAAGGTCACGGCCGAGATCAAGCGGGACGAAGCCGTCATCGGCGACGCCCGTGACGATCGGCGCCGGACCGGCTTCCAGATGCTGGCCGTCGCGGATGTCAATCCGGCGCGCGTCGAATCCCGATGGTTCGTAGAGAACAACGGGTTCGGGGCCGAGTACCTCGGTTCCGTCGACGTGACCTGGTTGAATCTCGGGGCGCGCGGTCGCGGCGGTGCCTCGTTGACCATCGCCGGCCACACGCTCTCGGTGCCCCGTTTCGCCTTGTGCGAATACTGCGGCAAGCAAGACACCAACTTCCGGGCCAACAGCGAAGACGAGCATCGCTTCTGGTGCCGTCACAGGAAGAGTCAGGAGGAGCACGCGCTCCATCTCCTCTTGGCCCGCGAACTGCGCACCCAGGGTGTCAAGCTGCATATGCCCGCGGCGGCGAGCAGCGTCGATGCGTTCGCTCTGCCGACCTTGAAGGCCGCCCTGCTGCTGGGGCTGCAGGAACACCTGGGCGGCACACCCGGGCACTTGGGGATCCTGACGATCCCGGACGGGGCCGGGAGCGTGGACCGCCAGGCGCTGCTCATCCACGATTCCGTCCCCGGCGGGACCGGATACTTGGCGAGCTTCAAGAGCCCGCAGGACGTTTTTGCCGTGCTCGCCGCTGCGCTCGCCAAGGTCGCCGCTTGCCGGTGCGCCGGCGAGCGCCGCAGGGCATGCCACTTGTGCCTGCTCCCGTTCGCCGAGTACGGCTCGGAGGACTACGTTTCCCGCGTCGAAGCCAAACGTCTCCTCGAGCACCTGTTGGGGATCGAAGCCGACGAAGGGCCCGATCTGGAGAAGTGGGTCCTCCGTGAGGAGCCGGTCGTCGTGGCAAGCGGCGAGTCCGTTCTGGAGATCGCCTTCCGTCAGGCACTCAAGACGCGCTTGGCGGCGGTCAACGCGGAGGTGACGCCGAAGCCCGGCCCCCGAGGGGAGAAGCTCGTCATCAAGCTTCCCTCGCAGAACCACCGTTGGACCCTCGACCCACAGGTCGATGCCTACGGGACGCGTCCGGACTTCATGCTCACCTACGAAGGCCCCAATGTGCCTCAAGTGGCGGTCTACACGGATGGCCGGGCCTTCCATGCGTCGTCCGAGGCGGGCTGCAATCGGGTCGGGGACGACGCCGTCAAGCGCTGCGGATTGAAGATGGCAGGCATCGTGCCGTGGGCCATCACCGATCAGGACGTCCAGCGCTTCGGTGACGGCCCGGCCGTCGAAGCACGCTACGACGAATGGGTCTCCGGGATCATGCTGAGTCAGCTCACGAAGGCCCATTCGCTGGATCCGAACGTCCTCGCCTCCATGCGGGGCGGTGCGATGGAGATGCTCTGGACGTGGATGACGAACCCCCAGCCGGAGAGCTGGAGCAAGGTGGCCGATGTCGTGGCGGGACTCGCGGCACAGGGCCTGAACAGGACCGAAGTCGCCGGAGCCACCGTGCCGGATTTCCAGTTCGATCTGGCCAGAACGTCGCCCGGGCTGCTGAACGGTTCCATCTGGTGGTCAAGGTCCACCGAGCACCTTCATCTGATCGCCGCAGGGCATCCGCTTAAGGCCCAGGGCGGCGTGGTCCCCGCGGCTCTGTCGCTGGACGATCGGGCGGAGGCAGTGGGTTCCGCCAACTTCGCCGAACAGTGGCGGCGGTGGCTCTTCTGGAGCAATCTCCTGGCCTTCCAGACTTCGCCGAAGACCGCCTTGGTCGGCACGGAGTCGTCGCGGGACGAGATCCTGGAAGTAGCCGGTTTCGCCGGTCACGCCGATGGACCGGTGGACTACGTCGGTGCGTCGGGGACAACGGGGCTGAGCGGCGCCTGGGCGCCCGTGCTCGAGGTCGCCGACGACGACGAAGAACGGGAGTTCATCGTGCGACTCGCCGGCACCTCGTTGCCGCCGCCGCAGGAATGGGGCGAAGAGATCGACGGGATCCCGGCCCAACTCGTGTGGACGTCGGCGAAGATCGCGATTGTCTACGACGACGAGTCAGGCCATGAACTCGCCCACGCGGGATGGACAGCCATCGTCACCGGCGATATTGACAAGGTTCTGGACGCGCATGGCGTGGTCCCCAAGGGCAAGGAGTAGGCATGCCGTTCGTTTCCATGGTCTCGGCCAAGAACAAGGTCGACGGGTCCATCAAGAAGCAGGTCCTCGACTTCCTGCAGAAGCTGCAGGTCGACGACACAGCTCCGGGACTGCACATCGAGCCCATGCAGAAGCCGCGGGACAAGCGGGCCCGAACCGGCCGCGTGAACGATGCATGGCGTGCTGTCCTCTTCAAGATGGACACTGAGGCCGGCACGCACTACGTCTACTACGGGACGTGGCATCACGACGAGGCGATCAAGATCGCCCGTTCCACGGTGCTCAAGCTCAACCTCGCCCTCGGTTCCCCGGAGTTCGAAGATCAAGGGCTCATCGACGACGAACCGTCCCAGAAGGAGCGGCAGGACGGTCCGGTCCTACCGCCCGAGGCTGAACCAGAGCAGCACGGACCTCAGGGAGCGGACGAACAGGAAGGCGGCACCGACGTCGTCCCCGATTGGACGAACCAGTTGCACGGCTCGTGGACCCCTGAAAAGCTGGTCGCGGAGGCAGGAATCAACGCCGACGGCGCGGCGCGGGCGTTCGAGGCGCGTACGCCAGCCGAACTCAACCTTGTCATCGACGGGCTCCCGGAAACCCAGGGGTTGGTGATCCTGGGTCTGGCCAACGGTGAGGACCTGGATTCCATCCGCGAGGAACTCGGCATCGAGCCCATCGAGCCGGACCTGCCCGAAGACGAGACGCTGGACCGTGTGCTGCGTCGTTCCACGGGAGGATTCGTCTTCGTCGGAGACAACCCCGACGAACTGCGCGAGGCCCTCGAGTCTATGGACATTGAACGCTGGCGCGTGTTCCTTCACCCGGAACAGCGCAAGTACGTCGACGGGCGATGGAACGGATCCTTCCGGCTCTCGGGCGGGGCGGGTACCGGGAAGACCGTGGTGCTCCTGCACCGTGCGCGGGCGCTCTTCCGGAGCAACGACAAGGCGCGGATCCTGCTGACGACCTACACGCGGACCCTTGCCAAATCCCTGTCCACCCAACTGACCAAGCTGGATCCGAAGGTGCCTCGGGTTGAGCTTGGTGAAACGGGTGTCTCGATCTTCGGGATGGACCAGATCGCTGCTCGGGTACTCAAGGAAGCAACGTCCGAGGAGACGGAGGCCGCGACGTCCGCAGTGCTCGGCCCCGGGCGGAACCTGCTGACCCACAGGGCGAATTCCGTGGCGGACGACTTGGCGGCCGCCGTCGATTTGAGCAATCCCGAGCTGCCGGCCAACCTGCTCGAATCGGGCTTCCTCGAACAGGAGTACCAGTCCGTGGTGCTCGCCAACGGGGTCGTCGACGAGAAGGGCTACCTCCGGGCGCCGCGGCAAGGGCGCGGAACCGCGCTGAACCGGACCGCGCGCAAGGAACTCTGGAAGGTCTTCGCCCAGTTCCGTCGAAGCCACCACATGACCGACACCGCGACGTTCTCCGAGCTCGCCGCGATCGCCGCGTCCGTCTTGACGGCGAGGGCCGACCGGGGGCAGGCGCTTCCGTTCGACCACGTCCTCGTGGACGAGGCCCAGGATTTCCACGCCGCGCACTGGATGCTGTTGCGGGCGCTCGCGCCCCACGGACCGGACGACCTGTTCATCGCCGAGGACTCCCACCAGAGGATCTACGGCCAGAAAGTCCCGCTCTCGCGTTTCGGCATTCAGATTCGTGGGCGCTCCAGGCGGCTGCGGCTCAATTACCGGACGACGGCGGAGAACCTGGCCTATGCGATCTCACTCCTGCGAGGGGGTTCCTACACGGACATCGAGGACGCGCCCGAGAGCACGAGCGAGTACCGCTCGGTGCGCTCCGGCCCGGCGCCCCACGTCGTTCATGCATCGAGCCAACAAGCGGAGGCAGAGGCGGCAACCGACCATATCCGCCGCTGGATCGATGCGAGAATTGCGCCCAACGCCATCGCCGTGCTGGTCCGCGCCGAGGCGAGGGCCCGGCTGGCTGTCGAGGCGCTGTCGAAGGCCGGCATCGCCTATAGCGTCCTCAAGGGAGGGGCCCCCGCGGACAGGGACAAGGTCGCGGTCATGACGATGCACGCGGCGAAGGGCATGGAGTTCGAGAGGGTTGTCGTCATGGGGGCCGGCGCCGACGAGATCCCGGCGAAATGGAGCTTCGAGAGGCTGCCCGAGGCGGAGCAGGCCGATGCCCTGCTGCGCGAGCGGTCGCTGTTGTACGTCGCCGCCACGCGCGCCCGCGACGAACTCGTAATCACGACGTCGGGGGAGCCGAGCGGGTTGCTGAGCGACTGAAAGAGGGACGGCCTAGATGCCTTGACTCGTGACGGGCCCAGTCGCTACTTCGATAGCAGCTCAATGATGATCTTGATGTCGTCACAGACGTCTTCCTGATTGATACTGGTAGCTACTTCGGCGCCGTTCGTGTGCAGTGACGCAAGGATGGGGACTGTGGAAATAACGGTGTATCCGGCTCGACACGCCGGGCGGTAAGCCTGGCGGGGAGGAGCCCGATATGGCCGCAACACTTGAGGCTGTGCCGAGTACGAAAACCGCTGAAAAGAAGACAGAAGTATCCGAGGGCGACGCTGCGCGCGAGCTGGTCAGAATGGCGAAGGAACAGGGCCTGTCCCTGACCGGGCCGGACGGTCTGCTCAAGCAGCTGACCAAGACCGTGATCGAGACCGCGCTCGATGAGGAAATGACCGAGCATCTCGGATATGAAAAGCACGATACGGCAGGGAAGCAGACCGCGAATTCCCGCAACGGCGTGCGCCCAAAAACGGTGCTGACGGAGACCACGGGCCCGGTGGAGGTGGACGTGCCGCGGGACCGGGAAGGGACCTTCTCACCGGTCATCGTCAAGAAGCGTCAGCGCCGCCTGACCGGTGTCGATGAGATG
>NZ_JBNWUK010000018.1:0-63795 GCF_050563205.1 Zafaria sp. Z1313
ATGAGATGGTCCTGTCGCTCTATGCCAAGGGCCTGACCACCGGGGAAATCAGCGCGCACTTCGCCGAGATCTACGGTGCGTCCGTGTCAAAGGAGACCGTCTCGCGGATCACCGACAGGGTGCTCGACGAGATGGCCGCGTGGCAAAACCGGCCGCTGGATGAGGTCTACGCGGCGATCTTCATCGACGCCATCGTCGTCAAGGTCCGCGACGGGCAGGTCGCCAACCGGCCCGTCTACGCCGCGATCGGCGTGACGCTGGAGGGTGAGAAGGACATCCTCGGCCTGTGGGCCGGCACCGGCGGTGAGGGCGCGAAGTTCTGGATGAGCGTGCTCACCGACATCAAGAACCGCGGCGTGAAAGACACCTTCTTCCTGGTCTGCGACGGCCTCAAAGGCCTGCCCGAAGTCGTCACCAACGTCTGGCCGCTGACAACCGTGCAGACCTGCATCATCCACCTGATCCGCAATACCTTCCGCCTGGCCTCGAAGAAGGACTGGGACGCGCTCAAACGGGACGTGAAGCCCATCTACACCGCCGTGAACGCTGCGGCCGCCAGGGCGGCGTTCGAGGAGCTCACCGAGCGCTGGGGCAAGAAATACGGGGCCATCGTGCGGCTGTGGGAGAACGCGTGGGAGGAGTTCATCCCGTTCCTGGACTATGACGTGGAAATCCGGCGCGTGATCTGCTCGACCAATGCGATCGAATCCCTCAACGCCAGGTACCGGCGCGCCGTGAAGGCCCGGGGTCATTTCCCCACCGAGCAGGCTGCGCTAAAGTGCCTGTATCTGGTCACCCGATCCCTCGATCCGACCGGTGCCGGCAAGACCCGATGGGCCGTGCGTTGGAAGCCCGCTTTGAACGCCTTCGCCATCACTTTCAGCGACCGATTCCCGGCCGCTGAAAGCTACTAAAAGAAACCGCCGGATACACCGTTAATGAGATAGTCCCCCATGTGAAGCCGCAGTGGGGCACCCGCGCCGTCGGCAGCATTCGGCACACTGAGGTCGCGACCTGGGTCGCGGAGCTCAGCAAGGAGAAGTCCGCAACGACCGTCAAGCGGGTGCACGGCGTGCTCGCCGCGATCCTCGACAGCGCAGTGCGCGACCGGCGGATCCCGTCGAATCCAGCTCGTGACGTGAGGACGCCGAGGAAGGTCAGGAAGCCCCGGGCCTACTTAACGCTCGAGCAGGTCGAGCGGCTTGCTGAAGCGTCCAAGTACCCCGGGCTGATCAGGTTTCTGGCGTTCACGGGTCTGAGGTGGGGAGAGGCTACCGGCCTGACGGTCAAGCGGGTGGACACGGCCCGTCGACGGGTCGAGATCGTGGAGAACGCGGTCATGGTCGGCGGACAGGTGAAGGTCGGCACTCCGAAGACCCACCACCGGCGCTCGGTACCGTATCCGGACTTCCTGGACGACACGGTGGCCGCGGCGTGCGCAGGTAAGGATCGAGACGCGTTGCTCTTCCCTTCTGAGCTCGGCGGTTTCCTGCGGCCGGGCAACGGGAAGGGCGGGTGGTTCCGGGGAGCCGTAAAGCGGGCGCAGGCCAGCGAAGCGCACTTCCCGCACGTCACTCCGCACGACCTTCGCCACACGACGGCGTCGCTTGCGATCAGCAGTGGCGCTAACGTCAAGGCCGTGCAACGGATGCTCGGGCACGCCAGTGCAGCCATGACCTTGGACGTGTACGCAGACCTCTTCGACGACGATCTGGACACCGTCGCGGAGGCGCTGAGCAAGATGCGTGCGGAGCACCTGATCCGACAAGGATCTGACAATGGTTCACCTGCGAATAGGGGTGATCAGGTGTGAGCAAGCCGCAGGCGATGGCAGCAATTTTGGCTCTGTGACAGGGAAGACGATCGGTGACGGGGGCACCGGAACGCGTGACTACTGGTTCAAATCCCACCGTCACCGCCACCTGAAAGGCGCTTGCTTCGTTGACAACACAGCAAAGCAAGCGCCTTTCGCTTCTCCGGTTCACGCCTTTCGGCAATCCAAGGGAGTTCCGCGGTTGGCCTGATCCCCATCGAGGTGCTCATCGTGGAGGGGCGGGCTGCCGCACTCGGTCGATGCCGTCCCTTGGGCCTTGGCGAACGCCGCACCCGGCAGGCCCATCATCGCGCTGAAGTCAAGCAGCCGCTAGAGGCTCTGGCGGCGCACCCGGCGCACCGTGTGGAACGCCCTGTGGGCCAAGACCACGACGGCGGCCCAGGCCAGCCCCAGCGCCCAGGCCGCGACGACGTCGGTGAACCAGTGGTGCCCCAGGAAAACGCGGCTGCTGCCGATGCCGACGACGAACAGGAGGCCCAGCGTCAGGACCACGATCCGGGCCGTCCGGCTGCGCAGCTCGATCCAGCACAGGTAGACGATCACCGCGACGATGGCCGTGGCGTTGAGCGTGTGCCCGCTGGGAAAGGACGCGGAGGACTCGTACGGAGGCACGGCGTCGGCGAGCGCCGGCCGGGCCCGCCCGATCAGTTCCTTGCCGACGACCGTCATCAAGAGCGATCCGGCCGCCGTGGCCGCGACCAGGATGAGCGGACGCCAGCTCCGGCCCATCCACGTCAGCACGCCGATCGCGGCGAGCGCGACGACCGGCATGCCCACGGTCCCGCCGACGTCGGTGAAGGCGGTGACTCCGGCGTCCAGCCCCGGCGAGCGAAGGGTGATCATCCAGTCCAGGAGCGGTTGGTCGACCCCGGCCAGGCCGTCGGCCTCGACCACGGACTCGTAGATCTCGGCCGCGAGCGCCGTGAGGGCCGTGACGGCCGCCGCACCCAGGACCAGGACGAGCCACAGGGCGCCGTACGGTCCGGCCACCCGGGCGACGACGGACGCCGCCTTGTCCCCCGGGTCCGCCTGATGCGCTGGCTGGGTCATCTTCCTGCCGTCCTTCCACGTGTTCCGGTCCGGCCCTCGGCCGGCTGCCGCGGCCGGGTCCGCCCTGCCGTTCGTAGCTGAAAGACTAGTGCCATGGCATTGCGGATCCTGGCAGTAGGCAAGAAGCACGAATCGTGGGTCGCCGAGGGCATCGAGCGCTACGGCAAGAGGATGAAGAAGCCCTTCGACCTCTCCTGGCAGCTGTTGCCGCACTCCGCCCGGGAGGGCGATGCCGCCCGCGCCGAGGAGTCGTCCCGCATCCTGTCCAAGGTGTCCCCGTCCGACTACCTCGTCCTCCTGGACGAACGCGGGAAGAACATCGACTCCCCCGCGCTCGCGGCCGCCCTGCAGCGTCCGCTCGACACGGCCCGGCCCGTCACGCTCGTCATCGGCGGGGCCTACGGCGTCGACGCCGAGGTGCACCGGCGGGCGGACTTCGTCTGGAGCCTGTCCAAGCTCGTCTTCCCGCACCAGCTGGTCCGCCTGGTCCTGGCGGAGCAGCTCTACCGGGCCCAGGAGATCGCCGGTGGCCGGCCCTACCACCACGAATAACCGGTTGCCTGCAGACACCAATTCCGCCCGGGTGTAGCGTCGGGAAAGCAGGCACCGCCTGCCCACGACCGAGGAGGGATACCGTGAAAAACCGAACCCCGATCCTGCTGGCTGCGGCCCTGCTGGCGCCGCTCGCACTGTCCGCGTGCGGAGCGCCGCAACAGGCCACCGAATCCACCCTCAGCCCCGGCTCACCGCAGGCCACCTCGACCCAGGAGGCACCGGCGTCGTCCTCGGGGCCCGCCGGCGCCGCCCCGACGGGCGCGGGCACGGCGACCCCCGGCACGGCCCCGGCGGGCCTGCCGTGCAGCGCGGACGACGCCGAGATCGTCGTCGAGGATGTCGAGGGCGGCGCCGACGCGCAGGCCGTGACGCGCCGGCTCGTCGTGACCAACGAAGGGGACGAGTGCACGCTCGCCGGCTTCCCCGTCATCACCTACCAGGCCGCCGAGGGCGAGACCCTCGGTGCGCCGGCGGCCCACGTGGGCGAGCCGGCGCCGGAGATCACGCTCGGCACCGGCGAGAGCGCCGCGGCCGTGCTGCGCGAGAAGCAGGCCGGGAAGTTCGACCCGGAGGACTGCCGGCCCGTCGACGCCCCGCTCCTGGCCGTGGCCCTGTCCGACGGCGGCGCGACATCCTACCTGAAGCGCGACGCGACGGCGTGCTCCTCGGCGACCGTGGTGCTGCTGGAGGCGGGCCCGTACGAGAAGTAGCCGCGGCTCACAGGCCGGTGCGACCCCTCGCCTCGGCCTCGCGCGCAATGTCGGCGAGGTCCTGCTCGAGCATCTTGCGCGTGCCCTTGACGGCGAGCGGGCCCATCAGCCGGCCGATGAAGCGCGCCACCGCGCCCTGGCCCACGGGGTCGCCGCCGAAGACGAGCTCCAGCCGCGTGCCCCCGGGCTCGGGCGTCAGGGTGAACGTGGAGTCGTAGCGCACGCCGCGGGACTCGGCGCGCACGACGGTGCGGCGCGGCTCCTCGACCTCGTCCACCCACATCTCCTCCGTCGCGCTGCGGCCCATGACCTTGCGCGTCTCGCGCCACCGCACGCCCGGTGCGTAGCCCGTGCCCTCGACGCGTTCGACGGCCTCGATGCCGCCGAAGGTCTGCGCCGCGTGGTCCAGGTCCGTCACCACGTCCCACACCACGCGCGGGTCGGCGGCGACCAGCCGCTCGACGCGAATCTCGATCCTGTCCATGGGCCGTCCCTTCTGCGGTTGCCGGCGCCGCGCGGGCCGGTTCCGCCAGTGTAGGGCGCGGCACCGACGCTTGGGTACGGGGACGGTACGACGCCGGACGGCGGCCTCCCGGGGCGGCGCCGCCCGGGCACGGCGGGGCTCCCGGGACGACCCGGAGCGGCGGGCCCGCCGAAGCGTCGGTGGCGCGGCGTAGGCTGATCCCGATGGAACCCCAGGCCCCCACGACATCGGTGATGGACCGGTTCACGCCCGCCACGCGGGAGTGGTTCACCGGGGCCTTCAACGCGCCCACCGCGGCCCAGCTCGGCTCGTGGCAGGCCGTGTCCTCCGGCGCGAACGCCCTCGTCATCGCACCGACGGGCTCCGGCAAGACGCTCTCGGCGTTCCTCTGGGCCCTCGACTCGTTCATCCGGGCCGCCGACGCGCCGCGGCAGGCCGAGCTGGACCTCGACGGCGTCACCGGCACCCCCGCGCGGCACGCCCGGCGCACCACACGCGTCCTCTACATCTCCCCGCTCAAGGCACTCGGGGTCGACGTCGAACGCAACCTGCGCAGCCCGCTCATCGGCATCACCCAGATTGCGGGCCGGCTCGGCCTCCCCGCCCCGGAGATCACGGTCGGCGTGCGCTCCGGCGACACCCCGGCGTCGGAGCGGCGCAAGCTGCTCTCCCACCCGCCGGACATCCTCATCACGACCCCCGAGTCCCTGTTCCTCATGCTGACCTCGCGCGCGCGGGCGACCCTGGCCGGCGTCGACACCGTCATCGTCGACGAGGTCCACGCCGTCGCGGGCACCAAGCGCGGCGCGCACCTGGCCGTCTCCCTCGAACGACTCGACGCCCTGCTGGCGCGCCCGGCCCAGCGGATCGGCCTCTCCGCCACGGTCGAGCCCCGCGGGGAGGTCGCCCGCTTCCTCGGGGGCGCGCGGCCCGTCGAGGTCGTCGCCCCGGAATCGGCCAAGACGTGGGAGCTCACCGTCACGGTGCCCGTGGAGGACATGACCGACCTGCCCGCGGCCGCGGCCGCGCACGACCTCGGGCCCGCGTCCGGCCTGCAGCCCCAGGCCAGCATCTGGCCCCACGTCGAGGAGAAGATCGTCGACCTGGTGCTCTCCCGCCGCTCGACCATCGTCTTCGCGAACTCCCGCCGGCTCGCCGAGCGCCTGACCGGGCGGCTCAACGAGATCCACTCCCTCCGCTTGGCCGCCGCCGAGGGGACGGATCCCTGGGGCGTCGACGGCACCGGCGACGTCTGGGCCGAGGGCGGCACCGGGGCCGGTCCCGGGCAGGGATCCCGTGGATCGGCGCCCGGAACCGGGCCCGGCGGCCCGCCCGGGCGGATGCCGGCCGAGATCATGGCCCAGGCCGGGACGGTCGCCGGGGCCGAGCCGCTCCTGGCGCGGGCCCACCACGGATCGGTGTCCAAGGACCAGCGCGCGCAGATCGAGGACGACCTCAAGTCGGGCCGGCTGCGCTGCGTCGTCGCGACGTCCTCGCTCGAGCTCGGGATCGACATGGGGCTCGTGGACCTCGTGATCCAGGTCGAGTCGCCGACGTCCGTGGCCTCCGGCCTGCAGCGCGTGGGACGCGCCGGCCACCAGGTCGGCGAGACCTCCCACGGCGTCTTCTTCCCCAAGCACCGCGGGGACCTGGTCAACACCGCCGTCGCCGTGGAGCGCATGCTCGCCGGCGGGATCGAACCCCTGCGCGTCCCGGCGAACCCCCTGGACATCCTCGCGCAGCAGACGGTCGCGGCCACGGCGCTCGGCGCGGTCGACGCGGAGGAGTGGTTCGACGTCGTCCGCCGCTCGGCGCCCTTCGCCGCCCTGCCGCGTTCCGCGTTCCACGCCGTGCTGGACCTGCTCGCCGGCAAGTACCCGTCGGACGAGTTCGCGGAACTGCGCCCGCGGATCATCTGGGACCGCGACGCCGGCACGATCACCGGCCGTCCCGGCGCCCAGCGGCTCGCCGTGACCTCGGGGGGGACCATCCCGGACCGCGGCCTGTTCGGCGTGTTCCTCGCCGGGAGCGAGGACACCGTCAAGGGCGGCCGGCGCGTGGGCGAGCTCGACGAGGAGATGGTCTACGAGTCCCGCGTGGGCGACGTCTTCGCGCTCGGGGCCACGAGCTGGCGGATCGAGGACATCACGCACGACAAGGTGATCGTCACCCCGGCCTTCGGGCAGCCGGGCAAGCTGCCGTTCTGGAGCGGCGACGCGCTCGGCCGGCCCGTGGAGCTCGGCTACGCCCTCGGCGCCTTCCGCCGGGAGCTGGCCGCGGCAGGCGACGACGAGGCGGCCCGGCGCCTCGACGCGATCGGCCTCGACGGCTGGGCGGCCGCGAACGTGCGGAACTACCTGCGTGCCCAGCGCGAGGCCACCGGCGTCGTCCCGAGCGACAGCTCGCTCGTCGTGGAGCGCTTCCAGGACGAGCTCGGCGACTGGCGCGTGGTCCTGCACTCCCCCTTCGGCCTGCCCGTGCACGCCCCGTGGGCCCTGGCCGTCGGGGCGCGCCTGCACGAACGCTACGGGCTGGACGGTTCGGCGATGGCCGCCGACGACGGGATCGTCCTGCGCGTGCCGATGATGGAGGACGAGCCGCCGGGCGCCGAGCTGTTCCTCTTCGAGGAGGACGAGCTCGAGTCGATCGTCACGGCCGAGGTCGGCGGTTCCGCGCTCTTCGCCTCCCGGTTCCGCGAGTGCGCCGCGCGCGCCCTGCTGCTGCCCCGCCAGAATCCGGCCAAGCGCACCCCGCTCTGGCAGCAGCGGCAGCGATCGGCCCAGCTGCTCGACGTCGCCCGGAAGTACCCGACGTTCCCGATCATCCTCGAGACGGTCCGCGAATGCCTGCAGGACGTCTACGACCTGCCCGCCCTGCGCTCCATCGCCGCCGCCGTGGCCCGCCGCGAGATCACGGTCGTGGAGACCACCACCAGGGCGCCGAGCCCGTTCTCCCAGTCCCTGCTGTTCGGCTATGTCGCCCAGTTCCTCTACGAAGGCGACTCACCACTGGCCGAACGCCGGGCGGCCGCCCTGTCCCTGGACCCCGGACTGCTCAACGAGCTGCTGGGCCGTGCAGAGTTGCGCGAGCTGCTGGACCCGCAGGTCATCGAGCGCACCGAGGCCGAGCTGCAGCGCCTCGCCGAGGGCTACCGGCTCAAGGGGCTCGAGGGGACGGCCGACCTGCTGCGCCTGCTCGGTCCGCTCGACGAGGCCGAACTCGCCGCGCGCCTCGAGCCCGCCGACGGCCCTTCCGGCCCATCCGGCGAAACCGCGGGCCATGGACCGATCGCCGTCCATCGGACGCAGATCGGTCGAGAAGCCGCAGTTGGGCCGGAGGAGCCCGCCGCGGCCGGGCGCCACACGGAGGAGACCGCCGCGGCCGCGCGCCACGTGGGGGATCTCGTCCGCGCCAACCGGGCGCTGCGCCTGAACCTCGCCGGCCGGCCCGTCGTCGCCGCGATCGAGGACGCGGCCCGGCTGCGCGACGCGATCGGCGTGCCCTTGCCGATCGGCGTCCCGCTCGCGTTCGTCGAGCCGGTCGCGGATCCGCTCGGGGACCTCGTGGGCCGCTACGCGCGCACCCACGGGCCGTTCACGGCGGCGGAGGCGGCGGCCCGGCTGGGCCTCGGTGGCGCCGTCGTGCTGGCCGTCTTGAAGCGCCTGGCCGGGGAGGGCCGCGTCGTCGAGGGCGAGTTCCGGCCCACGGCGCAGGCCCACGACGGCAGCGGGGAGGCCGGCGCCGAATGGTGCGACGCCGAGGTCCTGCGCCGGATCCGCCGGCGCTCGCTGGCCGCGCTCCGCGCCGACGTGGAACCCGTGGACGCGGCCGCCTATGGCCGCTTCCTGCCCGAGTGGCAGTCCGTCGGCGCGCGCCTGCGCGGGCTCGACGGCGTCGCCACGGTGATCGACCAGCTCTCCGGCGTCCCCGTCCCGGCGAGCGCCTGGGAGGGGTTCGTGTTGCCCGCGCGCGTGGAGGACTACCGGCCCGGCATGCTCGACGAGCTCATGGCCACCGGCGAGGTGCTGTGGTCCGGGGCCGGTGCCCTCGCGGGCAACGACGGCTGGATCAGCCTCCACCTCGCGGAGAACGCCCCGCTGACGCTCGAGCCGGATCCGTCGTTCGAGCCGGGCGCGCTGCACCGCCGGATCCTGGCCGCGCTCGACCCCGGGGGCACGGGCCTCGGAGGGGCCTACTTCTTCGGGCAGCTCGCTTCCCTCGTCGAAGCGCAGGGACGGGACGACGTCGCGGCCCGGCTGCCGGGAGACGCTCGGGGACGGGACGACGCCGCAGCCCGGCTGCCGGGCGACGCTCAGCCCGGGCGCCCGGGGGCGGAGGGACGCCCTCCCGTGGACGGCGCCACGGCGGCAGGGCCCTCCGCGGGGGCGCCGGTGCCCCAGGAGGAGCTGCTTGCGGCCCTCTGGGACCTGGTCTGGGCAGGCCGGGTCGGGAACGACACCTTCGCCCCCGTCCGCGGCATGCTGGGCGGCGGGAAGACGGCGCACCGGCAACGGGCTCAGACCCCACGGGCCCGCACGCGGTTGCCGGGACGCTACGCCGGCCTCGGGAGGCCGCAGCGCGGAGCCGCGTCGGGCGCCTCCGGATCCCGCGGTCCGAACCCCGGCCCCGGTGTCGGGAGTGACCTCGAGGGCGGTGCCGGCGCCCCCGGCGGGACGCCGCTGCGCGGCGGGCTCCGCCCGGATGCGTCCGGGCGGCTCGAGGCGAGCCACGACGCCGGACGCCTCCCGTCCCATGCTGCCGGACGATGGTCGCTGCTGCCGGCCCCGGAAGCGGACCCCACGGTGCGCGCCCACGCCCTCGCGGAGTACCTCCTGGACCGCTACGGGGTCGTGACCCGGGGCTCGGTCGCCGTCGAGGACGTCCCCGGCGGCTTCGGCCTGGTCTACAAGGTCCTCGCGCGGCTCGAGGAGGCGGGGCGGGCACGCCGCGGCTACTTCATCGAGCGGCTCGGCGCCGCCCAGTTCTCCACCCCGGCCACCGTGGACCGGCTGCGCGGGCATGTGCGCGACTCCGAGCTCGACGCCGTGCACCGCGCCGACGCGGGCACCCCGGCCCTCGCGCTCGCCGCCACCGACCCGGCCAACCCCTACGGCGCCGCCCTGCCCTGGCCCGCCGCCGACGGCCCGTCCGGCAGTCCCGGCGCCACGGGGCACCGGCCCGGGCGCAAGGCGGGCGCCGTCGTCGTCCTCGTCGACGGCGCCCTGGCCCTCTACGTGGAGCGCGGCGGCAAGACCCTGCTCTGCTACGAGCAGGACCCGGCCCGGCTGGACGCCGTGGCGCGCGCCCTCGTCGCCGCGTTGCGGCGGGCGGGCGTGGACAAGATGGCGGTGGAGAAGGTCAACGGGCAGCCGGTTCCGGACACGCCGCTCGCCGCGGCCCTCCTCGCCGCCGGCTTCTACTCCTCCCCCCACGGGGTCCGATTCCGCCCATGACCTGCGCGGAAACCGCAGGCGCGGAGCACGCCCCGCGGACCGCTACCAAAACGTAACCACCCACACGGGCGCAGGACATGACAAGCTAGGAGCACAGGAAGCAGAGGACAAGGATGTGACCGGCATTGCCTGAGGGAGACAGTGTTTACCGCGCCGCGCGGATGCTCGACGCGGCCCTGACCGGCAGGGTCCTGGAATCCAGCGACTTCCGCGTCCCGCGCTACGCCACCTTGAACCTGGCGGGGGCCCTCGTGGGATCCGTGGTGTCCCGGGGCAAGCACCTGCTGATCCGGGCGGCCGACCTGAGCATCCATTCCCACCTGATGATGGACGGGCACTGGGACGTCTACGCCCCCGGCGAGCGCTGGCGGGCACCCGCCTTCAAGGCCCGCTGCATCCTGAAGAACGAGGCCTTCCAGGCCGTCGGGTTCGAGCTCGGCTTCCTGCGCGTTATCCGGACGGCCGACGAGCCCGAGGCGGTCGGGCACCTGGGGCCGGACCCGCTCGGCCATTCCTGGGACCCCGCCGAGGCCGAGCGGCGGCTCCTGCTGGACCCGGAACGGCCGATCGGCCTGTCCATCCTGGACCAGCGGCTCGTCGCCGGGATCGGGAACATCTACCGCTGCGAGCTCCTCTTCCTCCTGCAGGCCAACCCGCGCACGCCGGCCGGCGAGCTGCCGGACATGGCCCGGCTCGTGGAACTCGCCCACCAGCTCCTGCACACCAACAAGGACCGGGCCCGCCGCGTCACGACGCCGGGAAGCATCCGGGATCCGTACTGGGTCTACGGCCGCGGCGGCAAGCCGTGCCACCGCTGCGGCACGCCGATCGTCCACGAGAAGATCGCCGATCCGGTGAACGTCCACGGCCAGTCCGTGCCCGCCGGTGCCGGGCAGGGCCCGCGCGCGGCCGAGAACCTCGCCGAGCTCGCCGCCGCGGCGGCCGCGGCGAGCGCCTCCCGCGCGGCGCAGCAGGCCGAGCGCGACCTCTACTACTGTCCGCACTGCCAGCCGCTGCAGCACCCGGCCGCGTAGGCAGCCGCCGCGGAGACGGGGAACCGCCGGCCCGGCCCGACGGCCGCCGCCCATTTACGCGCGTCGTCCACCCCAGTAGCGTGGCCAACACCAGGCCGGGCGCCCCCGCCGGGCCGCTGCCAGCGGAGGTCACCATGTCCAACCACGTCTACAGCGTCTCCGAGATCGTCGGCACGTCCCCGGACGGCGTCGAGTCCGCGGTCCGCAACGCCGTCGCGCAGGCCTCGCGGACCCTGCGCCACCTCGACTGGTTCGAGGTCACAGAGATCCGCGGGCACCTCAAGGACGGCGAGGTCGCGGACTGGCAGGTCGGAATCAAGCTCGGCTTCCGCATCGAGGAGTAGCCGTGCGGGAGCCCTCCGCCCGCACTCCGCCCGCCGCCCGGCCCGCACGGCGCCCGCCGGGGAACCCCGGAAGCGCCGGCGCCACCCGTGCCGCGGGTCGGCTAGCGTGGGGGGATGGCCATGAAGTCCCCACTCCCCGTGCGCGACGGCGTCAACGCGACCCGCCTGCGGCTGCCCCGCGAGGGCTGGGATACCGTCATGGACTACGTGTTGCACCGCTTCGGCCACGTGGACCCGGACGGGATCGCGCGGCGCTTCGCCGAGGGCGAGGTCGTCGGGCTCGGCGGGGAGCCGATCACGCCCCGCACGCCGCTCGGGCGCCACGAGTTCCTCTGGTACTACCGGGACCTGCCCGGCGAGGAGCCGATCCCGGTCACCGAGACGGTGCTGCACCAGGACGATCACCTGCTCGTCGTGGACAAGCCCCACTTCCTGCCGACCACGCCGGGCGGCCGGTTCGTCCAGGAATCCGCGCTGGTCCGGCTGCGGAACCGGCTCGGGCTGCCCGAGCTGGTCCCGATGCACCGCCTCGACCGGGCGACCGCCGGCGTCATCCTCTTCTCCACGAATCCGGCCACGCGCGGCGCCTACCAGACGCTCTTCGAGCGCCGGCAGATCCACAAGGAGTACGAGGCCGTCAGCGCCCTACCCGGCCCCGGCGCCCCGCCACCGCCCGCATGGCCCGGCAGCGTCGTCCTCCCCCGCGACCCGCACGACGCCGCCGCCGTCCCCGGCCTGCCGGCCCACCTCCGCTTTCCCCTCGTCTACCGCAACCGCATGACCAAGGTGAAGGGCACCCTGCGGGCCATCGTGGAGGACGGTGAGGCCAACGCCGAGACGCTCGTGGAGCCGCTGCGCACCGGCGTGAGCCGCGGCACCCACGCGGGCACCGGCGTCGTGCACTTCCGCCTGCGCCCGCACACGGGCAAGACCCACCAGCTCCGGGTCCACTTGGCCGCCCTCGGCCTCGGGATCCTCAACGACCCCTTCTATCCCGTGCTCCTGGACCAGGCGCCCGACGACCACGAGCGGCCCCTGCAGCTCCTGGCCCGTTCGATCGCCTTCACGGATCCGCTCACGGGGCGTCCCGCGCGCTTCGCGTCGCGGCTGCGGCTGCGGGAAAGCCCGCTCTAGGCAGCCCGCCAGGGTGCGCCTCCCCCGACCCGGCGCCTGCATTGGGTAGGCTGGTGGGTGTGCTTTTGGCGGGCGGGCTGGCACTCCTGAAGCGACGGAAGGGGACGACGGACGATGGCTGAGACGCGCGAGGAAACCTCGGCCGCCTCCTCCGCGCTCGAACGGCTCAAGGCCAGCCAGCCGCGCACCGACGGCGCCGGGACCCCCGCGGCCGAGCGCGCCGTGCACGGGGCCCACCGGAACCCGGGCCCGCGTCCCGCACGCCCGCCCGCACCCTCCGACGCCGCACCGGACGCGGCCCCCGCCTCCCCACACCCCGCGACGGACGTCCCGGTCCCCGGACGGCCGCCCTCGATCCCACCGCGCCCCCAGACGCCCCCCGCCGCACGGCACATGGTCTCCCACCACCCCGACGCCGGGGCCGACACGCGCGGCAATGCCGCGGGCTTCCGCCTCGGGGAATGGCTCGACCAGCTCGGAGAACCCGACTGGGAGCAGATCCGCACCCGCGGCAGCGAGTTCGTCGAGCGTCAAAAGCGCGCAGCCCAGGCCCGGGCTCACGCCCGCGGCGTGAGGCGCCGGCAGCGCGAACGCGAGCGGCTCGCCGAGGCCGAGCGCCGCAAGGAGCTCGCCGCTGCGCGCGCCGAGCAGGAGCGCCTCGAACGCGAACGCGCCGAGGCCGAACAGGCCGAGGCCGAACGCCTCCAGCGCGAGGACCTGGAACGCCAGCGACTCGAAGGGGAACGCTCGGAGCGGGAGCGCCTGGCCCGCGAGGCGGCGGAGCTCGAGCGCACCGCCGGCGAGGCCCCGTCCGGGCCGGCGCCCGATGGATCGGACGCCGTGGACGCGGGATCCGCCGGCACGGGATCCGCCCTGGCCGCGCCCGACGCCGCCGGCGACCGGGCCACCGGCGCAGGGACCGCCCCCGGCGTGGCCGGACGGCCGTCCGCCGCCGCGGCCGCGCCGCAGGACCTCGAAGCGATCGTGGCGAGCGCCCAACAGGCCATCCGGGCCTCGCGGACGGCGCGGCCGTATCCGGACGACGAGCCGGAACCGGTCTACGTCGCCCCCTACAACCTCCCCTCCTTCGGGCCCGAGCCCGAGGAGGCCCCTGCGGACCTGTACCGCCGCATCGCGGTCTCGGCCGCGGCCCTCGGCTCGCTCTTCCTCGGCTTCTGGGCGCTCGGCCTCTTCGGCGGCGCCACGGCGCATTCCGGCCCCGACTCCCCGTTCCGGCCGCGCGGCTCCCTCCTGTCGATGGGCACCGATTCGTTCACCCTGTGGGGCGTGGTCCTCGCCGGACTCGTGCTGTTCGCCGGATTCCAGTGGCTGCCCGGACAGCGCTCGGCCCGGCGGCAGCGGGCGCTCGGCTACCCCGCCGCGGCGGCCGCGCTCCTGGGCGCCCTGTGGCTCGTCTGCGCCCGCAACGGCATGGTCTCGAGCGCCCTGTGGATCGCGATCGTCCTGACCGGCGTCCTGCTCTTCACGCTCCGCCACGTCAACCTCCGCACCGCCCGCACGCGGGCCGAGCGGTTCTTCACCGACGCCCCGCTGATGCTCTTCCTCGGCTGGATGCTCGCGGTCCTGCCGATGAACCTGGCGGTGTGGCTGACACGCGCGGGCATCGAGCTGCTGCTGCCGGCCGAATGGTGGGCCGTCCTCACGCTCGTCGGCGCCACGTGGGCGGCCGTGTCCTTCGCGATGTCCGAGCGCGGGCGGATCGTGCTGGCCCTCGGCTTCGCCTGGGGGCTGGCATGGATGATGCTGCCGCGCCTCATCGGCGCCAACACCTCCGCCCTCGTGGCCCTCGTCGCCGGAGTCTGCGCGTTCGTCGTGCTGCTGGCGACCGAGAACCGCCGCTACCAGATCGGCCACGCCGAGCGCCGGGCCGCCCGCGGGCAGCGCACCGAGTTCTAGCCCGTCCCCGCCCGGAGCGCCGCGGTGGCAGACTGGGTCCATGAGCGAGATCGACACCTGGAAGCAGTGGCGCCGCCTCCGCGAGGAGGGCCTGGCCGTCGAGTTCGGCTGGCTGACCCTGAGCTCCTACCAGTGGCTTCCGCCGGAACCCGGGCCCGTGGAGTTCTTCCCCGGTCGTTTCGGGGGCGGGCCGGGCGGGGCCGTCTACGTGCCGGATCCCGCGCAGGACGCGGTGGTGGAGTACGACGCCGGAACCCCCGTCACCGCGCCCCTCGCCCGGGCGCTCGGGGAGGGCGCGTCGGTGTTCTGGCTGCGCCACGGCGGAACGCTCGTCGAGCTCGGCCTGCGGGACGGCCGCTACATGATCCGCACGCGCGAGCAGCACCACCCGGCACTCGAGTCGTTCCATGGCGTGCCGGTCTTCGACTACGACCCCGCCTGGGTCCTGGCGGGGCGCTTCGAGCCCTACGAGGCGGAGCGGACGGAGTCGATCGGCAGCTACCGGGCCGATCTGCGGCTGACCGCGACCGCCGTCGGTGACGTCGTGTTCGAGGCCGGCGGCCGCTCCCACCGCCTCGCCGCCGAGGAGGGAGCGGACGGCTCGCTGGTGCTGAACTTCCACGACGGGACCAACGGCGACTCGACGGCCGACTGGCGCTTCCTCTCGGTACCGGCCCCGGCTCCCGACGGCCTCGTGGTGCTGGACTTCAACCGCACGCTGAACTACCCGTTCGCCTTCTCCCGCTTCGCCGCGTGCCCCATGCCCCTGCACGGAAACCGGCTGGAACTGGCCGTCACCGCGGGCGAGCGCATCCCCGTCGACGGCGACCACATCGCCCAGGACGGGCACAGCGTGTGACTGATGGTGTTGAAGTGACTCTGTGAGACGGAAGTGACTCACGGTACACTCGTCGGACTGCCCCGGCCGACGACACCGTACCAAGGACCCCACCATGACCGCCCGCAGCCTTCCCCTCGGCCTGCTCTCCCCCGCCGTGGCCGCCGCACTCGCGGCCACCCTGATCTCCGCGCCGACCGCACTGGCCGCGCCGGCCGCCGCCGCCGACGCCTCCGCGACGTCGCCGGCCACGCCCTCATCGACGTCCACCACGCCCCCTTCGTCCTCCACGCCTTCTCCCCCGACGCAGGCCCCGCCCGCCGGCGAGGACGTCGAGGACGCTCCCGGGACTTCCTCGGCCTCCGTGCCGGGCGGCCCGGCCGTGCTCGGCGGAACGGCGCAGGCGGTGGACGCGGAGGCGGCCGTCGACGCGGCCCGCGGGCTGCGCGCGGAGCTCGGCGGCGAGACCACGCCCGGTGCCGCGAAGCGCAAGGAGCTCGCCGAGGAGGTCTACGAGGCCATCGGGCTGCCGGCCGAGGGCGCCCGGCTCGGCCAGGGCGTCAAGCGCATCGAGGAATCCGGCGACCCGCAGGCGCCGACGATCGAGGAGCTCGCGGCCCTCGCCGACGCCGCGGAGGAGGCCGCCCTCGAGGCGGCCGCTTCCGCCGACACGCCAGCCCCCGCGGGCACGGAGGTCCCGTCCGGCGCGGGCTCCACACCTGGATCCGCCACGGAAGCCGGCGTCCCCACCGGGGCGACGGAGGATGCGGAAGGCGCGGCCCCGGCGTCGTCCGCGTCGGCGTCAGCGTCGGCGTCAGCGTCTGCGTCTGCGTCTGCGTCTGCGTCTGCGTCTGCGTCCGGAACCGTCTACCGCCCGGCCGCCGACTGGGTCGCCGACACCGCAGCGGCGGCCTGGACCTGGACCCCGCCGGGCGTGCTCGGCGTGGACGTCTCCGGATGGCAGAAGGGCGTGAACTGGCCCCAGGCCTGGGCCGACGGTGCGCGCTTCGCCTACGTCAAGACGACCGAGGGCACCCGGGCCCAGAACATCCGGAACTCCGAGTTCAACCAGCAGTACACGGGCTCCTACAACCAGGGGATGATCCGCGGCGCCTACCACTTCGCCCTGCCGGCCTCCTCGACGGGCGCCGCCCAGGCGAACTACTTCCTGGACACCGGCGGCAACTGGAGCAACGACGGCAGGACCCTCCCGCCGCTGCTGGACATCGAGTGGAACCCGTACACCGCCGCGCAGCACCCCGACGGCAAGGGCAACATGTGCTTCGGCATGACGCCGGCGCAAATGGTGGCCTGGATCAAGGACTTCGGCGAGACCGTCAGGACCCGGACGGGCCGCTACCCGATGATCTACACCGCCAAGGCCTGGTGGGATCCGTGCACGGGCGGCTCGACGGCCTTCGCGGGCTGGCCGCTGCACGTCGCGCTCTACCCGACCGCCACCAACGTGCCCAAGAACCCGCGCGTGCTGCCCGCCGGCTGGAAGACCTTCAACCTCTGGCAGTTCAGCTCCTCCGGTCCCCTCGTCGGCGACTCCAACGTCTGGAACGGCGACCTGGCCTCCCTGCAGGACTTCGCGAAGAACTCGCGGAGCACGCCGCACCGCCTCACAACGAGCTACCTCGGCACCGCCTCCACGCAGACGCGGCTCGCACCCGTGCGGCTCGGCGGGGCCGACCGCTATGCGACCGCCGTCGCCGTCTCGCGCAACTCCTTCCCTTCCACGGCGCCGGCCGTCGTGGTTGCCGCCGGGACCGACTTCGCGGACGCCCTCGCCGGCACGGCACTCGCAGGCCGCGTCCAGGGGCCGCTCCTGCTCACCCGCCCCGGCGTCCTGCCCCCTCACGTCCGGGATGAGATCGCGCGCCTGCGCCCGGCGCGCATCCACGTGGTGGGCGGCACCGGCGTCGTCTCGGCGGGCGTCGCCCAGCAGCTCGCGGCGATCGCCCCGGTCACCCGGCACGCCGGCGCCGACCGCTACGCGACGGCGGCGCAGGCCTCCCGGAACTGGCCCTCCAGCACCGCGGTGTTCCTCGCCGCAGGGGCCAACTTCCCGGACGCGCTCTCCCTGTCCGCCGTCGCGGCACAGCGCAAGCAGCCCCTCTTGCTGACCCGAGCTTCATCGCTTCCGGCCGGCACCCTCGCCGAACTCCGGCGGCTCAATCCGGCCACGGTCTACGTGGCCGGCGGAACCGGCGTCGTGTCCGACGCGGTGCTCACCCAGATCCGCTCGGCGCTGCCCGGAGTGAGGATCAACCGCTACGGCGGTGCGGACCGCTATGCGACGTCCGCGGCCGTGGCCAATGCCTTCTGGCCCTCCCGTTCGCAACGGTCGTTCTTCGCCTCGGGAGCCGACTTCCCGGACGGGCTGACGGCCGCGGTGGCCGCCGGACACAACGGCGCTCCGCTGCTCCTGGCGCGTCCCACCTGCCTGCCTCCGGCCGTGGCCACGGCCTACTCCCGGCTCGAGGGCTTCACCAACGTCCTGGCCGGCGGCACGGGCGTCCTGTCCTCCACGGCCGTGCACGCGGCGAGCGGCGCGGTGAACCGCTGCCCGTCCTGACCCCTCCGCGGGGCGCGGGCGGGGGCCGCTCAGCTGATCGCGTTGATCCCGGTCAGGGCGCGGCCGACGATGAGCGAGTTCACCTCGTAGGTGCCCTCGTAGGTGTAGACGGCCTCGGCGTCGGCGAAGACCTTGGCCATGCCGTGGTCGCTGAGGATCCCGTTGCCGCCGAGCAGGCCGCGCCCGAGGGCGACCGTCTCGCGCATCCTGGCCGTGGTGTAGGACTTGGCCAGGGCGGCCTGCGCCATGTCCTCCCGCCCGGCGGCCTGGAGCCCCGCGAGCTGCGCCATGAACGCCATCGACGCCGTGGTGTTGCCGAGCATCTGCGCCAGTTGCTGCTGGACCAGTTGGAAGGCGGCGAGCGGGCGCCCGAACTGCTCGCGGCCCAGGACGTAGGCCCGGGCCGTGTCGAACGCGGCGAGCTGCTGCCCCACGGCCACCCATCCGACCATGATCCGGCTCGAACGCAGCAGCTGGTTGGTGTCGGCGAAGGAGTCGATCCCGACGAAGCGGTCCCGCTCCGGGATCCGCACTCCCTCCAGGACGATGTCCGCGTTCTGCACGGTCCGCAGGGCGGTCTTGTGTTCGATCCGCGTGGCGGAGACGCCGGGCAGGGACATGTCCAGGATGAACGCCCTCACGTGCCCCGAGTCCGCGTCCTGCGCCCACAGCAGGAGGTGGTCGCAGAAGGTCCCGTTGCCGATCCAGCGCTTGCGCCCGTCGACGACCCACGCGTCGCTGTCGTGCCGGGCCGTGGTGCCCAGGCCCTTGCCGACGTCGGAGCCGTGGCCCGGTTCGGTGAGCGCGAACGCGCCCGTGGTGCGCAGCGCGGCGGCGTCGGCGAGGTAGCGGTCGCGCTGGGAGTCCGTGCCGAAGGAGTGCAGCGACTCCACGAACAGGTCGTGGTGGATCATGAAGAACGTCGCGATCGAGGCATCGACGCGGGCGAGCTCGGCGATCAGGAGCCCGTGGAAGAGGTGCGAGTAGCCGTGCCGCGTGGGCGTGCTGACGCCGAGCTCCCCCAGCGGGCCGAGCAGGTGGTGCGGGAACTCCTCGCGGTCCCACCAGCCGGCGGCGTGCGGGGCCACCTCGGCGTCGAGGAACTCGCGGACCTCGGCGAGCTTGAGCCGCTCGCGGTGCGAGAGCTGCCGTTCGATCCCGAGGAAGTCGGCCCCGGGGAGGCCGTCGAGCGGGCCGCCGAGGGCGCCGGGCAGGCCGGGGTTGTTGACGCGTGCGTTCATGGGGGTCCTCCGCCCTATTTCGGCGCCATGCGGATGGCGCCGTCGAGCCGGATGACGTCGCCGTTGAGCATCTGGTTGGCCAGGATGTGCTCCACGAGGGCGGCGTATTCCTGCGGCTTTCCGAGCCGGGACGGGTGCGGGACCTGGGCGCCCAGCGAGTCCTGCGCCGCCTGCGGCAGGCCTGCCAGCATCGGCGTCTCGAAGATCCCCGGGGCGATCGCGACGACGCGGACCAGGTGGCGTGCGAGCTCGCGGGCCGCGGGGAGCGTCAGGGCGGCCACGGCGCCCTTGGAGGCCGCGTAGGCGGGCTGGCCGATCTGCCCGTCGAACGCGGCGACGGAGGCGGTGTTGACGATCACGCCGCGCTCGCCGCTGCCCGTGGCCGGGTCCGTCCACGGCTCGTTGCGCGCCATCTCCTCGGCGGCGAGGCGCAGCACGTTGAAGGTCCCGGTGAGGTTCACGGACACGACCGCCTCGAACGCGGCGAGCGGCAGCACCCCGTCGCGCCCCAGGACCTTGCCGGGCGTCGCGACCCCGGCGCAGTTCACGACGGCGCGCAGCGGGGCGAGGGAGGCGGCGAGTGCGACGGCGGAGCGCACCTGCTCCCCGTCCCTCACGTCCGCCGGGGCGAACCTCGCCCGCCCTCCCAGGGCGGCGGCCGCCTCGGCTCCCCCGGACGAGGGGAGGTCGACGAGCACGACGTGCGCCCCGGCGTCGTACAGCCGCCGTGCCGTGGCCGCGCCGAGGCCCGACGCCCCGCCCGTGACCAGCGCGGATCCCCCGTTGATCTCCATTGATCGCCCTCCCTGGTGGTGGGCCGCGGGGTCCCGAGGGGACGCCGGACGCGGCCGGTTTCGGTTAATGATCGCTAACTACACACTACCCGCGTGACCCGGCTCACGGCCACCCGGCAGCTCATTACGATAGGTAACAGTTGCGTATTTCTTGCGTCACGGCGTCTCCCTAGGGCATCCTTGGGGGGGACTTAGGCGCACCTAATCACCCGGCCTCCCTCCGGGCGGCGCCGCGTTCCACTCCACCGAAAGGCAAGACCTCCATGAAGCCCATCCAGCGCACCTCCCTGGCCGCGCTCGCCGCGGCGGCGATGCTCGGCCTCGCGGCCTGCGGCGGCGGCAGCGCCCCGGCCGAGAGCTCCGCGACGACGTCGCCGGCCGGATCCTCCCCGTCGGAGCCCGCGGCGGCCTCCGACAACAAGATCACGCTCTACAGCGGCCGCAGTGAGGACCTGGTCCAGCCGATCATCGACCAGTTCACCGAGGCCACGGGCATCGACGTCGAGGTCCGCTACGGCAACACGGCCGCCATGGCCGCGCAGCTGCTCGAAGAGGGCGACAAGTCCCCGGCCGACGTCTTCCTGGCCCAGGACGCCGGCGCCCTCGGCGCCGCCTCGAGCGCGGGACTCTTCGCCGCCCTGCCCGAGTCCATCACCTCCGTGGTGCCCGAGGCCTACCGCGACGGCAACGGGGAATGGGTCGGCGTGACCGCCCGCGCCCGCGTCCTGATCCACAACAAGGAGCTCGCCCCCGCCGACACCCTCCCGGACACGGTCGAGGAGCTCAACGGCGAGGAGTTCAAGGGCCAGCTCGGCGTCGCCCCGACGAACGCCTCCTTCCAGGCCTTCATCACCGCGTTGCGCGTGCTCGACGGCGAGGACGCGGCGAAGCAGTACCTCGCCGACCTCAAGGCCAACGACCCGCAGATCCGCGAGGGCAACGGCGGGATCGTCGCCGACGTGAACGACGGCAAGATCCCGTTCGGCCTGGTCAACCACTACTACCTGTTCGAGCTGGCCAAGGAGAAGGGCGTCGAGCCGGACGAGCTCGACGCCGCGAACTACTTCTTCCCGAACGGCGACATCGGCGCGCTCGTGAACATCGCCGGCGCCGGACTGGTCAAGCACGCCGCGGACGACGACGGCGTCAAGCTCCTCGAGTTCCTGCTCTCCGAGGAAGGGCAGACGTACTTCGCCGAGGAGACCAGCGAGTACCCGATGCTCGAGTCCGTCCCCGGCCCCGCCGGCATCCCGGCGCTGACCGAGCTGCAGGTCCCGGACGTCGACCTCAACGATCTCGAGGACCTCGAGACGACGATCGCCCTGATCACCGAGGCGGGCCTGGCCTGACCACCCACGACACCCCCACGGAACGACGGCGGCGCGCACCCCGCGCCGCCGTCTTCCCGCGTTCCGGGGAGCCGTCCCGGCACCTCCCCCACGCCGGGCCCCCGCCGGCGCCTGCGCGACTCCTGGCCGGCCCGGCACCCCGTGGCCGCCGCCGGCGCCGTCCTCGCGACCGCCGTCGCACTCGTCCCGGCCGCCTACCTCGTCGTCCGGACGCTCGAGTACGGGCCGGCGGCGCTGCTGGGCCAGCTGTTCACGGAGCGGATCGCGCGGCTGACCGCCACCTCGCTCCTGCTCGTCGCCGTGGTCACCGCCCTGTGCCTCGTGATCGGCGTCGCGCTCGCCGTCCTCGTGACCCGGACCTCCGTGCCCGGCCGCCGGGCCCTCGCCGTCGCCGCGGCGCTGCCCCTGGCCGTGCCCAGCTACGTCGCCGCGTTCGGTTGGACCTCCCTCGTCGGCCTCTTCGACGTGCGCGCGGGCTTCGAGGGCTTCTGGGCCGCCGTGTTCGTCCTCACCCTCGTGACCTACCCCTACGTCTACCTCGCCGTGAGCGCCTCCCTGCTCTCCGTCGACGCGGCCCACGAGGAGGCCGCGCGGGCCCTGGGCCACTCGCCGGCCCGGACGTTCCTCAAGGTCACCCTCCCGCTCGTGCTCCCCGCCGTCGCCGCCGGGGGGCTGCTCTGCGCGCTCTACATCCTCGCGGACTTCGGCGGCGTCTCGATCCTGCGCGTCGACACGTTCACGCGGGCCATCTTCACCTCGTTCAACATGGGCTTCGACCGGCTCGGCGCCGTGGCCCTGTCCTCCGTGCTCCTGGCCCTGACGGTGCTCATCCTGCTCGTCGAGTCCCGCTTCCGGCGCACGGGGACCCGCTATGCGCGCCTCGGCTCCGGCGTCCGGCGCCCCCACGCCCTGCTGCCCCTGGGCCGCTTCGGCGTCCCCGCCGCGGCGGCCGCCTGGCTGCTCGTCGGCGTCGCCGTCGGCGGTCCGCTCGCCGCGATGGGCGTGTGGAGCGTCCGCGGGGTCTCCCGCCCCGGATCCCTCGCCGAGGTCGCGGCGGCGTTCGGCGGCTCCGTCTGGGCCGCGGGGCTCGGGGCCCTCGCCACCACCGCGCTCGCAGTGCCGCTCGGGATCGCGATCGCCCGCTCCGGCTCCCGCTGGCCACGGCTCGCCGAACGGCTCGTCTACCTCGCGCACTCGCTGCCGGGCGTCGTCGTCGGACTCTCCGTGGTGTTCCTCGGCATCAACGTCGCCTACGCCTTCTACCAGACCCAGTGGCTCCTCACCCTCGCCTACTGCACCCTGTTCCTCCCGCTCGCGCTCGGTCCCGTCGTCGGGGCCGTACTCCTGGCCCCTCCCCAGGCCGAGGAGGCGGCCGCCGCGCTCGGGCGCGGCCCGGTCCGCGTCTTCCTCAAGGTCACCCTGCCCCTGGCCCTGCCCGGCATCGCCTCCGGCGCGCTCCTGGTCCTCCTGACCGCCGTCAAGGAGCTCCCCGCGACCCTCATGCTGCGGCCCACGGGCTTCGAGACCCTCGCCACGCGGCTCTGGACCCACACCTCCGTCAACGCCTACGCGGCCGCCGCGCCCTACGCGGCGCTGCTCGTACTCCTGGCCATCGCCCCCACCTGGATCCTCGTGGCCCGGGTCTTCAGGGAGAAGACATGACCGATCCCCACCTCCGGCTCTCCGGCATCACCAAGTCCTACGGACGGTCCCGGGCCCTTGCCGACGTCGACCTGGACGTCGCCCCCGGAAGCACGACCGCCGTCGTCGGACCCTCCGGATCCGGCAAGACGACGCTCCTGCGGATCATCGCCGGGTTCTCCACGCCCGAAGCGGGACGCGTCGAGCTCGGCGGACGGACCCTGCTCAACGGATCGGGCCGCCCGCCCGTCCCGGCGCACCGGCGCAACATCGGGCTCGTCGCCCAGGACGGGGCCCTGTTCCCGCATCTCAGCGTGGGCGAGAACGTCGCCTTCGGGCTGGACCGGGCCCGCTTCCGCGGCCGAGCCGGGCGGGAGCGCGTCGAGGAGCTGCTGGACATGGTCGCGCTCGGGCCGGAGCACGCCGGCCGCCGGCCGGACCAGCTCTCGGGCGGGCAGCAGCAGCGCGTGGCGCTCGCCCGCGCCCTGGCCCGCGAACCGGAGCTGATGCTGCTCGACGAGCCGTTCTCCGCGCTCGACGCCGGGCTGCGCGTGGCGACGCGCAAGGCGGTCGCGGCCACCCTCGCCCGGGCCGGGGTGACCACGGTCCTCGTCACCCACGACCAGGCCGAGGCCCTGTCGTTCGCCGACCAGGTCGCCGTCCTGAGCGACGGCCGCCTGGCGCAGGTCGGCGACCCCCACACGGTCTACGCCAGGCCCGCGGACCTCGACACGGCCCGCTTCCTCGGAGAGGCGGTGGTCCTCGACGCACGGCTCGACGGCGGACTGGCCCGGTGCGCGCTGGGGACGGTCCCGGCGTCGTCCCCGCCCGGCGCGGCCGACGGCGCGCTGGTCGAGCTCATGCTGCGTCCCGAACAGATCCGCCTCGTGGACTCCCCGGGCATCGCCGGGACCGTGGTGGACGCAGACTTCTTCGGATCCGAGATCGCCGTCCGGATCCGCCTCGACGCGCCGGACGGCGGCGGCCCCGCGGCGCCCCAGGTCATCACGATCCGCCACTGGAGCGCGGCACACGTGTCCCCCGGAACCGCCGTGTTTCTGCGCGTCGACGGCGAGGGCGTAGCCTACCTTCCATGACCGCACGGCCCTTCCTGCTCCTCTCCACGCGCTCCAACGCGACCGCCGCCGAGGACGAGGTCCGCGGCTTCCTCGACCAGTCCGGGATGGACCGCCGGCGGCTCGAGGTCCTGCGCCTGGGCTCGGGCCCCGGTGCCGTGCCCGTCCCCGACGCGCTCCAGGACGGCACCGCGCTCGACGCCTACGCCGGCATCCTCGTGGGCGGCAGCCCCTTCAACTCCTCCGACCCCCACGACCACAAGGACGCGGCCCAGCGCGAGGTCGAGGCCGGGCTCGGACGCCTGCTGGACCACGTCGTCGAACACGACGTCCCCTTCCTCGGCGCGTGCTACGGCGTCGGAACCCTCGGAACCCACCAGGGCGCCGTCGTCGACCGCCGCTTCGGCGAGCCCGTCGGAACGAGCGCGATCGAGCTCACGGACGAGGGCGTGTCCGACCCGCTCACCGCCGGCATGCCGCGGCGCTTCACGGCCTTCGTGGGCCACAAGGAGGCCGTCTCCGAGCTGCCGCCGCACGCCGTGCTCCTCGCGACCTCGGGGCCGTGCCCCGTGCAGATGTTCCGGATCAAGAAGAACCTCTACGCGACCCAGTTTCACCCCGAGCTGGATCCGGCCGGCCTGGCCACGCGCATCGCCGTGTACCGGGACGCGGGCTACTTCCCGCCGTCGGACGCGGAGCGGCTCACGCGCGAGGCGCTCGCCGCCGACGTGCCGTGGCCGGGAGTGCTGCTGCGCAACTTCGTCAGGATCTACGCGGACGCCGCGGTGCCTCGGTGAAGCCCGGCTGGGCAGAGGGGGCCTGCCCGGCGGCCAGCATCGCCACGAACTCCGCGGCCCGGCGCGTGCGGGCCGCTTCCGTCTTGAGCGTCTGCAGCCGGTGGTAGATCGCATAGCGGTTGGACGCGTTGAGCCGGGCGTAGGCCTCGGCGGCCGCCGGGTCCGCGGCGAGCCCGTCCAGGAACACCCGCGGCGGCTCGGCCGACGATCCGCCCGCGTAGGCGGCCTCCCAGCGCCCGTTGGCCTTGGCCGTGGCGACCTCAGCGAGTCCGGCGGGGTGCATCCTGCCGGCCTCGATGAGCTTCTCGACATAGCCGACGTTGCGGGCGGACCACATGCTGCCGGGGCGGCGCGGCGTCATGCGGACCGTGTAGCTGCCCTCGTCGCGGCTGCCCGCCTGGCCGTCGATCCAGCCGAAGCAGAGCACCTCCTGCACGGCCTGCGCGTACGTCAGGGCCGTGACGTCGCCGCCCTTCTTGTGCAGGACCAGGCGGACCCCATGGCCTTCGGCATGGTGCTCCTCGAGCCAGGCCCTCCACGCGGCGGCGTCCGGGAGCAGGAGTTCGGGAAGCGGTGCGGCCATGGACCACAGTCCACCACCCGGCGGCGGGCCTCGTCCACCCGTCCCGCGCACCTCGCACGCCTGCCGCACGCGCAGCCGCTTCCCGCGCACACTGCACCCTTCCTGCGCGCCGCTAGTCGCCCGCGCAGCCGCTTCCCGCGCGCGCTGTACCTTTCCTGCGCACCTTTGGCCGCTCCTGCGCGTTTTAGCCCCGGCTCAACCGTGCTGACTAGGCGTTTTCGGAAAGGTTGAACCTAAAAGTGCGCGGGGGTCTTGACGGCGGGGGCTAATTTGCTAGCATTCTAGCCATGACAGAGCAGCCCGCCGCCACGGACCCCAAGGTCCAGTTCAACGTCTACCTCCCGGCTTCGCTGGTGCGGGAGGTCAAGCACGCCGCCATCGACGCCGGCGCGAGCCTCTCCGCCTACGTCGAGCAGGTCCTGGCCGGCCACATCCGGGCCGGCGCCATCCCACCCACGAGCGAGAAGGAGTAGCCATGCTGCGCTCACGCCCCCTCCGATTCACCGACGCCTTCGACGACTGGACCGCCCTCCTCGAGGCGCTCGGCTTCCAGCGCTCCATCGAGGCCCCGGGCTGGCACGTCTTCGACTCCGCCCAGGGCCGCGTGGCCCTCCATGCCGCCTCCGGCTCGACGGAGAAGGCGGGCACCACGCGCCTCGCGTTCGAGGTCGGCGACCTCGACGAGTTCGCCCGCCGGACCGAGGAGGCCGGAACCCGGGCCGTCATCACCGAGGAGGCGCACGGCCGCACGGCCACCATGACCGGCCCCGACGGCATCGCCTTCACCGCCGACCCCGAGACCACAGGGCCGCTCCCCGGAACAGACCCGGGGATGCACGTCCTGCAGCTCTGGGTCACTCCCGACACTGCGGGCGCCACGACCGCCCTGCAATCGATCGGCGCGCGGCTCGAGGTCGTCAGCGAGACGGGCGGCTGGGCCCAGCTCCGGGCCAGGAACGGCGGCCTCGCCGCGGTCCACACGGGCGTGGATCCGCGCATCGACCTCTCCTTCGAGTACGACGGCGATGCCGGGCTCCTGCTCGCACGCCTCCTGGGCGCGGGGCTCGACGCGCACCTCGTCGACGAGTCCTACGGGCGCACCGTCAAGGTCGCCGATCCGGACGGCGGGGAGGACCTGTGGATCACGGAGAAGCAGCGCGACCTCTACGGCTACCGGCTCGTCGACGTCCCGACGGACTAGCCGGCGATCCCGGTGGCGCCACGAGGATCGGCCGCGGCGCCCTGGGAATCCAGCGAGCGCCGCACGCCGGCCGGGGCCAGGATCTGGCACAGGTGCCGGTAGACGTTGCGGCTCGCCGTCGGGTCCAGCACGATCCGGCCGCCTTGGCGAACGACCCGGAAGTGGCCTGCGGAGCCGGCCGTGAGGTAGGCGACCACGTCCTGACCCGGCGACTCGATCCACCAGAACAGCCACGGTTGGCCCCAGAGGTGCTGCAAGGCTTCCGGGGCACCACCGGGAGCCGCGCCGACGGCGTCCCGGCGGGCTCGGAACGCATCCTCCGAGACGGCGTAGGGCCCGTCGGACGGCGCCCAGGCCGGGCCGATGCCGAGCCACGCAGCGACGGCGGCCGGCGCCTCGCCTGCGTGCAGGAAGTCGATCTGCTGGCGGTCCGTCCACGCCGCCCCGCCCGGTTCCGCGGCCATCTGCTCGAGGGCCGAAGGACCGGCCAGGACGAGGCAGCCGTCGTCGTGCCCGAGCCACAGCTGCAGCAACGAGGTCCGGCCTTCCCGCTCGGTCGCGAAGCGCACGGAGCGATCCGCCTCGCGCAGCGGGGTGGTCACGGTGAACCCGGAAGGAGTCAGGGCTCCACCGGGCTCGGCGAGCCCCGCCGACTCGAGCTGCGCCAGGGCGGCGGCCGACGCCCCCAGCTCCAGCCGGCCCAGACCGCCACGGATCCTGTGTCCCCCGTCGGGAAGGGCCTCGACCTGCGCGGAATCCCCCAGTCGCTGGAGCAGGAGCAGCGTGTCCGGGGCGAGCCACGGCCCCTTCGAGTGGTACGGCTGGGAGCCGGCCAGGCCCGAGAGCTCTTCGAGGTCCCTTCCCGTCTGAGCGGAGGCGAACTCCTCGAACCGCGGATCCCGGTCCGGAACGAATCCGAAGGGTGGCGCGTCCACCGCCGGGCCTCCCTCCCAGCGCACCTCATCGAGCATCCGCCGGAAGAGGGCGTCGCACTCCGGCAGGTCGGCTTCGGCGCAGCTCAGCGTCACGGTGACGGCCTGGCCCTCGTGGGCCAGGAGCAGCTGCACCGCGTGGACCGCCCCGGCGGACATCCGGTGCACGATCTCGATCCTCCGCCCCGGAACGGGCCGGTCCCAGGCGTCCACGGCGAGCACGTGGCATGCGTGAAGCTGGGAGCGGTTGCCGGCCAGCGTCAGCGTGGAGAGCTGTGGCACCGTCCCGTCGAAGGAATTCACGGCGACGACGAGGGTCGGAGCAAAGCGCCCCGGGGCGGCGTCGGGCGCCAGGAGCAGTTCCAGGCCGGGCGGCCGCTCCCCGTTCCGGCGGTCGGTCCAGTGCTCGGGATGCCCGATGCTGACCGGGCCGGCGTCGACCCGGGCCCAGGCGGGCGGGGTCGAAGCACGCGTGGTGCCGTGGTCCATGATCTATTGTCCGTTCTCCGAGGTGTCGCGCCGATCGCGGGGCCCGGTCCGTCGTCGTACCAGCCAAGCCGAGATGTCCGCGCGGTCCGCACCGCGCGCTTCCCAGTCCCGGTACCAGCCGGGCTTCCACCGTTCCGGGAGCCGGTGGCTGAAGACGAGGGAGAGGACCACGCCGAGCACCACCACGGCCGCGGCGACGCCGGCGCCGAACTCCGCCGGACGCGGGGAGTAGCGCATCAGCTGCTCGGCGAACAACGCCCCGCCGGCCAATAGCAGGGTGACGGCGGCGATGCCGAGGGGCAGCAGTCCCCAGTGGCGCCCCACGGGCAGGAGCGGCGGCCTCGTCAGCATCCAGGAACGGTAGGCGCCCCGGTACGAGCGCACGCAGGCCGTCATGAAGGCAGCGAAGCCGCCCAGGCCGAGGGCCGCATAGACGATCAGGAACAGGACGTGGTCGGTCATTGCCTCGACTCTCTTTCTCCCGGCGCCGAGGGGCGGCGGATGGCGGGGCCCTCCCCGAAGGGGACCTGACCACGATAACGGCGCCTCATCCCCAGAAGTCGTTCCACGCGTTCTTGACGCCGTCGAGCGCGCCCTCGCCGTCGGTCCAGTTGTCGATGGTGTTGCCCAGGATCTCGCCGCCCCAGCCGCCAATGATGCCGCCGGCCACGGCCCCGATGACGGTGCCCACTCCGGGGCAGATCATCGTGCCGATCGCCGCGCCGCCCGCCGCGCCGCCGAGCGAACCGAGGAAGGATCCACCGGCGCCGAACGCCGCGGACTTGGCGGCACTGCCCCAGCGCTCCTCCGCCGTGTATTCGGGGTGCTCGATGAGGTCCTGGTTCCATTCCTCCGCCCCGTTTCCCCAGGCACTGAGCAGCACGTCGGCGCCCTCGATGAAGCGCCCGCCCCATTTGGCCCAGGAGGGCGGTTCGCCCGCAATGCCGAACCTGGCGTCGACGACGTCGATCCGGGTCCGCTGCTGGATCACCGTCTGGCGCAGGTTGATCTCGGTCCGGCTGAGGACGCTGCCGTCGGCGAAGAGGATCTCCAGGTGCGACACGTCAAGCCGGGTGATGCTGATGGTCTCCACGATGTCGAAGACGTAGCGGTCCACGCGGAGGTGCTCGAGGGCAGTCGTCGCCGCCGTGTAGGCGACGGCCGATCCCGGGCTCGCGAAGACCCCGGGGTCCGGGACGTGGGCGGGATCGACCTGGCGGATCACTTCGGCGCAGCGCTCCTCCATTTCCAGCAGGGCAGCGGCCACGGCGTTGACCTCGTCCTGGGCCGCCTTCTCCTGGTTCACGCGGTAGTTCGGGTCGTCGTCGGTGGACTCCGCGTAGCAGACCATCGAGTCTGCGACCGCGGCGTTGTAGCGGTCGCGGATGCCGTCGATCTCCTCGCAGTAGCCGTACAGCGCCTCGCGGATCGCGTTCGTCCCCAGCTCGCAGGCCTCTCCGTATCCGGGCACCTCGTCCATGGCGTTGTGGATCTTCTCGGCCCCGTAGTCGCAATCGATGAAGCCGTTGACGGGAAGCCACGCGTTCCGGGCCTGGTCCGCGTTCGTCGCGACCCTGCTTCCCGCCGTCTTCACGGCGCGGGCCTTGCCCCGGAGATCGGCCGTATCCGGCAGCTCGGGCAGCCCGCTCAGGTCCACGCTCACGTCGCGTCTTCCGCGGAGCTCGGCACCGAGGCGATCTCGCGTCGGGCGTCGGCGGCCATGATGTCGTCCCCGTCCACCCACGCCTGGACGATCTTCCGGGATTCCGCGACGACGTTGAGCGAACGCCAGTGTGCCAGCGTCGCGACCTTGCCGAGATAGGCGTCGTGCACGTCCTGGAGCGCCCCCGAGATCAGGCTGCTCTGGCTGGCGCCGACGGCGTCCTCGATGGAAGTGCGCAGCCCCGTCACGAGGTCCTCGAACTCCCCGGCCTCGGTCTCGGTCGCCGTGATGACACCATTGGCGCCGGCGACGTCTACCGACCAATACGTCAAAGACATTGATGATCCACCTCCGGGGACCACCGTAGCGTGACCGCGGACGCGCTGCGATGGGGACTTCTCCCCATCTGACCCGCCGCCGGCGCGGACCGGGCGGGAATACGCCGCCAACGCACCGGGTTCGCACGGGATGTGAGCCTTCTCTTCTCCCCCACGGAATTGTCCACCACCGACGGCACCGGGCTGGCGCTGCGCAACCGCGCGTTCCTCGCCCCCATGTGCCAGTATTCGGTCACCGCCCGCGACGGCGTCCCCACGGACTGGCACCTCATGCACCTCGGCGCCCGGGCCGCCGGCGGGTTCGGGCTTGTGGTCGCGGAGGCGACCGCCGTCGTCCCCGAGGGACGCATCTCCGATCTCGATGTGGGGCTGTGGAACGACGCCCAGGCGCAGGCGTGGACCCGCGTCACGGACTTCATCCACGCCCAGGGCGCCGCGGCCGGCGTGCAGCTTGCCCATGCGGGCGGCAAGGCCTCCACCTACGGATGGCTGCCCGACCACGCCGCCGGCGGCCGGACCGGCAGCATCCCGCCCGAGGACGGCGGCTGGGAGACCCTCGCCCCCTCGGCCACGGATCTGCACGGGCTGCGGCCGCCACGGGAACTCACGGTCGAGGAGATCCGCGCCTCGGTGCGCGACTGGGCCGAGGCGGCCCGGAGGGCGGACCGGGCCGGGTTCGACCTGGTCCAGATCCACGCCGCCCACGGCTACCTCATCCACCAGTTCCTCTCCCCGCTCTCCAACCACCGCACGGACGCCTACGGCGGTGGCTTCGAGAACCGGACGCGTTACGTGCGCGAGGTCGTCGAGGCCGTCCGGGACGCCTGGCCGGCCCACAAGCCCCTCGGCATCCGCTTCTCGGGCGAGGACTGGGTCGACGGCGGCTGGCGGATCGCCGACACCGTGCGGCTCGCCCGGGAGCTGCGGGAGCTCGGCGTCACGGTGTTCGACCTCTCCAGCGGCGGCCTCGGCCCGTACCACGGACCCACCGGGCCCGGCTACCAGATCGCCCTGGCCGCGGCGGTCAAGGAGGCCCTGGCCGGCACCGGCTCGTTCGTCACGGCCGTCGGGATGATCACCTCGGCGGCGCAGGCCGAGCAGGTCCTCGTCGCCGGTCAGGCCGACGGCGTGAGCATCGCCCGCGCCGCCCTGAACGATCCGCACTGGGCGGCGGCCGCCGCGAAGGAGCTCGGTGTGGCCCCGGACTCCAACCCGCGCGCCGCGCAGTACTGGCGCGCCGCCTGGTAGTCGCGTCTGCACTGCCGTCGCCGGCGGCGCCTCCCGCGCCGCCGGTGCGGCCCCGGCGTCGTCATAAGGTGCCCGGCGCAGCAGCCCCTCCTAGCCTTGGGGCATGAGCATCACGGAATCCCTCCTCGCCTTCGCCGCGGTAGCCGCCCTCCTGACGGTCATCCCGGGGCTCGACACCACGCTCGTGCTGCGCTCCTCGATCGTCGCGGGGCGCCGGAACGGCTACGCGACGGCGCTCGGGGTCAACACGGGCGCCATGATCTGGGGCATCGGCGCCGCCGTCGGCACCACGGCCCTGCTCGTGGCCTCCGAGGCCGGCTTCATGGTCCTCAAGCTCGCCGGCGCCGCGTACATGGCCTACCTCGGCGGCTCGATGCTGTGGCGTTCCTTCCGGCGGCCCGGGCGGATGGGCCCCGGCGCCCTGGCCTCGCCGGGGCCCGGCGCCGCGGCCTGGACGGGGCACGCCACTGCGCCCGGTTCACTGCCGCCCGACGCCGTCCCGGAGCCCCGCGAACGGCTCGCCTCCTCGTGGGCGAAGGGCTGCGTCACGAACCTCTTGAACCCCAAGGTCGGCGTCTTCTACGTCGCGATGATCCCGCAGTTCCTGCCCGAGGGCGTCGCGCCGCTGGCGATGGGGATCGCCCTCGCGGGTGTGCACAACCTGCTCGGCCTGGCCTGGTTCACGCTCATCATCCAGGGAACGCACCTGTTCCGCGAGCGGCTGCAGCGCCCCGCGGCCGCCCGCTGGACGGACCGGATCACCGGGACCGCGCTGCTGGGCTTCGGCGCGGCGCTCGCCCTGCGTTCGAGGTGACGACGCCGGGGCGCGGCGCCGGGTCGTCGCCTGGCCGCGGATGACGCTCCGCGCTCCTGCCCAACGCGTGGGTAGATCACCAGGTCTACCCGAAGCCGGAGCAGGTCGCCGCGGCAATTTCCCCACGCGTGGGCAGATAATGCTGGACAACGCCAAGGGCATCCGCGTGATCTGCCCACGCGTTCGCGCTGACGACGCCGGGGGGCCGGGTGCGGACGCACCACCGCCCCCGTCCGGTTCGGACGGGGGCCGGTTGACGCGGCCGCGCTAGTGTCCGGCGTCGGCGGGGACCGGCTCGGCGGCCGGCTTGCGCATCTGCGTGGCCAGGACGACGACGGCTCCGCTCACCAGGGCGGCGACGAAGAAGCCCTGCCGGAACCCGTCCACCTGGGCGTCCACGGCTCCGGATCCGGCCGCCGCCGAGGCGGCCGCCGCGGAGGCCATGATCCCCACGAGCAGCGCGGTGCCGGCCGCGCCGCCGAGCTGCTGCAGGGTGCTGAGCACGGCGGAACCGTGCGAGTGCAAGTGGTGCGGGAGCGGGTTCAGGGCCGTCGTGAAGGACGGGGTGAACAGGAACGCGAAGCTCAGCGACATCAACAGGTGTGCGAGGACCAGCGCCCAGACCGGGGTCTGCGCCGTGAGCTGCGTGTAGCCGGCCAGGACCAGGGTCAGCAGCACCGACGCCGGGACGACGAGCGGGCGGGGGCCGACGCGGTCGTAGAGCCGCCCGACGAACGGCGCGAGCACGCCCATGAGGATCCCGCCGGGCAGCAGGAGCAGCCCCGTGCCGAGGGTATCGAGCCCGCGGACGTTCTGCAGGTACATCGGCAGCAGGATGATCACGCCGAACAGGGCCACCATCGCGAGCACCATGAGAATCAGGCCCGTCGTGAACGGACGGTAGGTGAAGGGGCGCAGGTCCAGGAGGGCGCGGTCCCCGCGCTGCAGGCGCAGCTGCAGGAACGTGAAGCCGGCGAGGCACAGCAGGGCGACGGCCAGGGCCGCGACGGCTCCGGGGTCGACGCCGGGCGCGGCCCCGCCGTCGTGCCCTCCGCCGATCTTGCTCAGTCCGTAGACGAGCCCGCCGAAGCCGGGGACGGCCAGCAGGAGCGAGGGGACGGACAGCGGCGTCGAGCCGGCCTCTGCCACGCGGTCCAGCCGCGGGGCGCCGATGAAGAGCGCGGCGAGGGCGATGGGCAGCACCAGCAGGAACATCCAGCGCCACTCGAGGTACTGCAGGATGAGACCGGAGATCGTCGGGCCGATCGCCGGGGCGACGGAGATGACGATGCTGACGTTGCCCATCATGGTGCCGCGACGCGTGGGCGGCACGAGGTTCAGGATGGTGGTCATGAGCAGCGGCATCATGATCGCCGTGCCCGAGGCCTGGATGACGCGCGCGCCGAGCAGCACCTCGAATCCGGGGGCGAGCCCGGCCAGCAGCGTGCCGGTCGAGAACAGGCCCATGGCCATGAGGAACACCGTGCGCATCGAGAAGCGCTGCAGCAGGTAGCCGGTCGTCGGGATGACGACGGCCATGGTCAGCATGAACGCGGTGGCGAGCCACTGCACGGCGTCGGCCGTCACACCGAAGGCGTCCATGAGCCGCGGCAGGGCGACGTTCATGATGGTCTCGTTGAGGATCACGACGAACGAGGAGACCAGGAGCACGCCGATGGTCATGCGGGCTGCGGGATCGAGCCGGTCCGGCGCGGCGGTCGAAGAGCTGGCGGGGGCGGTGGGCTGCACGATGGGTCCTCTGGGGAGGCGCGGGGCTGGCCCGCGCTGGTTCTGGGGTTCCGGGATGGATCCGGGGTCGCTGCATCACGCCGTGCCCGCCCGAACCTCAACGGTAACCCGTTGAGTGCGGCAACTATTCCCGGCGCGGAGGATTCCTCGCCGTGAGGCGTGATTGCGTCGCCGCCGGGATGGGGGCGTGCTCTTGGGGAGCCGATGCGCTAAACATGAACTATGAGCGTGCGCACCCCCGATCCCTACCCCGGCTGGCTGTCCGACGAGGACCTCTACGAGGCCCGCCAGCGGCTGCCGATCATCTACGTGGAGGCGATCCCGGTGCGCCTGGATCCGCTCGGCTACGTCAGCGAGGTCGGCCTGCTCTACACGGCGGACGCCGACGCGCAGTTCAAGCGGACGTTCGTCTCGGGCCGCGTGATGTACCGCGAGACCATCCGCGCCGCCCTGGTGCGGCACATGGAGAAGGACCTGGGACCGTTCGCCATGCCGCAACTGCCCGCGAGCCCCGTTCCCTTCACGGTCGCCGAGTACTTCCCCTCGCCCTCGGAGACGGGGCTGACGGACGAGCGCCAGCACGCCGTCTCGCTCGCCTACATCATCCCCGTGCGCGGCGAATGCAGCCCGCGCCAGGACGCCTTGGAACTGACCTGGCTGAGCCCGGAGGACGCGTTGAGCCCGGAGGTCCAGGACGAACTGCCCGGCGGCCGCGGCAACCTGGTCCGCCAGGCCCTCGCCCACGTCGGCTGGTGCCGCTAGGAGCCGCGTGGAACAGAACAGCTACGTCCGCTCCGTCCGCGCCGAGAAGGTCGCCCCCGGGCACCGCTTCATCACCCGCACGGGCGCGCCGAGCCTTCCCGTGGCGAGCGTGCGCACCGTGCAGGACAGCTTCGGCACGCCCGCCTACGTCGAGGCCGTCCTCGAGAGCGGCCAGACCGCGACGATCGCCTACGGCTCCTCGATCCGCGTCCACACCACCGAGCCCCCGCCCGAGGTCACGCTCGATGAGCTGACGGTCATCCCCGTCGAGGACGGCTCGCCGGAGGCCGTCCTGATCGAGATCGCCCGCGAGTACCCGTGGGACCAGCGAGTGCTGGAGCCGATCGCCCGGCTCAGCCGGGGCTTCAACGCCAAGGCCGGCGCCCACTTGGAGGACGTGCGCCTGCTCGCCCGGCTGCTGCTCGTGGACCTGCAGGACCGTGCCAACGCCTGGCGCGCGCTCGGGATCCTCACGGAGCTGCCGTTCGACGGGAACTTCGGCCGCTGGAAGACCATCCAGCTCGCCCTCGCCGCGGCGTCCTACCTCGCGTTCGACGACGGCGACGCCGAAGCCGCCGACCGGTACGCCGAGGCGCTGCGGGCCACGGACCACGTCGAGGCCGACCCGGTGCGCTCCCGGCTCGGCGCCGAGCTGCGCCAGCGCCAGCTCGACGAGCCCAACCTCTTCGACCGCGAAATCCACCGCGCCGCGGCCACCGGGGACCGGGAGTCCGAGCGCGAGTGGCGGCTGCAGCGCTTCGAGGCGCTCCTGCACCTGCGCGCCCACGGCGGATCGCGCACGCTCGGCGCGGACGAGCTCGCGCGGATGATCCGGCACGAGCTCGACGCCCTGCGCGGGCTGGCCGGCGAGGGCCCCGACGCGCCTGCGGGCTGAGCCCGGTCAGGGCGCCGGGGGCGCCCCGTCCCGCATCCGGCGCGCGAGCGAGGAACCCAGCAGGACGACGGCGACGCCGACCACCGAGCCGAGGACGGTCTCGACGATCCTGTCGTAGAGCAGCGCCGTGGACGGCCCCGTCATGAGGGAGCTGCCCACGAGCGCGAGGGGCGTGACGCACACCTGCGCCCAGAAGTAGTTGCGCGTGATGAGCATTTCCGCGGCGAACTGGGCCGAACCGATCAGGAGGATCAGGATCCACGGGTTCGGATCCGCCAGGATCACGAGCGCCATGACGCCGAGCCCGGCGAGCGTGCCCAGGACGCGGTGCAGGCCGCGGGCCACGCGGTGCCGCGTGCTGTGCCCGACGAGGGGCACGACGGCGGCGACCATCGCCCAGTAGGGGTGGCCGGCCGAGAAGACGGGGCCGAGCAGCGTGGCGGCCGCGCCGGCGGCCCCGGCGGCGAGGAGGTAGCCGAGCGACTCGACGCGGACCGCCATCCGGTACCGCCGCGACATCGGCCGCGGCGCGCTCCGCACCCAGGGCGTGCGCCGGGCCGGGTGCAGGCGGCCGGCCTGGCCGAGGGCGAGCGCCAGCAGGACCGTAGCGGCCGCGGTCGCGAGGGACTCGGGCGCCGGGGGCAGCGCCGGGATCGAGGCGATCGCGGCGAACGCGAAGATGTGGAAGAGCGATCCGGCCGGCCGCATCTGCCACGTCCCCGCGACGAGAGCGCACGCGCCGGCGACGAGCGTCGTCAAGCCGGTCACCACCCAGGTGCCGCCCACCGAGCCGTGGTCGACGAGGAAGGTCGAGGCGGCCCAGGCCGCAGCGATGAGCACCCAGAACATGGTGCCGGCCCGCAGCTGGGCCGCGAGGCGGTCGCGGTGGCCCGGTACCCGCCCGTAGATCCCGGTGAACGCCCCGAAGACCGCGAAGACGGCCAGATCCAGCCGGTCGGCGGCGATGAGGGCCGCGAGCGGCAGGAACACGCCCAGGGCGCAGCGGAGGCCGATCCACGGATCGCGGTCACCCGGCCCGAGCCGCAGGAGGGCGCCCCAGGACAAGGGCGCGGCCGGCCCCGAAGCGGGCGCCACGGAGTCCGCCGTCGTGGCGCGCGGCAGGGCCGCTCCCGCCTCCGCGGGATCCACGGGATCGGGGCTCGGCGCCCCCGTGCCGTTGTCGTTGTCCACGCGCCTACCGTATCCCCGGCCACCTGCCCTCCCGCCGCGTCGGGCCGCGTTCGTGGCCGACGCAACACCGCGCCGGGACCGCGGGAGGCCATGAGGCAGACTAGAGGGGTGCCAGATGCGAACGCCCCCGTCCCCCCGTTGACCGACCCCGACGCCGCCGAGGGCGCGGACGCCCGCTCCGGCGTCGTACCCGGCACGGGGCACCCGCGGCAGGCGGACTTCGGGTTCACGCTCGGGACCCGGCTCACCCGGCCCGACGGGACGCCGGGGCTCGGCCGCACGGGCACCATCCGCACGCCCCACGGCGAGGTCAGGACCCCGGCGTTCATCGCCGTCGGGACCAAGGCGACCGTCAAGGCCATCACCCCCGAGGCCGTCGCGGAGCTCGGCGCCCAGGCCGTCCTCGCCAACGCCTACCACCTGTACCTGCAGCCCGGGGCCGACGTCCTCGACGCCGCCGGCGGGCTCGGCCGCTTCATGAACTGGAACGGCCCCACGTTCACCGACTCGGGCGGCTTCCAGGTGATGAGCCTGGGCTCGGGGTTCAAGAAGGTCATCGACATGAAGAACGTCGACGCCTCCGGAGCGGACGACGCCGTGGCGCCCGGCAAGGAGCGGCTCGCGAACGTCGACGACGACGGCGTCTGGTTCAAGTCCCACCTCGACGGAACGCGGCACCGCTTCTCCCCCGAGATCTCCATGTCCGTCCAGCACCGGATCGGCGCGGACATCATGTTCGCGTTCGACGAGCTGACCACCCTGCACAACTCCCGCGGCTACCAGGAGGAGGCGCTCGAGCGCACGCGGCAGTGGGCCGTGCGCTGCGTCGAGGAGCACTTCCGGCTCACCGACGAGCGGGCGGACAGGCCGTACCAGGCGCTGTTCGGCGTGATCCAGGGGGCGCAGTACGAGGACCTGCGGCGCAAGGCGTGCGCCGACCTCGGCGCGATGGACTTCGACGGCTTCGGGATCGGCGGGGCGCTGGAGAAGGAGAACCTGGGCACGATCGTGGGCTGGTGCGCCGAGGCGCTGCCGGAGGACAGGCCGCGGCACCTGCTGGGCATCTCCGAGCCGGACGACGTCTTCACCGCGATCGAGAACGGGGCGGACACCTTCGACTGCGTCTCCCCCACCCGCGTCGCCCGGAACTCCGCGTTCTACACGGCCCACGGGCGCTTCAACCTCTCCGGCTCGCGCTACAAGACGGACTTCACGCCGCTGCAGCAGGGGTGCGACTGCTACACGTGCACCCACTACACGCGCGCCTACATCCACCACTTGTTCAAGTCCAAGGAGATCCTGAGCCACACGCTGATCTCCATCCACAACGAGCGCTTCGTGGTGCGCCTCGTCGACGACGCGCGGCAGGCGATCGAGGACGGGACCTTCTACGAGCTCAAGGAGCGCACCCTCGCGGACTACTACGCCGGCAACCCGGACCCGCAGGGACTCTAGCCCCCCGCCCCAGCGCACTTTTAGCTTCAAGCAAACGCGGGCGCCCACGTCAGCGGGGTCGAGCCGCGGCTTAACCGCGCAGGAACGCCGAAAGGTGCGCGGGAAGGGAGCGCCGCCGGTTCCCCGCCCCTACAGCTCCGATCGCCGCCAGGGCGCCCCGGGCGCGGCGCGGCGCCAGCGGACGCGGCGCACCAGGACCACCATCATCACCACGAGCCCGACGAGCAGCAGCAGCACCAGGATCGGCAGGAAGATCGCGGCGGCGGCGAGCCCCACGGCGGCCCCGTCCTCGGCGGTGCTGACGACGGGGGCGGCGGTCCCGACGGTTCCGGCGTTCAGCACGGGCCGGGACACCATCTTCACGAGGTGCACCGCCAGCGCGATCCCCACGCCGAGCGCGACGGGGATCCACTGGTCCCCGGCGAAGAACGAGTCCGGGTCGGAGACGGTGACCGTCTCGGCGCCGAGCCCGGAAGCGAACACGATCCCGCCCGAGGCGGGGCGGACGACGGTCTGGACCCAGTCGTTGATGCTGTCCACGATGGGGATCTTGTCCGCCACGATTTCGAGCAGCAGGAGGACGCCGAGGAGCGCGAGCATCCAGTCGTTGGACAGCCAGGCCCATTCCGCGGGCAGGGCCACGAGCCCCGTGAAGCGGTCCATGAGGCCGAGCGCCAGCATCGGGATGTAGGCGTTGAGCCCCGCCGCCGAGCTCAGTCCCATCGCGGTGAGGAATTCCATACCCTCAGGGTAAGGCCGGGCGGGGACGGTGCAGTAGGGCCGGGGAGGACGACGCCGGGTCCGCGCCCGGGCGCGCCGGTCCGGGCGGGCGGGGCCTCGCCCGGACGGGTGGGGTCCCGGCGCCTCGTCCGAGGGCGACGGGCGTGGCGGTCAGGCCGCCGAGGGCGCCGTTTCCCCGTAGCTGGGTTCGCGGCGTTTGAACCAGGCGATGACGGTGGTGGTGACGGGGACGAACAGCACCTCGACCGCGGTCTTGTAGAGGAAGCCGACGACGACGTAGTTGATGAAGGTCGCGGTGTCGCTGATGCCGATGACGCCGGCGGCGATGGAGCAGAAGATCAGCGTGTCGGCGAACTCGCCGACACCGGTGGAGCCGAGCAGGCGGATCACGAGGCGCTTCTCGCCGAAGCGCTCCTTCATCTTCACGAGCACCCAGGAGTTGAGCGTCTGTCCGGCGGCGAAGCCCAGGAGCGAGGCCGCGACGATCTGCCACACGGGTCCGAGCGTGGCGGCGAGCGCCTCCTGGCCCTCGTACCAGTCGGCGGCGGGCAGGTGGATCAGGATCCAGAAGCAGAAGCTCGTGAAGAAGGACAGGGCGAAGGTCGTGATGATGGCGCGGCGGGCGGCCTTGAAGCCGTAGACCTCGCTGATGACGTCGCCGAGGATGTAGGCGAGCGGGAAGAGGAAGAAGCCGCCGTCCGTGACGATCGGGCCGAAGGTGACGCCCTTGGTGGCGCCGATGTTGGACAGGACCACGACGACGGCCATGAGGGCCAGCGCGGTGGAGAAGTAGGGGCTTCCGGCCGCCGCGAAGGCGGCGCGGACGGGCGAGGGGGTGGCGGTGTTCGCGGCCATGTGAGGGGTTCCCAATCGTGGAAGTGGTTCGCCAGGCGGCGCCCGGTTCCCCGGTGCGGCCGCCCGCTGTATTAGCACTTGACCCCCGATTCTCCCACGGGCCGTGGCGGCAGGTCATTTTGCCTCAATTTTTTGAACATGTTCAAAAAGCGGTAGACTGGCCTGGATCCCAGCAACGGCAAGGCAGAACATGGCCCCTTCGAGTCCCAAGGCCGCGCACACGCGGCAGAAACTGGTCAATGCCTCCGCCAAGCTCTTCGCGATCCACGGCTACGAGAAGACCACTTTGCGCTCGATCGCCGCCGAATCGGGGATGTCGCTGGGGAGCGCCTACTACTACTTCGAGTCCAAGGAGCAGCTCGCCGGGGAGCTGTACCGGGCGACGCGGGAGGCGCACCGGAACCTCGCCTGGCCGCGCCTGCTCGTCGGCAACACGCTCGAGGGCAACATCCGCGCGGTCATGGACACGGCCCTCGACGCCCTCGAGCCGTTCCAGGGCTTCGGGCCGGCCTTCCTCCGCGCGGCCTTCAGCGGCGGGGCTGGACCGGAGGCCGCCGATGCGGACGTCGCGGCGGTGAACCGGGCCAAGGAGTTCGGCCTCTGGCGGCAGGCCGTGACCACGGCCCGGCCGCAGCCTCCGCTCGCGATCCGCAACGACCTGCCGGAACTGCTGTGGCTGGTCCAGCGCGGGATCCTCCTGTTCTGGGCCTACGACGCCTCGCCGGGCCGGGAACGGACGCGGCGCCTCGTGCGCAACGCGGCGCCGCTCCTGGCCCGCCTGTCCGTGCTCTCCCGCCTGCCGGTGGTGCGCGCGATTCTCGACGACGTGATCGGGCTCGTGCGCTCCGCCGCGGACGGCGATCGGACGCCATATCGTCGGTGAACCGCGATAACCTCGCGTCATGGCTTCGAACCCCACCGGCAACCATCCGGATCCGCATCGGGCCGGCGATCAGGTCTCGGCCTCGGGCGACGCCCTGCACCGGCGCTACGACCACCATCCGGACCACCACCGCGTGACGTTCACAGCGGGCGCATTGCTCAAGGGCCTCGCCGCCACCTGGGCGTGCCTGGTCCTGGCGGCCCTGGTATTCCTCGGCGGCACGGCAGTCGGCGGCGCCGGGAACGGTCTCGAAGGCTGGCTGACGTTGGCCACGGGCTTCGCCTGGATCTGCCTCATCGCCCTCGTTGCGTGCGCGGTCTTCGGCTTCCCTCTCGGACTGGTCTTGGGCGTCCTCCTGCGGCCCGTCCGCAGCCAGCTCGTCCACGTCACCGTGTTCTTCCTCGCCGGAGCCGCTGCAGCGGCCTTGTGCGCCACCGTGTTCGGCCTGGACATCAGGGACTCACTTCCGCTCCTCGCACTCGGGGCAGCAAGCGCCGCAGTCGGACGGGCCGCCGTGTGGCGCGATGTCCACGTGCACAACCCGGCGCAGGACGGCAGTGCCGCCCGACCATGACCGGCGCCGCATCCCCTGCCTAGACTGGACGCCATGACCTCGACCGATCTCGCTCCCGCCCCAGCCATCACCCTGACCATCGCCGGCTCGGAGGCCACCGGCGGGGCGGGCGCGCAGGCCGACCTCAAGACGTTTCAGGCGCTCGGCGTGTACGGCATCACGGCCCTGACCTGCATCGTCTCCTTCGACCCGAAGGAGAACTGGAACCACCGCTTCACCGCCGTCGAGCCCCGCGTCATCGCCGAGCAGCTCGAGGCCGTACAGGCGTGCTACGTGGGCCAGCTGGATACGGTCAAGCTCGGGATGATGGGCAGCCCGGCCACCATCGAGGCCGTCGCCGCGGCGCTGGACAGCCAGGAGTGGCGCAACGTCGTCCTCGACCCGGTGCTGATCTGCAAGGGCCAGGAACCCGGCCACGCCCTGGACACCGACCAGGCCCTCAAGTCCACGCTGCTGCCGCGGGCCACGTTCATCACCCCGAACCACTTCGAGGCGGAGTCGCTCTCCGGCCGCACGATCCGCTCCGTGGAGGACCTCGCCGAGGCGGCCCGGATCATCCACGAGGCCAGCGGCGCCGCCGTCCTGGCCAAGGGCGGCGTCCGCCTCGACGGCCCGGACGCCGTCGACGTCTACCACGACGGAACCACCACCGAGTTCCTCGCGGCGCCCAAGATCGGCGAGGTCGCCGTGTCCGGAGCCGGCTGCTCCCTCGCGGCCGCCGTCACGGCCGAACTCGCGAAGGGCGCCGCGCCGCTCGCGGCCGCGCGCACCGCCAAGGACTTCGTGACCACCGGCATCCGCCACCGCGTCGCCTCGGCGGCCCCCTTCGACGCCCTCTGGCAGGGCGGCGCGGGATAGCGGGACGACGACGCGACCCGGGCACCGCCGTCGTCCTCCCTCCTGCGCCCCTCGAGCACCCCCTCCCGCGCGGGGCCGTGGAGGTATAGGGTCGGGCCGCATGGCACTGGATCTCGTACAGGTGAACTTCAAGGCCGCGGACGAGGCGGCGCTGGGCCGCTTCTGGGCGGACGCGCTCGGCTGGGGCGTCTCGAGCGAGGCCCCCGGCGTGGCCAACGTCGAGCCCCACGGCTTCGACTGGCCGGACCCCTCCGTCGTCTGCGTGGACGTCGTCGCCGTCCCGGATCCGGAGACCGTCCGCTACCGGGCGCACCTCGACCTCGCGACGAGCTCCGCCGCGCACCAGGAGGAGCTCGTCGCCCGCCTCCTGACGCTCGGGGCCCACCGGGCAGACATCGGCCAGGGCGATGTGCCGTGGACCGTCATGGCCGACCCCGAGGGCAACCTCTTCTGCGTCCTGGAACCCCGCGGCCTCTACGCCGACACGGGGCCGATCGCGGCCGTCGTGGTGGGCTGCTCCGAGCCGCTGGCGACGGCGGGGTTCTGGGGCGACGCCCTGGGCTGGGACGCGTACGACGCCGGAGCGGACCTCGCGCGGCTGCGCTCGCCCCGGGGCGTGGGACCGTTCCTGGAGTTCGTGCGCCAAGTGGACCCCGGCGCCTCGTCCGGGCGCGTCCACCTCGACGTGCTGCCGGGACCCGGCGACGACCAGGACTCGGAAGTGGCGCGGCTCAGGTCGCTGGGGGCCACGGACGTCGACCTCGGCCAGGGCGACGTGCCGTGGGTGTGCCTCGCCGACCCGGAGGGCAACGACTTCTGCGTGCTGCGCCCGCGTTGACGACAGCCTTCCCCGCCTCGACACACCTTGTTGTCGAACGATTGTCAACAAACATCGTCAAACGAACCCTTGACATGTGGTTCCGGTCACCTAGGCTTTCACATCGGGGGGCGTGCTGCGGCTGATGGCCGCGCGGGCCCCTTTCGTCCGCCTCGAGGCAACAAGGAGCATCATGAAAAACTCGCACCGGCCCCGGCTCGCCCGGGCAGTCGTGGCCGCGGCAGCGGGCGTGGCCCTCGCCGCGACCATGTCCGCCCCGGCATTGGGGGCACCACAAGAAGTCGCCGAAACCCCCGGGAGCCTCTCGCAGGCCCTCGGGGGTTCCGCGTTGAAGGACCTGAAGGTCAGCGGCCCGCTCGCGACCGCGCAGGGGGAGGTCTCCGTCTTCGTCCAGTTCGAGGGCACCGGCGCCTTCGAACAGACGCAGCCCGTGGAGGTCCGCACGGGCAAGGCCAAGCCCGTCAAGGCCCAGGCCAAGGTCCGCCAGATCCGCGACGGAATCACGGCCAAGGGGCGCTCCGCCGCCACCGAATCCAAGTCCAAGGTCATCTACACCACCACCAACACGGTCCCCGGCGTCGCCCTGCGCGGCGACGCGGACCAGCTCCGCGCCCTCGCGGCCCGCCCCGACGTCGTGAAGATCAGCGCGATCGTCCCCAAGAGCCCGGACAACAAGGGCGCCGTGATCGACACCAAGGCGCTCGAATCCTGGACCAACCTCGGCGAGACCGGCGAGGGCGTGACCATCGCCGTCCTCGATACGGGCGTCGACTACACGCACGCCGACTTCGGCGGACCCGGCACCCTCGAGGCCTACGAGGCCGCCCAGGACTCCTTCGAGCTCCCCTCGGCGGCATCCGGGCTGCGCGATCCCGCCAAGTTCATCGGCGGCTGGGACCTCGTCGGCGACGACTACAACGCCAACCCGAGCTCGCCCACGTACCAGCCCGTCCCGAACCCGGACCCCAACCCGCTGGACTGCGCGAGCGCCGGCCACGGCACCCACGTCGCCGGATCCGCGGCCGGCTACGGCGTCAACGCCGACGGCAGCACGTTCGACGGCGACTACTCCTCGCTCACCGCCGCGCAGGTCTCCGCCATGCGCATCGGCCCCGGAACGGCACCGAAGGCCCAGGTCGTCGGGATCCGCGTGTTCGGCTGCGAGGGATCCTCCGCCGTCGTCGGCCAGGCCCTCGACTACGTCCTGGACCCGAACAACGACGGCGACTTCAGCGACCGCGCCCACGTCGTGAACATGTCGCTCGGCTCGGACCACTCCCCCGTCGACGACCCGGAGAACGCGATCGTCGACGCCCTCGCCGAGCAGGGCATCCTCTCCGTCGTCGCCTCGGGCAACGCCGGCGACGTCACCGACGTCGGCGGATCCCCCGGCAACTCGCGGTCCTCGCTGACCGTCGCGAACAGCATCGGCTCCAAGGTCACGATGGACGCCATCGAGGTCCTTGCCCCCGCCGACGTGGCGGGCACGGCCTCCGGCCAGTACTCCGTGAACTTCAACTACGCCGCGGCGAGCGACGACCAGCTGACCGGCGAGGTCGTCATGGCCCCGGCGGACAACGCGTTCGGCTGCAACCCGTTCCCCCCGGGGACCGACCTCGGCGGCAAGTGGGTCTGGCTGCAGTGGGAAGAGGACGGCGCATTCCCCTGCGGCTCCGGCGTCCGCTTCAACAACGTGCAGGCCGCCGGCGGCGGCGGCGTGGTGCTCGACTCGCCGCGCCTCGTCTTCGATGCCGGCATCGCCGGCAACACGGGCATCCCCGGCGTCCAGCTGAACCGCACCTACTCCGAGCTGCTCCGCCCGGCCGCCGAGGCCGAAACGCTGCAGCTGCGCGTGGACGCGGACCTCATCGGCGCCGCGTCCGGCGACTCCGGTGCGCTTGACACGCTGAACCCGAGCTCGTCGCGGGGCGTCCACGGCTCGGAGGGCATCGTCAAGCCCGACGTCGCCGCACCCGGCACCCTGATCGGCTCCGCCGGCGTCGGCACGGGCAACGGCCCCGCCGTCATGACGGGCACGTCGATGGCCACGCCCATGACCGCCGGCCTCGCCGCGCTCGTCGCCGGCTCCGGCGACTACACGCCGTACCAGATCAAGAGCATCGTCATGAACACGGCCTCCGCGGACGTCCTGGCGCCGAACGGCGCCGCCTACGGACCGAACCGCGTCGGCTCCGGTCGCGTGATCGGCGACGCCGCGCTGAAGACCCCGGCCTACGCCTTCGCGAGCGACGACCCCGACCTGACCTCCGTGGTCTTCGGCGTCATCGAGCTCGGGAAGAAGAAGCACAAGGAGACCAAGTCGGTCACGGTCCACAACAAGTCCAAGTGGACCCAGACCTACGACGTCGCCTACGTCCCCTCCTCCGAGATCCCCGGCGCCAGCTACGCGCTGAGCACCAAGAAGGTCACGGTCAAGGCGGGCAAGACGGCCAAGTTCAAGATCACCCTCACGGTCGACCCTGCGCGCTTCGCGAAGACCATCGACCCCACGATGGAGCGGACCCAGCAGGGCCTGAACCGGCAGTGGCTGGCCGACGCCAACGGCCGCATCCAGCTCACCGCCAAGGGCCAGCCGACCCTGCGCGTTCCCGTCCAGGCGGCCCCGAAGGCCTCCTCTGACATGACCGCGGGCAAGAAGTACACGGTCAAGAAGGGCCAGGACACCGTCGAGGTCAAGCTCAAGGGCAACGGGCGCTTCCAGGGCAACGGCGACCAGCGGATCGTCTCGCTCGTCTCCGCGTTCGAGCACGGGGCCTCCAGCCCGCGTCTCGGCGCCTCGGTCGACGCCGTGCCCGGAGCGCGTGAAATGGACCTACAGCATGTGGGCGCCGCCTCCGACGCCCCGCTCGTCGGCACCGCCGACGGCGTCCTGAACTTCGGGGTCAGCACGTGGGGCAATTGGACCCACCTCGCCGGCGGCACGGAGATCGACGTCGAGATCGACACCAACGGCGACGGCCGCCCCGACTTCGTCACCTTCACGGCGCAGATCGACGGCATCGACCAGGACCTCGCGGCGACCTTCGACCTCGCCACGGGCGCCCAGGTGGACCTGTGGCCGGTCAACGGCCTCACGGGAGAGACCGACACCAACGTGTTCGACACCAACGTGGCGTCCCTGCCCGTCTCGCTCGAGGCGCTCGGGATCGACGACACGAGCTCCGGCCAGATCCAGTACCGCGTCAGCACCTACAGCTGGTACAACACGGATCTGGACGGCAACACGGTTCCGGTCGACACCACGGACTGGGTGGCCTACAACGCCGTGAGCCCGGACCTGTGGTTCGAGGGCGCCGGCACCGGCACCGCGTTCGTCGACCTGCCGGGCCAGTCCCTGCTGGCCCACGTGGGCGACTACTCCTCCACCGCCACGGCCACGAAGGCCAAGGGGAAGGACAAGGGCAAGGACAAGAAGGCCTCCGTCGAGGCGACGGGCCTGTTCCTGCACTACCACAACGCCACGGGCAACCTCTCCGGCAAGGGCTCCAACACCGGCGACAAGGCCGAGCTGGTGACGTTCACCAAGAAGAAGTAGGCACCACGCACCGCAGGCGGCCCGGCACCCGTGCCGGGCCGCCTGCGTGTCCACGGCCCGCGCGGCGCGGGTCGAGGGCGCGACACCGCCGGCGTGTCCGGCGACACGCCAGCCGCCCGGCGGCGTGTCGCTGGACACGTCCACCCCCTGCTGCCTTGGTTTCGCGTCGGACCTTTGCATATCCTGTGAAGAATGAGCGAATCCGCCCAGAACACCACGTCCAAGCCACCCGTCCACCGGGCCGTCTTCTGGCCCTCGGCCATCATCGTGCTCGCGTTCACCGCGTTCGCCATGATCGCGCCGCGCACGGCGGAGTCGGTCTTCGCCTCCGTGCAGCAGACGATCGTGCACAACTTCAACTGGTACTACGTCCTGCTCGTGACGGGCTTCGTGATCTTCGCCCTCTGGGTCGGCTTCAGCCGCTTCGGCGACATCAAGCTCGGCAAGGACGACGACGAACCCGAGTTCTCGGTCGGCTCCTGGTTCGCGCTGCTCTTCGCCGCCGGCATGGGCATCGGACTGGTCTTCTACGGCGTGAGCGAGCCCTTGAGCCACTTCGCCTCCCCGAAGCCCGGCGTCGACGGCAGCCCGGCCGTCCTCGCCCAGCAATCGCTCTCCCAGACCTTCCTCCACTGGGGCGTCCACGCCTGGTCCGTCTACGTGGTGCTCGGCCTGGCGCTCGCCTACGCGATCCACCGCCGCGGCCGCCCGATCTCCATCCGCTGGACCCTCGAGCCGCTCCTCGGCCGCCGCGTCAAGGGCGCCTCGGGCAACGTGATCGACATCGTCGCACTCGTCGGAACGATCTTCGGCGTCGCGACCTCCCTCGGCCTCGGCGTCCTGCAGATCAGCGCCGGCCTCGAGAGCGCGAACCTGTTCGAGGCCACCCAGACCCTGAACATCGTCATCATCCTGATCATCACCGGCGCCGTCCTGTTCTCCGTGCTCTCGGGCGTCGCCCGCGGCATGAAGTGGCTCTCCAACATCAACCTGGTCCTGGCGGCCCTGCTCGTCGTGTTCGTGCTCATCGTGGGCCCGGGCCAGTTCCTCTTCCGGAACCTCGTCCAGTCCGTCGGCAACTACCTGCAGAACTTCCTGGCCATGGCGTTCAACGTGAGCGCCTTCTCCGGCGAGGCGGGCGAGCTGTGGCAGGCCACGTGGACCACGTTCTACTGGGGCTGGTGGATGTCCTGGGCGCCGTTCGTCGGCATCTTCATCGCCCGCATCTCCCGCGGCCGCACCGTGCGCCAGTTCGTCGCCGGCGTCCTCCTGGTTCCCACCCTCGTGACCTTCATCTGGTTCTCCGTCCTGGGCGGAACGGCGATCCACACCGAGCTCGAGGGCGAGGGCGGCCTGATCGGCCCGAACGGCGAGGTCGACGTCGAGGGCTCGCTGTTCGCCCTCATGCAGCAGCTCCCCGGCAGCGCCGTCCTGGTGATCGGCGTCGTCATCCTCATCGCGATCTTCTTCGTCACCTCCGCCGACTCCGGCTCGCTCGTCATGAGCATGATCGCCACGGGCGGCGAGGTGGAGCCGAAGAACTGGATCCGGGTCTTCTTCACCCTCTCGACGTCCGGCCTCGCGATCGCCCTGCTGCTCTCGGGCGGTCTCGACGCGCTGAAGACGGCCGCGATCATCATCGCCCTGCCGTTCAGCGTCATCATGATCCTCATCTGCTGGGCCACGGTCCGGGCGTTCAGCCGCGAGATCCGGGCCTACGACAAGGCGCGGCGCGAGGCGTTCGTGGGCCGCATCGGCGAGATCTACGGCCTCGAGGTCGAGGGGCCGAACCAGGACTCCCGGGTCCTGAACCTCACGCGCTTCTTCCGACGCCGGCACCGGGCGCTCGAGGCCGTCGCCGGCGTCGTCCACGTCGACGTCCCGGAGGGACCGTCGAGCCCGCTGCCCCCGGCGGGCGACGAGCCCGAGACGCCGTCCGCGCCCTCGGCCGAGGACCCCGACGCGGGCGGTCGCGAAGCGGCCGGGGCCCCGCTCCCCCGCTGACCGCGGGCCGCGACCGGGCCAGGGGCCGGTCCGGGCAGCCGCGCTTCAGGCCCTGACGCGCGGCAGCTCGGACCACTCGGTGGTGTACTTCGGCGAGGAGAACTCGCGCTTCATCGACCACGCGGCGGGTTCGGCGAGGCCGCCCTGCCCGAGCCCGATCGCGGCCTCCCCGAACCGGGCCCGAACGCTGCCCAGCAGGGCACCGAGGCCTTCGACGCCCCCGGTCGGATCCGCCGCGCGCCCGGGCCGAGCGCCCGCCCGGCCACCCGCCGCCCCGCCGCCCGGGGCGCCGGCGGCGGCATCGGCGTCGTCCTCCCCCTCCGCCAGCCCGGAGAAGAGGTCCAGCTGCTCCGCCTGCCCGCCCCGTCCCAGGCCCGAGAGCATCACTCCCGCGCGGACGTACGCGGCGCCCGGCTCGAAACGACCCCGCATCGCCGCGACCGCGGCCCTCGTGATCCGGATCGGATCGTCCGTCGGCACCGGCAGGGGCACGGAGGCGCTCGGGAACGACTGCGTGCCGTGGGCGAAGCGGCTCGTCCCGGCACTCACCGTCACGACCGACGCGCGCAGCCCCTTGGCCGCAAGGCGTCCGGCCGCCTTCTGCGCGTAGACGGACATGACCTCCTCCATCTGCGCCGCCGTGTCCACGGGCGTCGAGAAGCTGCGCGAGAACATGACCTGCTGCTGGTCCGCCCGCTCGTCGACCGGCGCGATGCATGGCGTGCCGTTCAGCTCCAGGACAGTCCGCTGCATGACCACCGAGAAGCGCTTGCGGATCATCAGCGGGTCTGCGGCCCTGAGCGCGGCGATCGTGCCGATGCCGAGCGCGGCGAGCTTCTCCCCGCTCTTGCGCCCCACGCCCCACACGTCCGTGGCGGGCAGGCGGGACTGGATGCGCTCGAGCTCCCCCGGCGGCAGCGAGCCGAGCGAGCACACTCCGCCGAGTCCCGGATTGCGCTTGGCGACGTGGTTGGCGAACTTCGCGAGGGTCTTGGTGGGCGCGACGCCGACACAGACGGGGACGCCGACGTGGAGTGCGACGGCGGAGCGCACCTCCCGCGCCGTGCTCGCCAGCACGTCCTCGCCCGCCTCCGGCAGGCCCAGGAACGACTCGTCGATCGAGTAGACCTCCTGCCACGCCCCGAAGCGGCCGATGACCTCTACTGGTAGGTCCGACTATTGAAGAGTGCACTTTTCGCACACTCTTGGTCGACACGGAAGTCATGTGCGCAGGGCGGTGGGATTCTTGCTCGGGCCTGGTTGGTGAACATTCGGTGACAAGAGTCTGCGTGGGCTCGCGGACTGGTTCGATAGATGTCAATATAGAAGTATGTCGAATCAAGAGATCGAGCTTGTCATCGTCGGGTCCGGTCCCGCCGGATACACCGCCGCGGTCTACGCTGCCCGTGCGGGTCTCGCCCCGGTCGTGATCGCGGGCTCGGTGACCGCGGGCGGCGCGCTGATGACGACGACCGAGGTGGAGAACTTCCCGGGCTTCGTGGACGGCGTGCAGGGCCCGGAGCTGATGGAGTCGATGCGGGCGCAGGCCGAGCGGTTCGGCGCTCGGATCGTCTACGACGACGCGATCGGCCTCGAGCTCGACGGCGACGTGAAGGTCATCGAGACCGGTGCCGGGGCTACGTATCGGGCGCGCGCGGTGATCCTGACGATGGGCTCCGCGTACCGCAAGCTCGGCCTCCCCGAGGAGGAGCGCCTGTCCGGGCACGGTGTGTCCTGGTGCGCGACGTGCGACGGGTTCTTCTTCCGCGACCAGGAGATCGCCGTGATCGGCGGCGGTGACTCCGCGATGGAGGAAGCGCTGTTCCTCACCCGTTTCGCGTCGAAGGTGACCGTGGTGCACCGCCGGGACGAGTTCCGCGCGTCGAGGATCATGGCGCAGCGCGTGCTCGATGATCCGAAGATCGAGGTCGCCTGGAACAGCGAGGTCGCCGCGATCCTCGGCGACGAGCAGGTCACCGGGCTCACGCTGCGCGACACCGTCACCGGGGCTGAATGCACGCTCGACGCGACGGGGGTGTTCGTCGCGATCGGGCACGACCCGCGCTCAGAGCTGGTGTCCGGTCAGGTCGACACCGACGCGGACGGGTACGTGCGAGTCTCGCACCCGTCCACGCGCACGAACCTGGCCGGGGTGTTCGCGGCCGGGGATCTCGTCGACCACACGTACCGGCAGGCGATCACCGCCGCGGGCACCGGCTGCGCGGCCGCGCAGGACGCCCAGCACTACCTGTCGAACCTCGCACCCGCCACCGTTCCCACACCTGTCCTGGAGGTCTCCGCATGAGCACCGTCACCCCTATCACCGACGCCACCTTCCAAGCCGAGGTGCTCGAGTCCGAGCTCCCCGTCGTGGTCGACATCTGGGCGACCTGGTGCGGCCCGTGCAAGGCGATCGCCCCGATCCTGGACCAGCTCGCCCGCGAGTACGGGGGCCGGGTGAAGATCGTGAAGGTCGATGCCGACCAGAATCCCGAGACCGTGACCGCGGCCGGCGTGACCTCGATCCCGACCCTCGGCTTCTACCGGGACGGGGAACGCGTGGACGTGCTGATCGACGCGCACCCGAAACCCGTCTACATCGCGAAGATCGAGGAGCTGCTCGCATGACCGACACCCTGACCCGCACCGTCCCGAAGCGGCTCTCCACCCTCGACAAGTGGCTGCCACTGTGGATCGGCCTCGCCATGGTCGCGGGCCTCCTGCTCGGACGCTTCGTGCCCGCGCTCTCGGACGCGCTCTCCGCGATGGAGGTCGGCGGGATCTCGATCCCGATCGGGCTGGGCCTGCTGGTGATGATGTACCCGGTGCTCGCGAAGGTCCGCTACGACAAGGTCGCCGCCGTGACCGGCGACAAGAAGCTCCTCGTCTCCTCGCTCGTGCTGAACTGGCTCGTGGGGCCCGCAGTGATGTTCGCGCTCGCGTGGATCTTCCTGCCGGATCTGCCCGAGTACCGGACCGGGTTGATCATCGTGGGGCTCGCCCGGTGCATCGCGATGGTGGTGATCTGGAACGATCTCGCGTGCGGTGACCGGGAGGCGACCGCGGTGCTGGTCGCGATCAACTCGGTGTTCCAGGTAGTCATGTTCTCCGTCCTGGGCTGGTTCTACCTGACCGTATTGCCCGGCTGGCTGGGGCTGGATGCGCAGGGGCTTGAGATCTCTGTCTGGCAGATCGCGCTGAACGTGCTCGTGTTCTTGGGCGTGCCTCTCATCGCGGGCTTCGCGTCCCGTTGGGTTGGCGAGAAGCGCAGGGGGCGCGACTGGTACGAGGAGAAGTTCCTTCCGAAGATCGGGCCCTGGGCGCTGTACGGGCTGCTGTTCACGATCGTGCTGCTGTTCGCCTTGCAAGGCGAACAGGTCACCTCCCACCCGATGGACGTCGCGAGGATCGCGCTGCCGCTGCTCGTCTACTTCGGCCTGATGTGGTTCGCCGGCATCCTGCTCGGCAAAGCCCTCAGCCTGGGCTACGCGCGCTCCACGACGCTCGCGTTCACCGCCGCGGGCAACAACTTCGAGCTGGCCATCGCGGTCGCCATCGGCACCTTCGGCGCGACATCCGGCCAGGCCTTGGCCGGGGTCGTCGGCCCGCTCATCGAGGTGCCGGTGCTGGTCGGTCTCGTCTATGTCTCGCTCTGGGCCGCGCGAGCCTGGTTCCACACCGACCCCTACGCCACCGAATCGAGGATGTCATGACCGATACCGCCGTCATCGCCGACGCCGACGCGTGCACGCCGTCCACGACGCACGCCATCGGCACCGAAGCAGCTGCGACCGTGGCCGGCGCGCTGAAGGCGCTCGCTGACCCGCTGCGGCTGCGGATGCTCTCGGCGATCGCGACCGACCCGCGCGGAGAGTCCTGCGTGTGCGATCTCGCCGAGCTCGCCGAGGTGTCGCAGCCGACCGTCTCCCACCACCTGAAAGTGCTGAAGGAGACCGGGATGCTGCTGTCCGAGCGGCGCGGCACCTGGGTGTACTACCGCATCGCCCCGGGCAAGCAGCGCGCCGTCGCGGCCCTCCTCGACGCGTTCGCCCCCGCCGCTGCCACAACGGACGAGCCCGAGGACACCGCAGCACGGGCCGAGGCCCTGCAGCAGATGGACGCCCGCGTGACCCGCCTCGCCGAAGAGCTCGCGGACGAGCTGACCGGGCTGAACCGGGACCTCGTGATAGCGATCGTGCGCGAGTCCTACGCCGGCCTGGTGCGCTCGGCCAAGCTGACGGCGCACATGATCCCCCTGACCGAGCGGTTCGCCCGGCAGCGCCTCGCTGATCTGACCCGGGATCGCTCGTCCGGGGTGCCGCGGGTGCTGTTCGTGTGCGTGCAGAACGCGGGCCGTTCGCAGCTCGCCGCCGCGATCGTCAACCAGCTCGCCGACGGCCGCGTGGTCGCCCGCTCCGCAGGCTCCACCCCGGCGTCGGAGGTGCACCCGCATGTGCGCTCCCTGCTCACCGAGATCGAGGGCGAGCAAGAGGCCGAGGCTGCGTTCCCGAAGCCGTTGACCGACGACGCGGTGCGCGCGGCCGACGTGGTGGTCACGATGGGCTGCGGCGACGTCTGCCCGATCATCCCCGGGGTCCGGTACGAGGACTGGGCCGTCGGGGACCCCGCGCTGGCATCCCCGGATGGGGTCGATGCGATCCGCCACGACATCGAGGGCCGCGTCCGCGACCTCCTCGCCACCCTTACCGACTGAAAGAAGCGAACCAACATGACCGACCAGAAGCCTTCCGTCCTCTTCGTCTGCGTCCACAACGCCGGCCGCTCCCAGATGGCCGCCGGCTGGCTCCGCGAGCTCGCGGGCGACCGCGTCGAGGTCCGCTCCGCCGGATCCATGCCCGCCGACCAGATCAACCCCGTCGCCGTCGAGGCGATGCTCGAGGAGGACATCGACATCACCGCCGAGCAGCCGAAGGTCCTCACCACCGAAGCTGTGCAGGACTCCGACGTCGTGATCACGATGGGCTGCGGTGACGCGTGCCCGTTCTTCCCCGGTAAGCGCTACGAGGACTGGAAGCTCGACGACCCGGCGGGGCAGGGCATCGAGTCGGTGCGTCCGATCCGTGACGAGATCAAGGGCCGCGTCGAAACCCTTCTCGCCGAGCTCCTGGGCTGAGCCGTACCGCACGTGCGAAGGGGCAGGAACCATCTGGTTCCTGCCCCTTCCTGTAGTCCGCGACTCAGCGGCCAGCTGGTGCCATGCCGAGTTGGATGAGCTGCGGGGCCGGCGCGCAGCACGATCCAGCGCTGGAGGACTCGTCCGGCGCGTCGAAGAGGCCGGAGCCTCCGCATACGCCGGTGTCCGGCAGAGCGAGCTCCACGCGCTCGGCGGCTTCGCGGTCCCCGGCGATCGCGGCGACGACGCTGCGCACCTGCTCGAAGCCGGTCAGGGCGAGGAAGGTCGGCGCGCGGCCGTAGGACTTCGCTCCCACGATGTAGAAACCCGGCTCGGGCTGCTCGAGGTCGGCAGCGCCGGTGGCACGCACGGAGCCGCACGAGTGGACATTCGGGTCGACCTCAGCGGCGATACGTGTCGGGGCTTGCAGGCGCATGTCGAGGTCGAGACGGATCTCGGAGAGGAAGGAGAGGTCGGGGCGGAAGCCGGTGTCGACGAAGACCCGGGCCGCGGGCGCGAGCCGTCGGCCGTCCTCTGCCACGAGCACCGCCTGGCCGGCGTCGATGACGACCTGCTCGGTGCGGAACCCGGTCACGAGATGGACGAGGCCGTCCTCGACGGCCTTCTTCGCGAGCTGCCCCAGCGCGCCGCGCTCGGGCAGCTCGTCGGCGCTGCCGAAGCCGAAGGTGTTGCCGACCGCGCCGCGGCGCAGCACCCAGGTGATCCGCGTCCCCGGCTCGCGCTTGGCCACTCGCGACAGGATCCCGATCGTGGTCGCCGCGGAGTGGCCGTTGCCGACCACCACGACGTGCTGACCTGCAAGCGCATTGGCGTTCTCGATCGCGGGCATGCGGTGCTCCAGGAGCCCCGCATCAACTGCAGCGCGTTCCCCGAGCGCGGGCAGCCCGTCAGCGCCGGCGGGGCTCGGAGTGCGCCAGGTGCCCGAAGCGTCGATCACCGCGCGCGCTTCGATCCGCTCTTCGGTGCCGTCCGCGCGCTCGACGTGGACGACGAAGGGCTGCTCGGCGCGGCCTGCGTCGACGGAGAGGTCGCGGCCCTTGCGGCCGACGCCGACGACCCGGGCCCCGTAGCGCACGCGGTCGCCGTGGGCGTCGGCGAGGGGCGCGAGGTACTGCTCGATCCACTGCGCGCCGGTCGGGTAGCCCTGCGTCGGAGCAGTCCATCCGGTCGGTTCCAGCAGGCGTCGCGACGCGGGGTCGGTGAGCTCCGTCCACGGCGAGAACAGGCGCACGTGTCCCCACTCGGCCACCGCGGAGGCAGCCGTGTCACCGGACTCCAGGACGATCGGGTCGAGCCCGCGCTCGATGAGATGGGTTGCGGCGGCCAGTCCCTGCGGACCAGCACCGATGACGACGACAGGGTTCACTGCGACCTCCATGCATAGACGTTCTTCGATGTGAGACACGAACGATCCTGACGCTCATATCGACAGATGTCAATACGTCGGGCAGAATGGAGCCATGAACGCACTGCCCGTCACGATCGACATCAGCGCGGGCTCCTGCTGCGCCCCCGGCCAGGCGATGGATGACGGTACCGCCCATGACCTCGCGAAGGTCTTCAAGGCGCTCGGCGACCCGACGCGGGTGAAGCTGCTCTCCATGATCGTCGGCAGCAGCGCTGGCGAGATGTGCGTCTGTGACCTCACGGACCCCGTGGGCCTGTCGCAGCCGACCGTCTCCCACCACATGAAGCTGCTCGTCGAGGCGGGCCTCGTCACCCGCGAGCAGCGTGGGAAATGGGCCTACTACCAGCCGACCACCGGCACGCTCGCTGACGCCACGAAGGCGCTGCTGGCGGGTTGATCGACTTTCCGCGTCCCGGCCGGGGGCCAGGGCGGGTCCTGGTCGCCAGATAGCTGTCCCGGTGATGCCTTGGGTGGACTAACTCGTGATGCGGTCGCTCAATAGGCCGATGAACTCATCGGCGGCGGCGAGCTGCTTCTCGAGCTTCGCCCGCCGCTGCTCGGCGTCGGTGAGGAACTCGGCGAGGAGTTGCGATGCTTCAGCGCCGGAGGCGCTCTCGGGTCCGGTCGCGTCCAGCGCCCGGAGCAGGTCGCGCATCTGCTCCAGCGAGTACCCGAGCGGCTTCATCCTGCGGATGAGCATGAGCCGCTCATAGTCACCCTCGGTGTAGAGGCGAAAACCTCCCTCAGAGCGACCGGAAGGCTCCAAGAGACCGATCTCGTCGTAGTGGCGCAATGTCCTTAATGACAGTTCCGTGCGATCTGCCAGTTCACCGATCTGCATCATTCCAGTTCCAGGCACAGCGCACTCCTTCCAACTCGCTTCCAACACTAACGTTACGTTAGGGTTGGTTCGTGCCCGCATGTTCTGGCGGGTTTCATCCCGGCTTCCGGCCCCGAGCGGGGCGCTGTCGGGCGCGCGCAGACGCGCACTCACGCTTTCGATGGTGTCACATCGACTCACCTCGACCCCTGGGAGGCCTGCCTTATGACAACCATGGCTGAAGACAAGACTCGGTACCGGCCCGAGCCCTCGGTGCTCACCGCGCTGAAGAGCCCACGGATCCTCACCCGCGAGGTCCTCGCCGGTCTCGTGGTGGCCCTGGCGCTGATCCCGGAGGCGATCTCCTTTTCGATCATCGCCGGGGTCGATCCGAAGGTCGGGCTGTTCTCGTCGTTCGTCATGGCGGTGACGATCGCGTTCGTCGGCGGACGCCCCGCAATGATCACGGCGGCGACCGGTGCGATCGCGCTGGTCATCGCGCCCGTGGCGCGCGAGTACGGCATGGACTACTTCATCGCCACCGTGCTGCTCGCCGGGGTCCTGCAGATCGTGCTCGCGGTGCTCGGCGTCGCGAAGCTCATGCGGTTCATCCCGCGCAGCGTCATGGTCGGCTTCGTCAACGCGCTGGCGATCCTGATCTTCACGGCGCAGCTGCCGCAGCTGATCGGCGTTCCCTGGATGGTCTACCCGCTCGTCGCCGCGGGCCTGGTGATCATGGTGTTCATGCCGAAGATCACCAGGGTGGTCCCGGCACCGCTGGTGTCGATCATCATCGTGACCGCTGCGGTGGTCGTGTTCGCGATCAACGTGCCGACCGTCGGCGACCAAGGCGAGCTGCCGCGCAGCCTGCCCGAGCTGTTCATCCCGAACGTGCCGCTCACCTGGGAGACGCTGACGATCATCGCCCCCTACGCTCTGGCGATGGCACTCGTCGGGCTCATGGAATCGCTCATGACCGCAAAGCTCGTGGACGACGTCACCGACACTCACTCGAACAAGACCCGCGAGTCCTGGGGCCAGGGCGTCGCGAACATCGCGTCGGGCCTGTTCGGCGGCATGGGCGGGTGCGCGATGATCGGCCAGACCATGATCAACGTCAAGGCGTCCGGTGCCCGCACCCGCATCTCGACATTCCTGGCAGGCGTTTTCCTGCTCATCCTCATCGTCGTCCTCGGCGACGTGGTCGCCATCATCCCGATGGCCGCGCTGGTCGCCGTGATGATCATGGTCTCGGTCGGCACCTTCGACTGGCACTCCATCAAGCCCTCCACGCTGAAGCGGATGCCGAAGAGCGAGACCGCCGTCATGGTCATCACAGTCGCCGTCGTCGTCGCGACCCACAACCTCGCGATCGGCGTGATCGTCGGCGTCTTCGTCGCAGCGATCATGTTCGTGCGCCGCGTCGCGCACCTCGTCGACGTCACCCGCGAGGTGACCGAGCACTTCGGAGAGCCCCGCGCGCACTACACCGTCGAGGGCCAGCTGTTGTTCGCCTCGAGCAATGACCTCACCACGATGTTCGAGTACACCGAAGATCCCGACCACGTCGTCATCGACCTCTCGAAGTCGCACGTATGGGACGCATCGACCGTCGCGGCGCTCGACGCGATCGAGACCAAGTACGAGCACCACGGCAAGAGCGTCGAGTTCGTCGGAATGAACGACCACACGACGGCGTTCCACGCCAGGCTCACCGGTGGGCTCGGGAACGGTCACTGACGCGCAGGAGGCAATGGCGGCCGGGGTTCAATCAGGGTTCTGCACGGAGTTTTGGATAGTCCGTCCAGTCGCCACTGGCAAGGCGCGACCACGCGGCTGCTGACGCTGCTGTGATGCCGAGGAGATCGGAGACGATTCGTGGGTGCATCTGACGGGTCAGTTCGATCAGCGCGGTCGTCCGAGCGCTTCCTGAACGGAGCCCATGCTGGCGCAGGCGTCGGCTGAGTGGGCCTGGCGTGAGGTGCAGCCCCGGATTCCTGCCGGGAAAGAGCCATCCCTCGGGCCGGTGGCTCGATGCGTCAACGAGTTCGGCGATTGCATTCCCGAGGACCTCGGGCAGTTCGATTGGCTCGGCTCCGATGGTGAGCTTCGCCGGTCGCGATGTCACGTCGACCTGCTCACGGGTGAGGGTGACGATGCGAGTGAGGTGGAGGCCGTAGAGGAGCACGAGCAAACCAGCGGTGCGCGTCTTGGGATCCATGTCGAGGTCCGAGAGGAACCTGCGGGCCATCTGCCACCGATGGTCGGATTCGTAGTGCCTGCCCTCGAGGCGGCTCGTGCGGAACTCGACGTGGAGTGTGCTGAGCCGGTGCCTTCGCAGCCAGCGTGTGAACGGGGCGAGGGCGTCGCGCTGGCTCGGTGAGCCCGTGAGAAATGCGTCGCGTCCGCGCTGCGAGAAGGTGGCCAGCGTCTCGTGCTGCGATCGGATCTCGTGCAGGAGCGCGGCGCAATGCTTGAGTGCTGCTCGCTGTCTCTGGAAGCCAGCCGCGGGGCTTGAGGGGCCCTGCGACACGGCCCGGAACGCCCTGGTGGACCGAAGAAGCTCCCAGGTGCAGTATCGACGCAGGATCAGCCGATCGTCGGCAGCTTCGATGCTCGCCAGCCATTCTTCAACCCAGTGATCGAAACGCACGGTCTCGACGTCGAGTTCTGGCAGCACGTTGGAGCGGACCAGCAGCGAGAGGAGGAAGGCGACCGACTGGCCAGACCGGGCTCTCGTGATGATCGCGTCCGCGGTGAGGGGCAGGGTTCCGTCTGCGAGTTCACGGAGCACAGCGGCGCATTTGCTCTTGTGCTGCCACCGCTCGAGAGAGTTCGCCTTGCCGTGGTGTGTCTGGAGGTACTCCGCGAGCGGCTGGAGTTCGGGACGGACATCGCCTGTGTCATCGCCGAGGAGCCGCTGGATGGTGATCGGTCGTCGGCACTCGGCGCAGAGGCGATGTTTGCGCACTTCTTCGATCGATCCGCAGCTAGGGCATGCCATCGTGATTGGCGAGCCGGCGCAATCGGCGCAGACTTTCTGTCCGTTCATGAACCCGGTGAGGAACACCTTGCGTCCGCACTCAGGGCAGGGTTGCGGGGTGCGCATCGCGTAGTAGCAACGAGCGCATACTCGCCGCCCGTCGAGATGGGAAGCGACACGCCCCGGTTCGCTGCAGAGCCCGCAGGTCTTGATCGGTGCGGTGTAGCAGCTCAGGCAGACGAGGTCGGGACGGCGGACGACGATAGTCGCGTGCTGACCGCACCGGGAGCAGAGGTCGAACGATCGAGGATCAGCTCGCCAACATTCGCGGCAGTACCGCTTCCCGTCGATGGTGCGCTGCACCGGCCTGACCCGCCCGCAGGTCGCGCAGGCGACCGATCTGGCGTTCCGCTCGCAGCGCGAGCAGTGCCTCCCGCCGTTCGGGGTCTTATGCGGCATCCGCACTGCTCGCCCGCATGACTCGCACGTCGGCAGCGCTACCCGGCTCGCTCCTTCTGCGACGAGTGCATGGGCCAGGTCTTGGGCCGTTACCGGCACGTTCCGGTGCTGGCCCTCCAACACCCCGGGCTGCTTCAGCAATGCGAGTTCGAGAAGCCATTGCGTGAGGGGCACCGGGGCGACCGAATGCACGATCTCGGCCAAATGCTCGGGTGAGATCTCAGGAACGAGGGGGCGGAGGAGCGCGACGATCTCCGCGATCCTCGGCTCCTGCGGAGGCTTCGCCGCCACGGCTACTTCGTGCGCGGTCGGCGGATGGCGGCACGGACCGGCCGGAGATCGCCGATGGATCCGCGCGTCGCCTCCTCGCCCACGGCGACCGGGACCCCGGCCTCACGGCGCGTGACTGTCACGAGATCGTCGAGCGTGCACTCCAGCGCGTCGCAGAGCGCTGCGAGGACATCGAGGCGGACCCGCTGTGGCGGCTGCGTCACCAGCCGATACACCTGCTCCCGCGACAGATCGATACCGCGCTCCTCGAGCAGCGGCTTCAGCTTCGACGTCTGGAAGATCCCGCGCGATGCCATCACGCTGCGCAAGTTCCAGCCGGTCTCGAGCTCAACGGCCGTCAGCCTCTCCTTCGATCAGGGCCTTCAACGCCTCCGCGAGCACCCGGTTCTTGTAGTCCGAACTGACAGAGGCGTATATGGAAGTCGTTGACGCGTGCATGTGCCCCACCTGTTCCTGGACGAACCGCTCCGCGTAGCCGAACTCCAACAAATGCGTGACGTACGAATGCCGGAGGCTATGCAACGTCAAATCCTTCGACAGGCCGGCTTCATCGCGCAGCTCTGCGAACCTCCGGTCGAGATACCCGGCGGAGAGGCGGGTGCGCCGCTCGGTCACCCAGAGTGCGTCGAGGTCGGCACCCGGGGCGAAACGATCCCTCGCCTGCTCGAGCCACTGTTGCATGCCCGGCACCCGCCAGTCGAACTCCGGCACCAGCAGCACCGTCCTACGACGAGGCGCACCGCCTCCCGCCGCCTTCGCCCATCGCACGTGGATCGCACCGTAACGCCCCCATTGGAGCATCTTGGCATTGTGATGCAGATCGACGGTGTCGAGCATGACCGCCTCGGTGCGACACAGCCCGAACGCATACACGGTCTTCAGTAACTGCGCGTCCCTCAGAGCTCCGAGCGCGCCCTTCCGCCCGGAACTGACCAGCAGCTCGACGCGGGCATCGGCCGTGTCGAACAGGCGCTCGACCTCGTCATAAGTGAACGGACGACGCTTCCCGTCGCCTTCGAACTCAAACCGGTGGGCAACCGTGTTCCACGGCAGGCACACCTGCGACGGGAACTCTCCAAACTCCCGATCGCAGATCTCCATCCAGTCGTACAACGGGCTCGTAAGGTAATCGCAGAATCCACGGATCGCGCCATGATTCGCGCGCATTGTCGAGAGCGTCCGAGTACGCCCGCCGGACTCCGCGGTGAATTCGTCGACATCCGCGACGCTCCACTTCCACGGTGGTTTGTCCACAAAATCGCGGAACCTCGACACGGTGGCCACCCGATTCCGGATGGTCTGCTCACGCAGGCCTCGCGACAACTGCTGCTTTCGCCAGCCTTCGATCATCGCGTCGAAGACCTGCTGCTCCGGATTCGCCAACGCGACGTTCGACGACGAAGTAATCAGCCGAAGCGCTGCAGGAGAGGCCCCAAAATCTTGCATCAGATGCAACAAAGTGCGGGACAGTGCATCACAATGTCAACTCAGATCTCAGCATCAGTGAGATCACGCTGTTATGGTCGGAACGGGTCCATACTGACGTGACCAATAGGCGACCTTTGCAAGCGTGACCAGTTGCATCTGTTACAACACCCGACGGTCCATCACGCGCGCCGAGAGGTCACCATAGAGCTCGTAGTTGCTCGAGCGGGCCACGAGGCCCCAGGCGGCGGCGTGCGGGGCGACCTGGAACCACGGCGTGCCCGTGGCGATCCCCAGGTCCTTGGCCTCCTGGGAACGCGCGACGACGCAGCCGTCGTTGTTCGAGAGGACGACGACGGGGCGGCCTTCCAGCCGCGGGTCGAACACCCGCTCGCAGGAGACGTAGAAGTTGTTGATTCTCTAGCCCCTTCCAGCGTGTTGCTTGGGCCGCGTGTGATGGACAGGCCAGTATGTTGTCCATGACCCACAGTCAGCTGGCTTGGAAAGTCTTCTTTGCTCCTGAATACATCACCACGCATGATGATCCGCTGCTGCAACGTGCGCTCAGGACACAAGCAAGTGATCAGGACTTGACTGGCGTGTGGTTACGATGGGCGGCGCGACCCATCTTCATAAACAGCTTGGGCGTCCCCCATGGTGCCCTAAACTGTTAACGCCGACCGAAAATAGGGCCATTTCTGCCAACTGAAAATAGGGCCACCGGGTTGCGGTTCTATTGTGCCTGAGGTCTTGTGGTGGTTCTGTTGCGGAGCCGGTAGCTGCTGCCGGTGAGGTTGAGAACCTCCGCGTGGTGGACGATGCGGTCGATCATGGCTGAGGCGACCGTAGCGTCGCCGAAGACCTCGCCCCAACGGCTGAACGCCAGGTTCGAGGTGAGGACCAGCGAGGCGTGCTCATACCTGGACGAGACCAGTTGGAAGAACAGGTTCGCCGAGTCCTGGTCGAACGGGATGTATCCGACCTCGTCGACGATCAGCAGCTTGTAGCGGCGCAGCTTTGTCAGTTCCTGGGGCAGGCGTCCGCCTTCGTGCGCCTCGGCGAGGCGAGCGACCCAGCCGGTGGCGGTGTCGAACAGGACCCGGTGCCCGGTGCGGGCGGCCTTGATCCCGATGCCCACGGCCAAATGCGTTTTGCCGGTGCCGGGAGGACCGAGCAGGACCACGTTCTTGGCTTCCTCGAGGAAGACCCCGGTGCCGAGGTGGGCCACCAGGTTGCGGTCGGCGGCCGGCTGGTGGTCGAAGTTGAACTCCTCGATGGTCTTGGCGCCGGGGAAGCGGGCGGCACGGATCCGCAGGGCCGCCCCGGAGGCTTCGCGCTCGGCGACCTCGCGGCTGAGCACGGCGGCTAGGTACTCCTCGTGGGACCAGCCCGCTTCCCGGGCGCGGTCGCCCAGGGCACGGTAGCCGTCGGTGATGCGCGGGGCGCGTAATGCCCGGGCGTAGTACTCGATGCTCTTCGCCGGCTCGCTCACCGGCCGGCCTCCGCCAGTTCACGCGCATCGTCCGGGACGGCGAGGCCGAAGAGCCGGTCGTAGATGCCCAGATCGCGTTCCTGGACCTCGGCGTGGCGGCCGGTCCTGATGGTGCGGTGGGCGCGGCGCAGGGCGGCGGCCCTGTCGACGTGGGCCGGATCGGTAAGGATCTGGTGGCGCGCCCAACGTCGTTCGTGCTTGGCCAGCAACGTCCCGCCGGCAGTGACGGTCACCTGCTCGAGGTCCGCGGCCACGTCCACGATCCGCCCGATCGCCGACGGGTCGACGGAGTAGTCGTTGGAGAACACCCGCACGTAGTAGTCCCGCGGCAGCCGGATGCTCTTGCGCAACCCAGTCTCGGGCGCCAGCGGTGCCAGCGGGCGCATCGCCTCGCGGTCGCGCAACACGAGCTCGGCGGGCCGTCCGTGGCGGGAGCGCGAGTAGCGGGCATTGGCCCGCGGCAACCAGTCGGCCAGCTGCTCGTTGAAGTCGCCCGGGGAGGCGAAGGTCCGGCCGGGCATGAAGCCTTGGCGGAAGAACCGGTTCATCCGCTCCACCATGCCCTTGGACTCCGGGTCGTTCGGCGGCAGTTGGCGGATCGTGCAGCCCAGCACCCCGGCGAAAGACGCGGCCGGATCCGTCAGCCGGCCCTGGCCGATGCCGCTCTCGTTGTCCCAGACCAGCCGCTCGGGGACCGCGGCCGCGTCCTGGATCAGCGACCACATCCCGCCCAACAGGTCCGGCGTGGTGCGGGTGGGGATCATCCGGGCCTGGATGAAGCCGGAGAAGGTGCTGGTCATGACCAGCACCGGCGGCTTGCCCTGTTGGCCGTGCCCGAGCGGTAGCGGCTCGTGCGGGAACCAGAGGTCGCATTGGACCGCCTTGCCCGGTTCGTGGACCAGCCGGTCCACCGGGTCCGCCGGCAGATACTCGGGCCGGATCTGGCGGACCTTGTCGCGGAACAGGGACGCCGATCCCGTCCATCCCACGCGTTCGGCCAGCACGGTGGCCGGCATCGTCGGAGTCCTGGCCAGCAGGGTCCGGACCCGGCCGGCGTAGGAGTCGAAGCTCGAACCTGCCGACGCCCGCTCGTACTTAGGCGGCCGGTCTGATTCCAGCGCCCGGTCAACCGTTCCCCGCGAAACCCCGAGCTGCGTGGCCAGCTCTCTCTTAGAGATCTTCTCCGTCGCGTACCGGTGGCGAATCTGCGCCCAAACGTCCAATGTGATCACCTTCCATGATGGTCAGGTGGCCTCATTTTCAGTTGGCGTTCTTGGCCCTATTTTCGGTCGGCGTCAACA
>NZ_JBNWUK010000019.1:0-61848 GCF_050563205.1 Zafaria sp. Z1313
ATGAGATGGTCCTGTCGCTCTATGCCAAGGGCCTGACCACCGGGGAAATCAGCGCGCACTTCGCCGAGATCTACGGTGCGTCCGTGTCAAAGGAGACCGTCTCGCGGATCACCGACAGGGTGCTCGACGAGATGGCCGCGTGGCAAAACCGGCCGCTGGATGAGGTCTACGCGGCGATCTTCATCGACGCCATCGTCGTCAAGGTCCGCGACGGGCAGGTCGCCAACCGGCCCGTCTACGCCGCGATCGGCGTGACGCTGGAGGGTGAGAAGGACATCCTCGGCCTGTGGGCCGGCACCGGCGGTGAGGGCGCGAAGTTCTGGATGAGCGTGCTCACCGACATCAAGAACCGCGGCGTGAAAGACACCTTCTTCCTGGTCTGCGACGGCCTCAAAGGCCTGCCCGAAGTCGTCACCAACGTCTGGCCGCTGACAACCGTGCAGACCTGCATCATCCACCTGATCCGCAATACCTTCCGCCTGGCCTCGAAGAAGGACTGGGACGCGCTCAAACGGGACGTGAAGCCCATCTACACCGCCGTGAACGCTGCGGCCGCCAGGGCGGCGTTCGAGGAGCTCACCGAGCGCTGGGGCAAGAAATACGGGGCCATCGTGCGGCTGTGGGAGAACGCGTGGGAGGAGTTCATCCCGTTCCTGGACTATGACGTGGAAATCCGGCGCGTGATCTGCTCGACCAATGCGATCGAATCCCTCAACGCCAGGTACCGGCGCGCCGTGAAGGCCCGGGGTCATTTCCCCACCGAGCAGGCTGCGCTAAAGTGCCTGTATCTGGTCACCCGATCCCTCGATCCGACCGGTGCCGGCAAGACCCGATGGGCCGTGCGTTGGAAGCCCGCTTTGAACGCCTTCGCCATCACTTTCAGCGACCGATTCCCGGCCGCTGAAAGCTACTAAAAGAAACCGCCGGATACACCGTTAATGAGATAGTCCCGACCACGGCCGGTGAGGACACTCGGACTTCGGTCGTTGTGAACCTGGCCTTGAGTGAATCTCGTACTTTTGCGAGCGCCGTCGACGGGGTAGGCCTCGTGCCCTTCATCGACGCGAAGAAGTCGACGTCACTATAAATCGAGATGCCGGTTCCATGCGTGAGTGAACCGGTCTCGAACATTCCGAAAGTCCCCGGATGTTGCTCCAAACGGGCTGCAATTGAGTCCCGATGCGAGCGAGCAGCGTCGAATTGGGCCGGCGACGGAGTGAAGTAGGAGAGGAGTTCGTTCAGCTTTTGGGGAGCGGTCACTCGTTCGGATCCTTTGTGTCAATTGAATGCGTCTGGCCTCCGGCCGCCAAATTCTTTTTGGCGCTAACGTATGCGCGGCGGAGAACCGGCTCCGCGCCCCGGCTGATCTCCGCATATCTGTCCGTGAGGTTTCGCAGCCTGTCCCGGGCATCGTCATACTCGAGGCGCCCCAGGTCAATGAGCAGCAGCTGCCGTGCCTCCATCTGGATGTCCCGGTACGCATTCGCGGCAGTCGCAGCTCTGTCCGACCTGCGCTCAGCGCTTAGCGTGGTGGTCGTCGTTGCCAGGGCGGCGCTGAGCAGGCTGACAATTGCGGCGAAGACTTGCCACTCCTCGGAGACAAGCATGATTGTCCCGGCTACCGCAGCAAGAACGGCCGCGGGGATGCCGAGTTGCAGGTTGGTACTCCGCCATATCTTGGATTGCTCGAATTGGCTCTGCTGGGAATACCTCGCGTTCTCTTCGAGCCTTGAGAGCTCCGCTGCGATCGGCAGCAATGCTCCGGCGAGATCATTCGGCACGGCGAGAGCCGTACTTCCGGCGTCTGCTGTTGCAGTCACGTACACCCTCCCGTGGGGCAGCGGCAGCAGGCGATGGTTGTATGCCGCTGACCTCTTTATGGGGACCGGTCTATCCAAGCCGGTCCAGGAAATCCGAAAGTCTCGGCGGTGACATCAGCCGGACGTCGTCCCCGCGGCCTGCCCTCCTTCACCTGGTTCAGGCGCAGGTGTGCTCGGGCGGCCGCTCAGGGTGTGCATCACCCCCCGTGACAGGCTGGTTGGCACGACGACCGGTCCCTTCGGAAGCCAGTGCCTTGCCAACTAGCCTGTCACCTATGCCAAGTTGGCTGGCATACGCCAACTAACTTGTCACCTATGCCAAATAACTTGGCAACTCACACACACGGCAAGCTAGAACTCCCAGTCCTCGTCTTCCGTGTTCACGGCCTTGCCGATGACGTAGGAGGATCCGGAGCCGGAGAAGAAGTCGTGGTTCTCGTCCGCGTTGGGGCTCAGGGCGGAGAGGATCGCCGGGTTCACGTCGGTGACCGACGCCGGGAACATCGCCTCGTAGCCCAGGTTCATCAGGGCCTTGTTGGCGTTGTAGTGCAGGAACTTCTTGACGTCCTCGCTCAGGCCCACGCCGTCGTAGAGGTCGTGCGTGTACTGGACCTCGTTCTCGTAGAGCTCGAAGAGCAGCTCGAACGTGTAGTCCTTGAGCTCCTGGCGGCGCTCCTCGCTGAGCTTCTCGAGCCCCTTCTGGTACTTGTAGCCGATGTAGTAGCCGTGCACGGCCTCGTCGCGGATGATGAGGCGGATCAGGTCGGCCGTGTTGGTCAGCTTGGCCCGGGAGGACCAGTACATCGGCAGGTAGAAGCCGGAGTAGAAGAGGAAGGACTCGAGCAGCGTCGAGGCGACCTTCTTCTTCAGCGGGTCGTCGCCGTGGTAGTAGCCCTCGACGATCCGGGCCTTCTTCTGCAGGTTCTCGTTCTCCGTGGACCAGCGGAAGGCGTCGTCGATCTCCTTGGTGGAGCACAGCGTCGAGAAGATCGAGGAGTAGCTCTTGGCGTGGACCGATTCCATGAACGCGATGTTCGTGTAGACGGCCTCCTCGTGCTGCGTGACGGCGTCCGGGATGAGCGAGACGGCGCCGACCGTGCCCTGCAGGGTGTCCAGCAGGGTCAGGCCCGTGAAGACGCGCATCGTGAGCGTCTGCTCCTCGGGCGTCAGCGTCCCCCACGACTGGACGTCGTTGGACAGCGGCACCTTCTCCGGCAGCCAGAAGTTGTTCACGAGGCGGTTCCACACCTCGACGTCCTTCTCGTCCTGGATGCGGTTCCAGTTGATCGCCTCGACGTGGCCCAGCAGCTTGACCTTCTCGGTCATTTCTTCCCCTGACTTTCCTTCGTTGAATCCTTGGGTTCGGGTACGACGGCGGGCGCCCGCCCGCCGTCGTACCCTTCAGCCGTGCGCTGCTACAGCATGCACGAGACGCAGCCCTCGACCTCCGTGCCCTCCAGCGCGAGCTGGCGGAGACGGATGTAGTAGAGCGTCTTGATGCCCTTGCGCCACGCGTAGATCTGCGCCTTGTTGATGTCGCGGGTCGTGGCCGTGTCCTTGAAGAACAGCGTCAGGGACAGGCCCTGGTCCACGTGCTGGGTGGCTGCGGCGTAGGTGTCGATGATCTTCTCGTAGCCGATCTCGTACGCGTCCTGGTAGTACTCCAGGTTGTCGTTGGACAGGTACGGGGCCGGGTAGTACACGCGGCCGATCTTGCCTTCCTTGCGGATCTCGACCTTGGCCGCCACCGGGTGGATGGAGGAGGTCGAGTTGTTGATGTAGGAGATCGAGCCGGTCGGCGGCACGGCCTGCAGGTTCTGGTTGTAGATCCCGTGTTCCATGACGGAGGACTTGAGCGCCAGCCAGTCCTCGCGGGTCGGGATGTGCACGCCCTCGAACAGCTCGGCGACCTTCGCGGTCTGCGGCGTCCACTCCTGCTCGGTGTACTTGTCGAAGAACTCGCCGCTCGCGTACTTCGAGTCCTCGAAGCCGCCGAAGGCCGCACCGTGCTCGATCGCGAGCAGGTTGGAGGCTCGCAGGGCGTGGAACAGCACCGTGTAGAAGTAGATGTTGGTGAAGTCCAGGCCCTCTTCCGAGCCGTAGTGGACCCGCTCGCGCGCCAGGTAGCCGTGCAGGTTCATCTGGCCCAGGCCGATGGCGTGCGACTGCCGGTTGCCCTCGGCGATGGACGGGACGGAGGCGATGTAGGACATGTCCGACACCGCGCTCAGCGCGCGGATCGCGGTCTCCACCGACAGGCCGAAGTCCGGCGAGTCCATGGTCTTGGCGATGTTCATGGAGCCGAGGTTGCAGGAGATGTCCTTGCCGACCTCCGCGTAGCCGAGGTCCTCGGAGTACACCGAGGGCGAGGAGACCTGGAGGATCTCCGAGCACAGGTTGCTCATCGTCACCTTGCCCTTGACGGGGTTGGCGCGGTTCACGGTGTCCTCGAACATGATGTACGGGTAGCCGGACTCGAACTGGATCTCCGCGAGGGTCTGGAAGAACTCGCGGGCGTTGATCTTGGTCTTCTTGATCCGCGCGTCGTCGACCATCTCGTAGTACTTCTCGGAGACGGAGATGTCGGAGAACGGCACGCCGTAGACGCGCTGGACGTCGTACGGGGAGAAGAGGTACATGTCCTCGTTCTTCTTGGCCAGCTCGAACGTGATGTCCGGGATGACGACGCCGAGCGAGAGGGTCTTGATGCGGATCTTCTCGTCCGCGTTCTCGCGCTTGGTGTCGAGAAAGCGGTAGATGTCCGGGTGGTGCGCGTGCAGGTAGACGGCACCGGCTCCCTGGCGGGCACCGAGCTGGTTTGCGTAGGAGAAGCTGTCCTCGAGGAGCTTCATCACGGGGATGACGCCCGAGGACTGGTTCTCGATCTGCTTGATCGGGGCGCCGTACTCACGGATGTTGGTCAGCGACAGGGCCACGCCGCCGCCGCGCTTGGAGAGCTGCAGCGAGGAGTTGATGCCGCGCGCGATGGACTCCATGTTGTCCTCGATGCGCAGCAGGAAGCAGGAGACGAGCTCGCCACGCTGCTTCTTGCCGGCGTTGAGGAAGGTCGGGGTGGCCGGCTGGAAGCGGCCGTCGATGATCTCGTCGACGAGCCGGACGGCCAGCTCCTCGTCGCCGCGGGCGAGGTGGAGGGCGACCATGCAGACGCGGTCCTCGTAGCGCTCGAGGTAGCGCTTGCCGTCGAACGTCTTGAGCGTGTAGCTCGTGTAGAACTTGAAGGCGCCCAGGAAGGTCTCGAAGCGGAACTTCTTCTTGTAGGCCCGCGAGAAGAGGTCCCGCACGAAGTTCATCGTGTACTGGTCGAGCGTCTCGCGCTCGTAGTAGTCGTGCTTGATGAGGTATTCGAGCTTCTCGTCCAGGTCGTGGAAGAAGACCGTGTTGTTGTTGACGTGCTGCAGGAAGTACTGGCGCGCCGCGGCCCGGTCGGCCTCGAACTGGATGCGCCCGTCCTGGCCGTACAGGTTGAGCATGGCGTTCAGCTCGTGGTAGCCCAGCCCCGCGTACGCCGCGGGGACCTCCTTGCCGTCCGTGGTCACGGCCGGCTCTGCGACTGTTGTGTCCAAAACTCTTCCAATCCTTGGCGTACGTTGGACACGTCTTCGGGCGTGCCCATGAGTTCAAAGCGGTATAGCAGCGGAACGCCGCACTTGGCCGAGATCTTGCGGGCCGCGAGGCAGTAGGCCGTTCCGAAGTTGGTGTTGCCCGCACCGATCACCCCGCGTAGGAGGCTCCGGTTGCGTTCGTCGTTGAGGAACCGCACCACTTGCGGCGGTACGGAGTGCCGTCCCTCCTCGCCGCCGTAGGTCGGCAGGACCAGGACGAACGGCTCCGTGGCCACGAGGCGTGGCTCGTGGGGATAGAGCGGGATGCGCGCGGCGTCGAGCCCGACCTTGTCGATGAAGCGGGCCGTGTAGCCGGACACGGAGGAGAAGTAGACGAGCCCCAGGCCCGTCGTCTCCTCGGGCTCCGTGCCGGTCGACGGCGCGGCCGCGGCTGGTGCGCCGAGTGGCATCGCGTCCGCCTCCGTGGGTTGGTGCCGAGTGGTTCTTCGGGTCAGGCGACCGAGATCGTGGCGGCCTGCGCCAGTTCCTCGATCTTGTCCGGGCGGAAGCCGGACCAGTGGTCCGCCTCAGTGACGACGACGGGGGCCTGCATGTACCCGAGGGCCCGCACGCGCTCGAGCGCCGTGGGATCCTGGGAGATGTCCACGGACTGGTACGCGATCCCCTTCTTGTCGAGTGCGCGGTACGTCGCGTTGCACTGAACGCAAGCTGGCTTCGTGTAAACCGTGACGGTCATGGCCGGTGTCCCCTCGTGCAGATGATGGCTTGTTCTTCCGCCCCTTCCGGCGCCTCCGCACGTGGTGCGGCCGGCTGGATCCGGGGCGATTCGCGGGTTTGGTCCTTGGGGCCTCGCCAGCGATCTCAATACTACATCTAGTGCATGGCCGCGTCTTGGACCCCTAGATGATGTATTACAAGTATGTCATTTGAAAACCCTTTCGTCCACAGCCCGTGGGGATAAACGAGCCCCGGATTGCCGTGGAATCACGCCGATCCCGGCCCCGGGTCCACAGGGTGTGGAGTGCTCGTGCACAGCTTGAATCCACCGCGTGTCGCGTCCGCCCTGGCGTGTCGCGGACGACGCGGGGCGGGTGCCGGAAGCAACCGGCACCCGCCCTCGTCCTCCCTCGGAGTCCGCCACCCGCTACGGGCGAACGGTCACGACGAGCTCCGTGCTGGCCGTGGTCCCGGCGTCGTTGAAGAACTCGGCGACGTACCGGTGCCTCCCCGGTTCCAGGCCAGTCAGCGTGGTCCGGGCGGACTGCGCCTGCGGCGTGCGGGCCTCGAGCACCTGCTCGTCGACGACCCCGCCGTCCTCGAGCAACCGGTACCCGGTGGCGTTGGTGCCCCACCAGAGGTTCGCCACCAGCGTGGTGCCGGCGGTCGTCGCCGGGCCCTCGGTGGAGAGCACGGGGCGGCCCGGTGCGGCGTCGGACACCCTCACCGTGACCGGCGCCGACCAGGTGGATCCCGCGGAGTTGACGAGCTCGCCCGTGTAGACGTAGCTGCCGTTCGGCCGGCCCGTGATGCGCGTCGCGACGGACTGGGCGTTGGGGCTCGCGGCCTCCAGGCGGTGCACGGCGACGAGCTCGCCGTCCTCGTACAAGCGGAAGAGACTGCCGTTGCCGCCCCACCACAGGTTCATGGTGATCGAGTAGTCGCCGTCCATCAGCCCGGTGTCCCAGCCGTTGTCCGCTTGCAGCACGGGGGTGCCGGGGCGGGTGGCCTCGTCGTCGTCCGGGACGCCCGGCCCGGGCGTGCCCGGGTCCGGCTCGCCGGCGCCGGCGTCGCACGGCAGCGCCACGGGATCCTCGACGGCGGCCCCCGTGGTGATGGACACCGCCGTCGTCTCCTGAAGGCCGTCGTAGCGGATGACGGCCTGGTAGTGCGAGTCGGGCTTGAGCCCGCTCCACCGTACGGGGATCTCCAGGGGGACCCCCGCCGTGCCGTCGACGGAGGCCGGGAGCGCGAGTTCGGCGGCGGCGCCGTCGGACCCCTCCGCCATCACCGTCAGGTGCCACTCCGCCGAGCTCTGGCCCGCGGCGAACTGCCAGGCCTGGGCGTTGATCCGGTAGCCGCCCGCGACGGGGGCCTCGACGACGAGTCGCTCGTTGCGGCTGACCGAGGCCGCGCCGGTCCACGTCTGCGCGTAGAGGGACTCGGAGCTTCCCTTGCGGAAGAGGACCATGTCCAGGTCCGTGTTCGCGCCGTGGGCGTCCGTGAGCTCGAGCACGAGCCGCTCGGTGCCCTCGGGGACCTCGAACTCGTAGCCGATGGTCTCCTTGGCCGCCTCCACGCGCCCGCTGAACTCCGAGGCGCGGGCCGGCGCGGCGCCCGTCCGCCCCGGCCCCATCGAATACAGCGAGGTGCCGGAGTGGATCCAGCCCTCGGTGGCCCGGAAGTACTTCGCCTCCTGCAGCGCGGTCGAGCTCGGCACCACGGGCCCCGTCTCTCCCGGGACCACGGCGAGGCAGAGGCCGCCCGTCGTCCCGGTCCCTGCAACGGCGGCCGGGACCTGAAGGCCCACGGGGCGCAGCGCCACGGGAACGCGGATCGAATCCGCCCCGGGCCCCTTCCACAGCAGGTGGCCCTGGGCGAACCGGTCCAGCGGCGCCGTCGTCCGGGTGAAGGAGACCGTGTACTCGAGGCTCTGCCCGGGCCCCGTGAACTCGAGCCGTGCCGGTTCCACGGTCGCGGTGAAGCCCGGCACGTCGACGTCGGCCGTCCACGTTCCGGCGCGGAGCGACGTCGCGGTCCGGGTGACCCGGCGTGCCCCGACGACCTCGCCCGCGGCGATCGAGGGGATGTTCAGCTCCGTGCCGGAGACCGCCTCGGGGTGGGAGGGGTCGGCGACCCAGCGCCGGTAGCCCGTCCATTGTTCCGCCGGTGCCGGGTGGTAGAAGCCGGCGTCGAGGAAGCGTCCGGCGCCGACGTGGCCCGCGCCCTGCGCGAACACGTCGCGCGAGGCCCCGCCGTCGGGCGTCTTGAGGTCCACCGCGGTGCCCATCAGGGCCGAGCGGATCTCGTCCGCTCCCGCGAGGGGCCTCTCTCCGAGGTAGAGGGCCGCGAGCCCCGCGACGTGCGGCGAGGCCATCGAGGTCCCGGACATCACCACGTGGCGCGGCTCCCCGCCGTCCGGGTTGGCGCCCGCGGCGATGACCGTGGTGCCTGGGGCCGCGACGTCGGGCTTGAGCAGGTTCTGGGCGTCGGAGCGGATCGGGCCGCGGCTGGAGCTGCCGGCGATCTGCGGGACCGGGATGTCCACCGGATCGGAGGGCTCCTTGGCGAAGGCGGCCGTTCCGGTTCCGCTGGCCGCGTACTCCTTCACCGTGGCCCCCGCCTCGGCGCCGACATGGACTGCCGGGACGACGTAGTCGAGGGCCGCGAGGTCCGCGGCGCCCCCGGGGACGTTCACGAGGACCATCCCGGCTCCCCCGGCGCGCGCCACCTCCGCGGCCTTGTCGACGAGCGCGATCTCGCCGCGGTCGCAGACGACCACCGTGCCGGCGGCCTTCGACGGGTCCAGCGAACCCGCGTCGCACAGCACGGCCCGGGCGTTGCCGTCCAGCGACGCGTCCTGCCCGCGCACGAGCGCGGTCTGCGGCAGCCCGTCGCTCGGCACCGTCAGCGAATGCCCCGTGAAGGTCCGTCCGTCCCCGAGGACCAGATCGGACTGGGGGTTGGCGTAGGTGCTGTTCGCCACCGTGGTGATCCACGGCGAGGTGTTCCCGACCGTCGAGGCGCCCGGGCCCGAGTTGCCGGCCGAGGCGGCCACGAAGACCCCTGCGTTGACGGCGTTGAGGAAGGCGAGGTCGCTCGACCCCACGGACGTGGACGCCCCGCCGGAGGGGCCGATCGAGTAGTTGATGACGTCGACGCCGTCCTTGACGGCCTGCTCGATGGCCGAGACGAGGCCCAGGCTGTTGCAGCCGGCGGTGCCGTCCGCGTAGGACCAGCACGCCTTGTAGGAGGCGATCCTGGCCGCCGGGGCCACGCCCGAGATGCGCTGGCGGTGGCCCGGGCCGACGACGGCCTCGACGCCGAAGTTGCCCGCCGCGGTGCTGGCGGTGTGGGAGCCGTGCCCGTTGCCGTCGCGCGGGGAGTCGTACTCCCCCTGGGCCGGCGTGGCGATCGGCTGGGTGCCGAAGAGGAAGGAGCGGGCGCCGATGAGCTTGGTGTTGCACAGATCGGCCGTGAACTGCTGCCCCTCCTCGCATTCGCCCGTGAAGCGCTGCCCGTCCGCCTTGTCGAAGTGGATCAGGCCGCCCTGCCGGTAGGGTCGCCCTCCGGTGGCTTCGGTCCCGAGCGGCTCGCCCGCGAAGGACGGGTTCTCCGGCGCGATCCCGCTGTCGACGATGCCGACGACGATGCCCTCGCCCGCCGCCTCGGTCCCGCCCAGCGCGTCCCAGACGCCTCCGGTGCCGTCCGCATCGGCGCCAAGGCCCAGGAACTCGGTCGTCGATCCCTGCAGTTCCAGCATCTCGGCCGGTTCCACTGCCTCGACCCGCGGATCGGACGCCAGGGCCCGCACCTGCTCGGCGGTCAGCCGCGCCGCGAAGCCGTTCTCGACCACGGTGTACTCGTCGTAGACGCGGTCCTCGCCGAGCTTGACCGCCCGGCGCAGCCCGCGTTGCGCGGACAGGAGGTGGTCCTGGTAGCGCTTGACGCCGTCTTGGCGGAGGTCGAGCCTCGCGCCGTCCGCGGGGCGGGTCGAGCCCAGCCCGGCGACTCCCCCGTCGTAGGCGGCGACCGCGTCGTCGGCCAGCCGGACGAGGTAGTCCCCGGCCTCGACTGCGCGCCCGACCGGCGTCGACGAGGCCTCGGCCTCCGCGGCGGCCGGGGCGGCCCCGGCCGGTGACGACAGGGCGGCGGCGATGAAGCCGGCCGCGAGCATCCCGCCCGCGGCCGCGCGCAGGCGGCGCCTGATTGCCTGGTGTTCGTTCATGATCCCCGCTCGTGATCAGGGCCCCGGGCGACGTTGCACGGGGCCTGAAGGTGGGCATCCGGCGGGCCGGCGGAGGGCCGGCACGATCCGGATGCGAAGTGACCCTTTCAGAGTAAGCGGCGTGACTGCTTCTGTGAAGGGTGTGGCACCCATCAAAAAGGGCCGGGCATCGTGGTGATGCCCGGCCCTGATGGTCCGGCGATGGCGCGGACGACGCTCAGATCTTCTTGACGACGCTCGACTTCAGCTGCAGGGGCCCGAAGCCGTCGACCTTGCAGTCGATGTCGTGGTCGCCCACGCCGTCGACGAGGCGGATGTTCTTGACCTTGGTCCCCACCTTGATGGGCCCGGCGGCTCCCTTGACCTTGAGGTCCTTCACGACCGTCACGGTGTCCCCGTCGGCGAGCACGTTGCCGACGGCGTCGCGGATGACCCGCTCCTCCTCGGCCTCCGGCCCCGCTTCCTGGCTCCACTCGTGGCCGCATTCGGGGCAGGCCCAGAGCGCACCGGTTTCGTAGGCGTAGTGCCCCGCGCACTCGGGGCAGGCAGGCGACGCATCAGTCATGCCCACCAGCTTAGGCCCGTCCCGACGCGCCGAAGGACCGTGATCCGTGCGCCGCCCGCCCGCGCGTCGGACTCCGGCGCCCGGGACTCCTTCGGAAGCAGGGACCCCGTGGGAAGCAGCAAGGCCCCGTCCGAAGACGGGGCCTTGCCCAAAATACTCGCATCCGTGGAGGTAAGGGGATTCGAACCCCTGACCTTCTGCATGCCATGCAGACGCGCTACCAACTGCGCCATACCCCCGGAAGGGCGTCCCGCGGCGGACCGCTGGACAACTCATCCATCATAGGACATGCCGTTTCCGGCGCGCAAATCCGCCGACGGCGGGATTCAGCCCGCGTCGGCGGTACCCTCCGCGGCGGTCTGCTGGGCGGGAAGCGGGATGACGGGGCAGTCGCTCCACAGACGCTCCAGGGCGTAGAAGACGCGGTCCTCGTTGTGCTGGACGTGGATGACCACGTCGAGGTAGTCGAGAAGGACCCAGCGGCCCTCTCCCCTGCCCTCGCGGCGCACGGGATTCAGGTCCAGGCGGGTGTTCAGCGCGTCCTCGATGCCGTCGACGATGGCGTTGACCTGCCGCTCGCTCGAGGCCGAGGCGATGAGGAACGCGTCGGTGATGCCGAGGCGCTCGCTGACGTCGAGCGCGACGAGGTTCTCCGCGAGCTTGTCCACCGCGGCGGCCGCGGCCGTCTGGATGATGTCCAGGGAATGGTCGTTGATGGGCACTTTTCTCCTTGGGCCCCGCGCGTCGGGCGCCGGGTGTGGGTTTAGAGGGAATTGATGAACAGGACGAGTCCCGCGAGGAAGGTCGCGGCTCCGAGCGCCAAGGCGGCGACGGAGAGCAGGAGCACGCGGTTGGCGCGGCGCCCGCCGGCGGTGAGGTAGTCGAGCGGCTCGAGCCCCTGGGCGGACCTGGCCTGGACCGGGGCCGCGTCCTGCTCGGAGGCCGGGACCACGCGGGGCGTATCGGCGTCCGCCGTCGGCCGTCCGGGAACGACGGCGCCGCCCTCCACCGCGTCGGCCTCCGCCCCGGTGCCGTGCCCCGTGGTGGCGGAACGGTCGGCGTCGAGCCTCCGCGCGTCCGCCATGGCGGCCCGTGGCAGCTCGATGCTGACGCCGCTGGTCAGCGGCCCGTGGACGCCCGTGTTCGCGAGCTCGCGCTCGGCCCGCGCGTCCCGCAGCTGGTTCATGGCGCCGGTGAACGGATCGGAGCGCACCTGCTCCAGCCGCTGGGAGTTCGCGGCCTCGAGCCTGCGGCGTTCGGCGACCCTCCGATTGATGATGGCGGCGCGGGCGGCATGCTCCCGCTGCCGGGCCAGGACCTCGAGGTCGATGAGGCCCGTCTCCGAGGCCGCGGGTCCCTCGGCGCCGTCGCCCACGGCCGCGGCGCGCCGCGCCGCGAGGGCCTCCTCGACGCTCATCTGCCCCTCGCCGACCGGCGCGGCGCCGGCGTCATCCGAAGCACCCCCGGCCGGACCCCCGCCGGGATCCGCCGGCGTGGCCCCGTCGTCGTCCTGCGTCGCCGGGCCCGTGCCGCCGACCGCGGTCCCCGGCTCCTGCATCGCGGCGCGCGCGGCGGCCAGGGCCCGCAGGCGCAGTTCGCGTCGGGTCATCGGGGACGGATCGTCTCCCGGGGAGACGGGTTCCGGGGCATAGGACGCGAGCGAGCGCTGCCGGCGCAGGGCCTCCCGGTCGCGTGCCCGCTGCAGGGACGTGCGCTCGGAGCGCTCCGGGACGGCGTCGACGGGGCCGGGGGCCGCGCGACGGCTCCGGTTGGCCCGCGCGACCCGCCGCGCGGTCTCCTCTTCGGACTCCACGGGCGCCGCGGGACCGGGCGCGGCCGGACGTGCGGCCTCCGCGGCCCCGGCCGCGGGGGGCTCGACCGGCAGACCGCTGGCATCCGCCTGGGCGGCCCTGCGCTTCTCGCGCAGAGCCCTCCTGCTCAGGGCGGACCCGTCCTCGTCGCTCATGCCGTCTCTCTCCCGGATCAGGCGCCGTCGGCGCCGCCGTCGTCGTTGTATAGCTGGTGCTTGGCGATGTACTGCACCACGCCGTCCGGCACCAGGTACCAGACGGGCTTGTGGCTGCGGACGCGTTCACGGCAGTCCGTCGACGAGATGGCCATCGCCGGGACCTCCAGGAGGCTGATGTCCTGGCGGCCCAGGTCGGGCAGCTCGTGGCCGGGCCTCGTCACGCCGACGAAGTGGGCCAGGCTCCACAACTCGTCGATGTCCTTCCAGGACATGATCTGCTCGAGCGCGTCCGCGCCCGTGATGAAGAACAGCTCCGCGTCCGGTCGCTGGCGCCGCAGGTCGCGCAGCGTGTCGATCGTGTAGGTCGGCCCCGGGCGGTCGATGTCGACCCGGCTCACGGTGAAGCGCGGGTTCGAGGCGGTGGCGACGACGGTCATGAGGTAGCGGTCCTCGGACGCCGAGACGCGGCGGTCGGACTTCTGCCAGGGCCGGCCAGTGGGGACGAACACGACCTCGTCCAGGCCGAACTCGGCCGCCACCTCGCTGGCGGCGACGAGGTGGCCGTGGTGGATGGGATCGAACGTGCCGCCCATCACCCCCAGGCGGACCGGCCTCGTGGCCGTGCCCGCTGCGGCGGAATCAGTGATGGCCGTGCTTGTTGGTGTGCTGGCGGTGGGTGTCGGCGACCTCCGCGTGGGCCTCGTGCCGCCGGCCGACGTTGGTGAAGGAGACGGTGATGAGCAGCAGCACCAGGAAGACGGCGAAGATCGAACCGCCGACCAGGAGGGCCTGGTTGGCTGCGCTCTCGGCGGCGTGCTCCGTTGCGGCCACGGCCGCTCCCACGTACTGGTTCAGCATGTCTCTCCCTAGGACTCAAGATGCGCGCCCCGGGCCCGGCTCGCGTCCGGAGGAGGGGCAGTTGCTTTGCTCCCCCCTATGTTACCCATGTTGCTGGTGCTCTACGAACGGACGTGGCCGTCGCCCTGCACGATCCACTTGGTCGTGGTCAGCTCGCGCAGTCCCATGGGGCCGCGTGCGTGCATCTTCTGCGTCGAGATGCCGATCTCCGCGCCGAGTCCGAGCTGGCCGCCGTCGGTGAAACGCGTGGACGCATTGACGATGACGGCCGCGGAGTCGACCTCGCGGATGAAGCGCTCGGCGTTGGCGAGGTCGTTGGTGAGGATCGCCTCGGTGTGGCCCGTGGACCAGCGCCTGATGTGCTCCATGGCCTCGTCCAGGCCGTCGACGACGGCGACCGCGAGGTCCAGGTTCATGTACTCGGAGCCCCAGTCCTCCTCCGTCGCGGGCACGGTGGCCAGCTCCGGTACGAGGGCCGCGGCGCGTTCGTCGACGTGGAGCCGCACGCCGGTCCCCGCGAGCGCCTCGAGCACGGCGCGCCCCGCCCCCGCGTCGCGGTGGATCAGGAGCGTCTCGACGGTATTGCAGACCGAGGGCCGCTGGGTCTTGGCGTTGAGCAGGATCGGGACGGCCGCCTCGGCGTCGGCGGACGCGTCGAGGTAGATGTGCACGTTGCCCTCGCCCGTCTCGATGACGGGCACGGTCGCATTGCGCACGACGGACTGGATGAGGGAGCGCCCCCCGCGGGGAATCAGGACGTCGACCTTGCCGCGGGCCGCCATGAGCACGGTGGCCCCCTCGCGCCCGTAGTCGTCGACGCTCTGCACCGCGTCCTCGGGCAGCCCGGCCGAGCGCAGCGCGTCGCGGATGAGGTGCAGGAGGGCGAGGTTGGTCTCGGCGGCGGCCGAGCCGCCGCGCAGCAGCACGGCGTTGCCGCTCTTGAGGGCGAGGCCGGCGATGTCGACCGTGACGTTGGGCCGGGCCTCGTAGATGGCGCCGACGACGCCCATGGGGACGTGGACCTGGCGCAGCCTGAGGCCGTTGGGCAGGGTCTGCCCCCGCAGGACGGATCCGACGGGGTCGGGCAGGCCCTCCAGTTCCCCGAGCGCGGCGATCAGGCCGTCGACGCGGGCGTCGTCGAGCCGCAGCCGGTCGAGCAGGGCGTCGGCGGTGCCGGCCTCGCGTTCGCGGGCCACGTCCTTCGCGTTGGCGGCGAGCACCGCGGCGCGCCGGGCGTCGAGCTCGCGGGCGATGGCCGCGAGTCCGCGGTCCTTCCAGTCCCGGTTGGCGCGCGCCAGGACTCGCGATGCGGTGCGGGCGCGGTCGGCGCGGCGCCCGATCTCCTCGGCCGCGGTGGCTCGCTCCCTCGCGGGCTCCGGCAGCGAGGACGACGGCGAGGCCTCCGTCGCGTCGTGGACGGCGGGGTCCTGTGCGGGCACGGCTTCGGGAACGGTGTGGCTCATGGACCCAGCTTAGCGACGCCGCGGGCGTCCTCCCAGCTTCGTGAAGCCCGCACGGGTGGTGACCGCGACCGGTACCGGGGCGACGCTAGACGAGCACGAGGTCGTCGACGTGGACGACGACGCGCTCGAAATGCGCGCCGAGCGATCGCGCGAGCTCCCGTGTGCCCCGCCCCAGCATCTCGGGCAGCTCCCCCGAGGAATAGTTCACGAGGCCGCGCGCCAGGACGTGGCCGGTACGATCCGCGATCTCGACGGCGTCGCCGGCCTCGAAGTCCCCCTCGACGCCCGTGATCCCGGCGGGCAGGAGGGACTTGGACCCCGTCGCGACGGCGGCGACGGCGCCGTCGTCGAGGACGAGGCGGCCCTGCGTGCTGGCCAGGTGGGCGAGCCAGAGCAGGCGTGCGGGGCGCCGGGTACCACGGGAGGCGAACCAGGTTCCCACGTCCTCCCCGGCCAGGGCCCGGGCCGCGTTGGAGGTCGAGGTGACGAGGGCGGGAATCCCGGATTCGGCGGCGATGGTCGCGGCCTGGACCTTGGTGGCCATGCCGCCCGTGCCGACGCCGGCCGCGCCGGTGCTGCCGATCCGGATGCCCTCGAGGTCCTCGGCCCGGCCGACGTGCGGGATGCGGGTGGCGCCCTCGGCGGGCGGGCCGTCGTAGAGGGCGTCGACGTCGGAGAGCAGGACGAGGGCGTCGGCCTTGACGAGGTGCGCGACGAGGGCGGCGAGGCGGTCGTTGTCCCCGAAGCGGATCTCGTGCGTCGCCACCGTGTCGTTCTCGTTGACGATCGGCACGACGCCGAGGGCGAGGAGCCGTGCAAGGGCGCGGAACGCGTTGGCGTACTGCTGGCGCCGGATCAGGTCGTCCGCCGTGAGCAGGACCTGCCCGACCGTCACGCCGTGGGCGCCGAAGGCCTGCGTGTACCGGGCCATGAGCAGGCCCTGGCCGACGCCGGCTGCGGCCTGCTGCGTGGCGAGGTCACGGGGGCGGCGTTCGAGCCCCAGCGGCGCGAGCCCGGCCGCGATCGCGCCGGAGGAGACGAGGATGAGCTCGGTACCGGCGTTGCGCACGGTGGCGAGGCGGTCCACGAGCTCCGCGAGCGCGGGCTCGGAGATGCCGCCCGTGACCGTGGTCAGCGACGAGGAGCCGACCTTGACGACGAGCCGGCGTGCCTGCGGCAGGTGGGACCGCCGGAGGATGGAGGAGGCCTTGCGGTTCTGGCGCATGCTCAGTCGTCGTCCCCCGGCGCGCGGTGCTTGTAGTTCACCGACTCGGTCCAGATGCCGGCCTTGCGCTCGGCCTCGAGCTCGGCGCGGGCCGCGGCCTTGGCGTCGCGGCGTTCCTGCTGTTCCTGGCGCTTCTGCCCGCGTGTGGGCCGGTTGGTCTCCTCGAGGCGGACGTCCTGTCCGCGCCGGGAGCCGAGCAGTTCCGCCCCGGCGGCCATGGTGGGCTCCCAGTCGAAGACGACGCCGGTGGAGTCGTCGCCGATGACGACGGCGTCGCCGGGCGTGGCGCCCATCTTGAACAACTCGTCCTCGACGCCGAGCTTCGCGAGCCGGTCGGCGAGGTAGCCGACGGCCTCGTCGTTGGTGAAGTCGGTCTGCATGACCCAGCGCACGGGCTTCTCGCCGAGCACGCGGAAGAGCGGCTCGAGGTTGCGCTCCTCCCGGCGGATCGAGAATCCGCGGGCGTCGACGCCGCGGGGGCGCAGGACCTGGACGGGGGCGGGGGCGGGCGTGGCCTCGCGGTGCGCCCGCGCCTCGTCGACGAGGCCGGCCATGGCGAACGTGAGCTCGCGGAGTCCCTCCCGGTTCAGGGCCGAGACCTCGAAGACGCGGTAGCCGCGCTGCTCGAGTTCCGGGCGGACGAACTTCGCCATGTCCTCGCCGTCGGGCATGTCGACCTTGTTCAGCGCGATGAGCCGGGGGCGTTCGTTCAGGGGGACGGCATCGCCGTCGGAGAAGCCGGAATCAACCGCGTAGGCGGCGAGCTCGGCCTCGATGACCGCGAGGTCGGAGAGTGGGTCGCGGTCCGATTCCAGGGTGCCGCAGTCGAGGACGTGCACGAGCGCCGCACAGCGCTCGACGTGGCGCAGGAACTCCAGGCCCAGGCCGCGCCCTTCGCTCGCGCCGGGGATGAGTCCGGGCACGTCGGCGACGGTGAAACGGACCTCGCCGGCTTGGACGACGCCCAGGTTCGGCACGAGGGTCGTGAACGGGTAGTCGGCGATCTTGGGGCGGGCGGCGGACATCGCCGCGATGAGGCTGGACTTGCCGGCGGAGGGGTAGCCCACGAGGGCGATGTCGGCGACGGTCTTCAGCTCGAGGACGATGTCCCGCGCGGAGCCGGGAAGGCCGAGCAGGGCGAAGCCGGGGGCCTTGCGCTTGGCGGAGGCGAGCGCGGCGTTGCCGAGCCCGCCCTGCCCCCCGGCGGCGGCGGTGAACTCGGCGCCCTCGCCCATCAGGTCCGCGAGGATGTTCCCCTCGCGGTCCTTGACCACGGTCCCGTCCGGGACGGGCAGGACGAGCGACTGGCCGTGCTTGCCGGGGCGGTTGTCGCCCTTGCCGCCCTCGCCGTTGCCGGCGTGGCGGTGCGGCAGGTGGTGGTAGTCCAGCAGGGTCGTGGCCTGGTGGTCGACGCGGAGCACCACGTCTCCCCCGTTGCCGCCGTTGCCGCCGTCGGGGCCGCCGAGCGGCTTGAACTTCTCACGCTTGATGGACACGCAGCCGTGGCCGCCGGTTCCTCCGGAAACGTGAAGGACGACGCGGTCGATGAACGCTGCCACGGCTGGACTCCTCTGTGTGCTGCTGGTCGTGCAGGCCGGCGCGAAGCTGCGCGCCGCTGGAATGCGACTGGAGGGCGGGCCGAACGGCCCGCCCTCCAGTCTAGTAAAGCTCTGTCTCGTCCGGTCCGACTAGTCGGCGGAGACGATGTTGACGACGCGGCGCCCGCGACGGGTGCCGAACTCGACGGCTCCCGCGGCGAGGGCGAACAGCGTGTCGTCGCCACCGCGGCCGACATTGGCGCCCGGGTGGAAGTGGGTTCCGCGCTGGCGGACGATGATCTCGCCGGCGGAGACGACCTGGCCGCCGAAGCGCTTCACGCCGAGGTACTGGGCGTTGGAGTCGCGGCCGTTGCGAGTGGAGCTCGCACCCTTCTTATGTGCCATTGAATGTGCCTACCTTCAAATCGGGGGTTGCTGGTCTCCGGCGCCCTAGGCGATGGAGGTGACCTTGACCTTCGTCAGCGCGGAGCGGAAGCCCTGGCGCTTCTTGTAGCCGGTCTTGTTCTTGTACTTCTGGATGACGATCTTCGGACCGCGGAGGTTCTCGACGACCTCGGCGGTCACGGTCACCTTGGCCAGGTCCTGGGCTGCGGAGGTCACCTTGTCTCCGTCGACCAGCAGCAGCGCGGGAAGCTCAATGGTGCCGCCAGCTGCCACCGGAACGCGGTCAAGGGTCACAAGGTCTCCGACGGAAACCTTCTCCTGGCGGCCGCCAGCGCGGACAATCGCGTACACCACTTTGGAACTCACTTCTCTCGACATTGATATCTCTAACTGCGCATCAGGGTCTCCGGGATGGATGCCTGGGGTTGCGCCGTGCTGTCACGCCGAGCGGAAAGTTCCGATGAGCGGCGTTCGCACCGAAGATCTAGATTACGCTAGTCGGCCCCGCCGGGGCAAATACATCCTGCCCCGGCGAGTCGTCAAGACCTTCGGCGCTACAGCTCCGACGCCGGCACGCCGACGCCGAGCACAACGGGCGCCTCGGCAGGAGCCGCGGCACGCGCCGCCGTGTCCCCGGGGAGCGCCGCCGTGTGCGTCGAGCCTCCCGAGGCCGGCGCGGCGGCCACGCCACGCTCGATCGGCTCGTGGGCCGAGCCCTGCGCGGATCGGGCGGAACGGGTCCGGCGCGGCCGGCGCGGGGCAGGGGCTTCCGGCTGCGCCGCCTCCTGCACGGCCACGGACTCCGGCTGCGTGGCCCGGCCCGGGGCAGCCTCGGCGGCGGCGTCGGCCGCCGCGACGACGCCGCTCTCCTCGACGACGTCGGTCGACTCGACCGCGCCGGCGGGCTCCCGTCCGGGCGTGGTCGCCGAGGCCGCGTCCGCGGTCCGGCCCGCGTCCCCGTCACCGCTGTCCGGCGCGAGAGCGCCGAGCACCTCGGAGAGCGACTCGAGGGTCAGCTCGGGGGCCTGGACGGGTGCGGTGGCCCGGCGGCTGCGCCTGGCCCGGGGAAGCCGCACGGCCTCTCCGGCAATCGTGACGACCTGCTCGGCCGCCTCCTCGGGAGCCGGCACGCTGGTCTCGGAGACCGACGCGGCCGCGGTGGGCGCGGCGGGCGCGGCGAGCGCCTCCCCGGCCTGCACCGGGGTCGTGTCCGGCCGCTCCGCGGCGTCGGCAGGCGCCTCGTCGCCGGCGGGCGCATCTGCCGCGCCTCCCGTCGTCGTCACCGGCGAACCGGCGCGGCCACGGCGTCGGCGGCCACGGCGTCCGCCGGTCCCGGCCTGCCCGGCCTCGGCCTCGGCGTCGCCGGACGCGGCGCCGTCCGCCGGAGCGGATCCACCCGTGGCCCCCTCCGTGGCGGCCTCCGGGCGCGCCCCGGCGTCGTGCTCGTGTTCATGGGCCGCGTGCGCTGCGGCGGCAATGGTCGCGAAGGCGGCCCGGGCGGCGCTCGCCTTCGCCTCGCGCTCGGGGTCCTCCGCCGGACGCTGGGCCTCGACGGGCTGCTCCGGCGCGTCCTGGTCCTTCCCGCCCTTGCGGCGGCGCGAGGACCGGCCGGAGCGGTCGTTGCGGTCGTTCCGGGATCCGGACTGCTGCTCGCCGGAGGCAGTGTAGGAACGCCGGTGCTCGACGGGCTCCTCGTGGGTCACGACGCCGCGGCCGTTGCACGCCTCGCAGTTCTCGCTGAAGACCTCGAGCAGCCCGGTGCCCATCCGCTTGCGCGTCATCTGCACGAGCCCCAGCGACGTGACCTCGGCGACCTGGTGCTTGGTGCGGTCGCGGCCGAGGCACTCGACGAGGCGGCGCAGCACCAGGTCGCGGTTGGCTTCCAGGACCATGTCGATGAAGTCGATGACGATGATCCCGCCGATGTCGCGCAGGCGCAGCTGGCGGACGATCTCCTCGGCGGCCTCGAGGTTGTTCTTGGTGACCGTCTCCTCGAGGTTGCCCCCGGAGCCGGTGAACTTGCCCGTGTTCACATCGACGACCGTCATGGCCTCCGTGCGGTCGATCACGAGCGAGCCGCCCGAGGGCAGGAACACCTTGCGGTCCAGCGCCTTGTGGATCTGCTCGTCGATGCGGTTGGCCGCGAAGATGTCCTCCTCCGCCTCCCACTTCTCGAGCCGGCCCAGCAGGTCCGGGGCGACGTAGGTGACGTAGGCCTCGATGGTGTCCCAGGCCTCCTCGCCGGAGACCACGAGCTTGGAGAAGTCCTCGTTGAAGACGTCGCGGACGACCTTGATGGTCAGGTCCGGCTCTCCGTAGAGCAGCTCGGGCGGCGTGGTCTTCGTCGAGGTCGACTTCCGCTCGATCTCCTCCCAGAGGGCGCGGAGCCGGTTGATGTCGTTCATGAGCTCCTCTTCGGAGGCCCCCTCCGCGGCCGTGCGCACGATGACGCCGGCGTTCTGCGGCAAGTGGTCCTTGAGGATCTTCTTCAGGCGGTTGCGCTCGACGTCGGGCAGCTTGCGGGAGATGCCCGTCATGGAGCCGCCGGGCACGTAGACGAGGTAGCGTCCGGGCAGCGAGATCTGGCTCGTCAGACGGGCGCCCTTGTGGCCCACGGGGTCCTTGGTGACCTGGACGAGCACGGAATCGCCGGACTTGAGGGCGTGCTCGATCTTCCGCGGCTGCCCGTCGAGGCCCGCGACGTCCCAATTGACCTCGCCGGCGTACAGCACGGCGTTGCGGCCGCGGCCGATGTCGATGAACGCGGCCTCCATGGACGGCAGCACGTTCTGCACCTTGCCGACGTAGACGTTGCCGATGAGCGAGTCCTGCTGCGTCTTGGAGACGAAGTGCTCGGCGAGGATGCCGTCCTCGAGGACGCCGATCTGGATGCGGTCCTCGCGCTGGCGCACGACCATCTGGCGGTCGACGGACTCGCGCCGGGCCAGGAACTCGGCCTCGGTGATGACGTGCCTGCGTCGGCCCGACTCGCGGGACTCGCGGCGGCGCTGGCGCTTGGCCTCGAGGCGCGTGGAGCCCTTGACGCCCATGACCTTGTTCGACGGCGCCGGCTCGGCGGCCTGCCGCGGGCCGCGGACCCGGGTGACCGTGTTGGGCGGGTCGTCGTCCTGGCCGCCCGTGAGCTCCAGGTCGGCGTCTCCGCGGCGGCGGCGGCGCCGGCGGCGGGAGACGACGCCCTCCTCTTCCCCGGCCGGGCCGTTGGCGGCGGCCTCCTCGGACGCTCCCCCGCGGGTGCGCCGGGTGCGGCGGCCGCGGCGGCGGCGTCCCGCGCCCTCCTCGCCGGAATCCGCGTCATCGTCCTCCTCGTCCTCGACGACGGCGGCCGGCGCCGGGACGGCGGTCAGGTCCGGGGCGTGGAAGAGCAGGGACACGGGCGAGGCCGGGATGGTGAAGGGATCCGCGGCCGGCCCGCCCTCGGTGTCCTCGGTGGTCGCATCGGAGGAGCCGGGCACGACGCCGGTGCCGGCCCCGGGTGCCTCGTCCGCGGCCGGGGAGGCCGGCGGCTGGACCGCGGCTGCCTCCTGCGCGGCCGCCGCGTCGTCCGGGGCTTCCGCGCCGGTGTCGTCGCCCTGCGCCGCCGCGGTGGCCTTGCGCGGCGTGCGCTTGCGCGGAGCCTTCCGGGCAGGGGCCGCTTCGGTGGGCGCGTCCCCCTCGGCAGCACCATCTGCGGGCACCTCGGGGGCGGGTGCCTCGTCGGGCACCGTGACGGCGGACTTGCGCGGGGCGCGCTTGCGCGGAGCCTTCGCCGCGGGTTCTTCCAGCTGGTCGGAGACGCCATCCCCGGACGCCAGGGCGGGCTCGATGGCCGCGACCGGATCGGCCTCGACAGACGCCTCGGCCCCGGTGGCGGTCTTCTTCGCTGCGGTGGCCTGGGTGGCGGCGGTCTTCTTCGCCGGGGTGGACTTCGCGGCGGCGGTCTTGGTGGTGGTCTTCGCCGCGGTGCTGCTGCGCCGCCGCGTGGCCTTCGCGGGAGCCTCGGCCGGCGCCTCGGCGGTGGAGGCCTCCGACGATGCGGGGGCCTCGGCCGCCGCGACACCGGGGGCCGTCTCGCCCTCTTCCGCGGCGGAGGCGGCCGCGGTCTTGGCGGCGGGCTTCCTACGGCGCACCGCCTTCTTCGGTTCCGCCGCGGGGGCGGCCTGTTCCGGGAATCCGCCCTCTGCTTCGGGCGTATTCTCGGTCGACGGGGTCGTCAATGAATCCATGGGTCATGCTCCTACCCGGCCGACCCCCACAGTGGGCCCGCCGGGCGCTCAGTTCGGCGGCGGGGCCTGAAGGGCCTCCGCGCGCCGGAAGTCAGGATGCTATCCACCGGGGGGCACCCACCACGTATGGGGTGCGGACGTCCCGTTGGACCAGCGGCGCTTTTCCCGGCAAGCCGCTTTCCGTTGCGGCGGCCGTCGGCGGTATTCGAGAGGGGCGTCGTGTCTTCACGCCGGTCCGATGCATCGCCCGCGGGCCTGGAAGCCTGTCGCTGGGCCGGCCCTGGACTGTGGATCCACGGACGGCCACGGCCATTATCTCACACGGGGCCCCGCACGGCGGGACCCGGGCACGCGCGGCGTCGATACACTGGAGGCGAACGCGCCGGGGTCCTCCGGCGCCCGCGAGCGAGGAGCCAGACGCTTGACCACGACGGAACTTCCACGCTTCGCCCGGGACCAGGCCTTCGGCGTCATCCTCGCGGCCACGGCCGCCGTGGCCTGGATCGCGTCCGTGATCCTCGTGCTGGAGCGCCTCGAGCTCTACCGCGACGCCTCACACGTGACGAGTTGCGACCTCAACCCCTGGGTCTCCTGCGGCACGGTCATGCAGACCTGGCAGGCCGCCCTGTTCGGCTTCCCGAACCCCTTCATCGGGGTCGTCGGCTTCGCCGTGGTCCTGACGATCGGCGTCTCGCTCGCGGCAGGCGCCCGTTTCCCCCGCTGGTATTGGATCGGCGTCCAGACCGGGATCACGCTGGCCGCGGCGTTCATCGGATGGCTCTGGTACCAGGCGCTGTTCGAGATCAACGTCCTGTGCCTCTACTGCATCGTCGTCTGGCTCATGGTGATCCCGCTTTTCATCTACACGACGGCCCGGAACATCCTGCACGGCGTGCTCCCCGCGCCCGCGTGGCTGCGCCGTGCCGCGGCCGGCTGGCCCGGCGTGGCCACGGCGCTCGTGATCGTGGCGTGCGCCGCGTCGATCTTCTTCCGCTTTATGAACATGTTCCTCGGCTGAGGCAACGCGGACCCCGGTCCACGCCCGAGCGCACAACGACGACGGCGGCCGGCCACCCGTGGAGGGTGGCCGGCCGCCGTCGTACCGTGACCGGTCCCCGCGCGGAGCGGGGCGGCGACGCTCAGGCGAACCAGATGCCGATCTCGCGTTCCGCGGACTCCACCGAGTCCGAGCCGTGGACGAGGTTCTGCTGCACCTTCAGGCCCCAGTCGCGGCCGAAGTCGCCGCGGATGGTCCCCGGGGCGGCCGTCGTCGGATCGGTCGTCCCGGCCAGGGAGCGGAAGCCCTCGATGACGCGGTGGCCCTCGAAGACGGCGGCGACGACGGGGCCCGAGAGCATGAACTCGACGAGGGGCTCGTAGAAGGGCTTGCCGACGTGCTCCTCGTAGTGGCGCTCGAGCAGCTCCCGGGTGGCCTGGACCTGCTTGAGGGCCGCGAGCCGGTAGCCCTTGGCCTCGACGCGGGCGAGGATCGTTCCGGTGAGCTGGCGCTCGACGCCGTCGGGCTTGACCAGGACAAGGGTCCGTTCAACGGACATGGGCGTGCTCCTTTGAGGTGGGGGTCGGGTTTCCTCCGGCCAGTCTAGTCGGAGCCGGCCTCCGGGTGCTCCGCTTCCCAGCGGGCCTGCGCACGGTCGCGCTCGGCGTTCTCCGCATCGATCGCCCCGCCCTTGGTCACGGCGTACCACCAGGCGGCCGCGAAGAGCGCCCCGACGATGAACATGTACGGATCGATGAATCCCGCGCCGACCAGCAGCACCTGGATGCCCCAGCCGATCCAGTAGCCGAACGGGCGGCCGAGGAACGCGCACGTGGCCAGGCACAACAGCGCCAGACCGAGCCCGATCCCCCAGATCAGCCAGGCGGAGACGGCCCCGCGGTGCAGCCCGAACACGCCGAGCGTCGCGAAGAGGACCACAAAGGCCTCCAGGGTCAGCACCGTGGAGGCGAAGAGGGTGCGCACGGAGCGGCGGGGCTTCTTCATGCCGGGCCGCCACTCGCGCTGCGCCTTGGTGAGTCGTGCCATGGTCCTACCTTCCCAGCAGCGTCCGCGCCTCGGCGACGACGGTGATCGATCCGGTGACGAGCACGCCGCCCCCGAAGTCGCCGCCGGCCTCGGCCCGGCCCACCGCCCATTCCAGGGCGTCGTCGAGCTTTTCCGTGATGTGCAGGTCCGATTCGGGCCATCCGGCCTCGAGCGCCAAGCGCCCGAGCTCGCCGGCCGGGACGGCCCGGGGCGACGTCGACTGGGTCAGGCACAGGTCCTGGACCAGGTCTCCGTACTGCTCCCGCAGCTCCGCGAGCATCGCCGGCGCGTCCTTCTCCGCGAGGATCCCGACGACGAGGGCGAGGGCCGTGAAGCCGAAGGCCTCCTTGACGGCCTCGGCGCTGACCCGGACGCCGTCCGGGTTGTGCGCGGCGTCCACCAGCACGGTCGGCGCCGAACGGACGACCTCGAGGCGGCCCGGGCTCGCCGCCTCGGCGAGGCCCTCCCGGAGCAGCTCCGCGTTCAGCTCGCGCTCGCCGCCGCCGAGGAACGCCTCGAGCGCGGCGACCGCGACGGCCGCGTTCTGGGCCTGGTGGGCTCCGTGCAGGGGCAGCAGCAGCTCGTCGTAGCGCCCCGCGATGCCCCGCAGCCGCAGGGACTGGCCGCCGACGGCGAGCGTCCGCTCCTCGACGCCGAATTCGACGCCCTCGAAGCGGAACGGGACGTCCTTCCCGCGGGCGGCGTCGAGGAGGACCTGCGCGGCCGCGGCCGGCTGCGCGGCGCTGACCAGGAATCCTCCGGGCTTGATGATCCCGGACTTCTCCCAGGCGATGTCCTCGACCGTGTCGCCGAGCAGATCCGTGTGGTCGAGCGAGATCGGCGTGACGACGGCGACCTGCCCGTCCCCCACGTTCGTGGCGTCGGTGATGCCGCCGAGGCCCACCTCGATGACGGCGACGTCCACGGGCGCGTCGGCGAACACCGCGAAGCCCAGGACCGTGACGGCCTCGAAGTAGGTCAGCCGGTTCTCGCCGCGCGCCTCGAGCTCCTCGTCCACGATGAGCAGGTACGGGCGGATCTCGTCCCAGATCCGGACGAAGTCGGCGTCGGCGACGGGTTCGCCGTCGAGGCTGATCCGCTCGGTGACGGAGGCCAGGTGGGGGCTCGTGTAGCGACCCGTGCGCAGCCCGTGGGCGCGCAGGAGCGACTCCAGGATCCTGGCCGTCGAGGTCTTCCCGTTGGTTCCGGTCACATGGATGATCGGGAAGGCCTTGTTGGGCTCGCCGAGGATCTCCATGGCACGCCGCATGGGCTCCATGCGGGGTTCGATCTTGTTCTCCGGGGCGCGCGAGAGCAGCTCGGCGTACACGCTCTGGACGGAGAAGGCGTCGGCATCGCTCACGGCTTGCGCTCCTCTCCGCCGGCCTCGGCGGCCGCGACGGTCTCGACCTCGACGCGCACGTCGCCGCCCGCGGACTCGTGCAGCACGAGCCCCACGCTCAGCGTCTCCTCCTTGACGAGTGCCGCGTTGGCGTGCAGGGCCGCCACGGTGGCGGCGTCCGCGTGGACGACGGTGCGGATCCGGTCGGCCACCCGCAGGTCTGCGTCCTTGCGCGCGGACTGGATGGCGCGCACGACGTCGCGCGCGACGCCTTCCGCCTCGAGCTCGGGGGTGAGCTCGGTGTCGAGCACCACGAACCCCCCGCCCGGCAGCACGGCCGCCGCGACGGAGGCACCGGCGTCGTCCGCCACGACCGTTTCCAGGGTGTACTCGTGCGGCTCGAGCGCCAGGCCCCCGCACACCACCGAGCCCTCGGCGTCGACCGACCAGTCGCCCGACTTGGACCCCTTGATCGCCAGCTGCACGTCGCGGCCCAGGCGCGGGCCGGCGGCCCGGGCGTTGACCACGAGCCGCTGGCTGATCCCGAACTCGCCCGCGTCGGCCTCGGAGGCGTCCAGGAGCGTCACGGAGCGCAGGTTGAGCTCGTCGGCCACGACGGCCGCGAACGTCCCCTCGAGCTCCCGCGCGCCCGGCGCGACGACGGTCAGGCCCTGCAGCGGCAGGCGCACGCGCAGCTTGGCGGCCTTGCGCAGCGAGGAGCCGACGGAGGCGATGCGCCGCGTGAGCTCCATGCGCTCCACGAGGGCCTCGTCCTGGGGGAAGAGCCCGGCGTCCGGCCAATCGGCCAGGTGCACCGAGCGTCCGCCCGTCAGGCCGCGCCAGATCTCCTCGCTCGCGAGCGGCAGCAGCGGCGCGGCGACGCGCGTGAGCGTCTCCAGTGCCGTGTAGAGCACGTCGAACGCCTGCGTGTCCTCGTCGAAGAAGCGCTGCCGCGAGCGGCGGATGTACCAATTGGTCAGCGTGTCCATGTAGCGGCGCAGGGCATCGCACGCGTCGGAGATCTCGTAGGCGTCCATCGCCTCGGTACTCTGGCGGACGAGGCGCCCCGTAGCGGCCAGGAGGTACGCGTCGAGGGGATCGTCGGAGGCGTAGCGGAGCCGGGCCGCGTAGCCCGCTCCCCCGTGGGCGGCGTTCGTGTAGAGCGTGAAGAAGTGCCACGCGTTCCACATCGGCAGCAGCACCTGGCGCACGCCCTCGCGGATCCCCTGCTCGGTGACCACGAGGTTGCCGCCGCGCAGGATCGGGCTGGCCATGAGGAACCAGCGCATCGCATCGGAGCCGTCGCGGTCCAGGACCTCGTTGACGTCGGGGTAGTTGCGCAGCGACTTGGACATCTTCTGCCCGTCCGAGCCCAGGACGATCCCGTGGCTGATGACGTTCTTGAACGCCGGGCGGTCGAACAGCGCCGTCGCGAGGACGTGCATCGTGTAGAACCAGCCGCGGGTCTGCCCGATGTACTCGACGATGAAGTCCGCCGGGTTGTGGGAGTCGAACCACTCCTTGTTCTGCATCGGGTAGTGCACCTGGGCATAGGGCATCGACCCGGAATCGAACCAGACGTCGAGGACGTCCTCGACGCGGCGCATCATGGATTTGCCCGTGGGGTCGTCCGGGTTCGGGCGCACGAGGTCGTCGATGAAGGGGCGGTGCAGGTCCACCTCGCCGGCGTGGTTGCGCGGCAGGGTCCCGAAGGCCTCCTCGATCTCGGCGAGCGAACCGTAGACCTCGCGGCGCGGGTAACGCGGATCGTCGGATTCCCAGACGGGGATCGGCGAGCCCCAGTAGCGGTTGCGGCTGATCGACCAATCGCGCGCGTTCTCGAGCCACTTGCCGAACTGGCCGTCCTTGACGTTGCCCGGGATCCAGTTGATGTCCTGGTTCAGCTCGACCATGCGGTCCTTGAACTGGGTCACCTTGACGTACCACGAGGACACGGCGCGGTAGATCAGGGGGTTGCGGCAGCGCCAGCAGTGCGGATAGGAGTGCACGTAGCTGGCCTGGCGGACCAGCCGGCCGGCGTCCTTGAGCACCCGGATGATCGTCTTGTTCGCCTCGAAGACCTGCACGCCGGCGATGTCGGCGAGCGGCCCGCCCTCGAAGACGGGCAGGAAGCGCGCTCCCTCGTCGACGGAGAGCACCACGGGGATCCCGTTGGCCTCGCAGACCGCCTGGTCGTCCTCGCCGTAGGCGGGCGCCTGGTGGACGATGCCCGTGCCGTCCGTCGTCGTGACGTAGTCGGCGACGAGGATCCGCCAGGCCTTCTCCGTGCCGTACTTCCCGGCGTCGGCGAAGGTGTCCCAGAGGCGCTCGTAGCCGATCCCCTCGAGCTCGGCGCCCAGGTGGCCCGACTCGACCGCGGCGGCGGCGGCAGCCCCGTCGTCGTACCCCAGATCCTTGGCGTAGGCGCCCAGGAGGTCCTCGGCGATCAGGAAGCGGCCCGTGGCGGCGGAGGCCTTGACCCCGTTCGGGCCGGCGGGGACGACGACGTAGCGCACGTCCGGTCCGACGGCGAGGGCCTGGTTGGTGGGCAGGGTCCAGGGCGTCGTGGTCCAGGCGAGGGCCTGCACGCCGGCGAGCTGCCGGGAGAGCTCCCCCTCGCCCGCGAGGAGCGGGAACGTCACGGTCACGGTCTGGTCCTGGACGTCCTTGTAGACGTCGTCGTCCATCCGCAGCTCGTGGTTGGACAGCGGGGTCTCGTCCTTCCAGCAATACGGCAGGACGCGGAAGCCCTGATAGGTCAGGCCCTTCTCGTGCAGCTGCTTGAACGCCCAGATGACCGACTCCATGTAGTCGACGTTGAGCGTCTTGTAGTCGTTCTCGAAGTCCACCCAGCGGGCCTGGCGGGTCACGTACTCCTGCCACTCCCCGGCGTACTTCATGACGGAGGAGCGGCACGCGTCGTTGAACGTGTCGATGCCCATGGCCTCGATCTGATGCTTGTCCGTCATGCCGAGCTGCTTCATGGCCTCGAGCTCGGCGGGCAGGCCGTGCGTGTCCCAGCCGAAGCGGCGCTCGACGCGGCGCCCGCGCTGGGTCTGGTAGCGGGCGACGAGGTCCTTGACGTAGCCCGTCAGCAGGTGGCCGTAGTGCGGCAGGCCGTTGGCAAACGGGGGGCCGTCGTAGAAGACGAACTCGTTGTCCTCGGCGCCGCGCGCGTCGATCGAGGCCTGGAAGGTGCCGTCCTCGGCCCAGTACTTCAGCACGCGTTCCTCGATGTCGGGGAAGCGCGGCGACGCGGGCGTGCTCGAGCGGGGGTCGGTGGAGGCCTGGGGGTACGTGGTCATCGGCGGCGTTCCTGGGATCGGAGGCATCGGGTGGATGCCGGGCGTTCTCCGTGCGGGGACGGTCCCGGGCGATCGGTCGCCTGGTCCCGCGGTACCACCCCGCTTGCCAGCGCCCTCCCCGTGCAGGGAGCGCGCCGCCGCTTCGTGACTGCTGTGACGGGCTTACCCGTCCGGTTCTAGTAGCCGGCACCCCGTGCGGGGTCCCACCGTTCTTCCGGAAGCTCGCCGGTGATGGCCGGGTCGACGCTGTTGGTCTCCAGTCTAGCCGATGCCCGGCCCGCGGCTAAGCGCGCACGGCCGGCGTCGAGGCGTCGACCATGTCCTCGCGCGGGACCACCTTGATGCGCTCGCGGGTCACGGGACCTGCCTCGGTCTGCAGCGTGCCCGCCGCCTCGCCGAGCGCGCGCTCGTGGGCGTCCAGGGCCAGCCAGCCCTCCCACGTCGTGTAGCGGACGCCGCGCGAGCCCAGGAGCCCCGTGATGGCCTCCGCCTCGGGTGCGGTCGCCGGTTCCAGCGAGGCGGCGTCCTCGAGCAGGAGGGTGATGGTCTCGAGGGCGTCGCCCTTGGTGTGGCCGATCAGGCCCACGGGCCCGCGCTTGATCCAGCCCGTGGCGTAGAGCCCGGGCACGGGCTGCCCGGATTCGTCCAGGACCCGCCCGCCCGCGTTGGGGATGGTCCCGGTGGAACCGTCGTAGCCCACGCCGTCGACGGCGGAGCCGAAGTAGCCGATCGCCCGGTACACGGCCTGGACCGGGTAGTCCACGATCTCCCCCGTACCGCGCACGTTGCCCGTGCCGTCCAGCTCCTGGCGCTCGAAGCGCAGCCCGGACACCCGCCCGTCCTCGCCCAGGACCTCGACCGGGTTGTGCAGGAAATGCAGGTGCAGGCGCCGCGAGGCCCCCGTGTCCTGCTCTTCCACGAGCCAGTTCGTGAGCGTGTTCACCATGGTCTTGACCTGGTTGTTCGTCTTGATCGCCTCGTCCGAGGCCGCGTCGAACTCGAAGTCCTCCGGGTAGAGCACGATGTCCACATCCCGCGAATGGCTCAGTTCCCGCAGCTCCAGCGGGGTGAACTTGATCTGCGCCGGACCGCGGCGGCCGAAGACGTGCACGTCCGTGACCGGGGAGGCCTTCAACCCCTCGTACACGTTCGCCGGGATCTCCGTGGAGAGCAGGTCGTCCGCGTGCTTGGAGAGCACCCGGGCCACGTCCAGGGCCACGTTGCCGTTGCCGATCACCGCGACCTCGCGCGCCTGCAGCGGCCAGTGCCGGTCCACGTCCGGGTGCCCGTCGTACCAGGACACGAAGTCCGCGGCCCCGTAGGAGCCCTCGAGCTCGATCCCGGGGATGTTCAGGTCCGCGTCCCGGATCGCCCCGGTCGCGAAGACCACCGCGTCGTAGTGGGTCCGCAAGTCGTCGAGGTGCAGGTCCGTGCCGTAGTCGACGTTGCCGAAGAAGCGGATGTCGCCGCGGTCCAGGACCTTGTGCAGGGCCTTGACGATGCCCTTGATCCGCGGGTGGTCGGGCGCCACCCCGTAGCGGATCAGCCCGTACGGTGCGGGATAGCGGTCGAACAGGTCGATCGAGAGGTCGAAGCCGCGCTCGGCCTTGGTCAGGATGTCGGCAGCGTAGACGCCCGCCGGGCCGGCGCCGATGATGGCGACGCGGAGCGGACGGAGGGCCGTGGAGTTGGTCTGGCTCATGGTGTTCCTTGGAGTCGTGGGGGCGATGGGTGGCTTAGGCCCGGATGGCCTGCGCGGAGGCGTGGCAGGGCGTCCCGGCGGCATGGGGGCTGAGACGGACGACGTCGCCGACCACGATGACGGCGGGGTTGGCGACCCCGACGTCCCGGGCCGTCTCGGCGATCGCGTCGAGCCGGTCGATCGTGACCCGTTGTCCGGGCATCCAGCCCCGCTCGATCACGGCGACCGGAGTGTCTGCCGGCAGCCCGCGGCGGCGGAGCAGCCGGGCATGGTCGGCCAGGCGGCGGACGCCCATGAGCAGGACGAGGGTGTGGTCCGGCCGCGCGGGGAGCTCGGCGAGCTCGTCGTGCCCCGTGGCCATCGAGAAGCCGGTGGCCACGCCGCGATGGGTGACCGGGATGCCGGCGGCGGCCGGGACGGAGACGGCGCTCGTCACGCCCGGGACGACCTCGACCTCGATCCCGTGCGCTCGGCAATGCGCCTCCTCCTCGCCGCCGCGGCCGAGGACGTAGGGGTCCCCGCCCTTGAGCCGGACCACCTTGTGGCCCGCCCGGGCCTCGGCGACGAGTAGTTCGTTGATCTCCTGCTGCGTGGCCAGGTGGTGGCCGGGGGCCTTGCCGACCTCGATGATCCGCACGTCGGCGGCGAGCTCCTCGAGCAGTTCCCGCGGGCCGAGCCGGTCCGCGACGACGACGTCGGCCGTGGCCAGGAGCCGCCGTCCGGCGACGGTGATGAGCCCGGGATCGCCGGGCCCGCCGCCGACCAGGGCCACGGAGCCGCGGGGCGTGCGCTTGCGGCGCAGGGGCAGCAGGCCCGTGTCGGCGGCCAGGGAGATGGCGTTGCGGAGCCCGACGGCGCGGCGTGGGTCCGCGCCGGCGGTGACCGCGATCGTGACGCCATCGCCGACGCGCGCGACGGCCGGCGTCCACGCGCTGGAGCGCTCGTGGTCGGAGGCGTTGACGCACCAGGTGCGCTGCTCCTCGGCCTCCTCGGACACGGCCGCGTCGACGGCGGGCAGGCCCGTGGCGGTATGGACGAACCAGGCGCCGGCCAGGTCACCCCGGCGGTAGGGCCGGCGCAGCCAGCTCAGCCGCCCGTCGGCCGCCGCCTGGGCGAGCGCCTCCGTGGCCTCGGGCGCGATGAGCGTCACGAGCGCCCCCGCGTCGAGCAGCTGCCCGATGCGCCGCTCGGCGACGCGGCCTCCGCCGACGCAGGCCACCTCCTTGCCCCGCAGCCGCAGCGCGAGGGGGTGGACCGCGGTGTCGGAGGACGGCGCCGGGGCCGCGCCGTGCGGGCCACGCTCCGGTTCCCGCCGCGTCACCGGGTGCTCCCCGGGGTCAGTCCGCGGCGGCGGAGCAGGCGGCGCTCGATCGGCCCGAAGACGAGCAGCTCGACGACGATGCCGACGAGGAGGATGGCGAGGATGGCGGCGACGACGACGGCGAGGAGGGAGAGCTCCCGGCCCTGCTGCAGGAGCGAGCCGAGGCCGAACCCGATGCTGCCGCCGACGGCGATGATCTCGGCGGCCATGAGCGAACGCCACGAGAAGGCCCACCCCTGCTTGAGGCCGGCGAGGTAGCCGGGCAGGGCGGCGGGGAGCACGATTCGGGTCAGCTGCTGGAGGCGGCCCGCACCGAGGACCGTGCCGAGCCGGCGGTACTGGGGCGGGACGTGGTCCACCCCGGAGAGGAAGCCGTTGATGATCGAGGGCGTCGCGCCCATGACCACCACGAAGAACACGGTCGCGTCGGTCAGGCCGAACCAGATGATGGCGGCGGGGACCCAGGCGACGCTGGGCAGGACCTGGAGGCCCGAGACGAGCGGGCCGATGCCGCGGCGCAGCGTCGTGGACGAGGCGAGCAGCAGTCCGGCCGGCGTGCCGATCGCCAGGGCCAGCAGGAAACCGAGCAGTCCGCGGTTGAGCGAGGTGGCGACGGCCTCCGTCAGGCGGCCGTCGGCGAGGAGCTCCCCCGCGACCCCGAGGACCTGCACGGGTCCCGGGAAGAGGTCCTCGCGCGGCGACCCGGCCCAGGCGGCGAGTTGCCAGATGCTCAGGAGCGCGGCCACGGTGCCCAGGGGGATCAGGACGGAGTCGAGGCGGCGCCGGGGCTTCTCCTGCGTGGTCTGGAGGCGGTCCAGGCCGGCTTCGACCTCGCCGAGCCCGGGGTCGTGGTCCCGGGCAGGGGGCGGTGCCGCGTCGCGGACGGCGGTGTTCGATTCAGTGTGCATGCTGCCGGATCTCCTCGCGCAGTCGTTCGGTGATGGTGCGGGTCAGCACAGCGGCCTCGGCAGGATCGCGCCGTACGCCGGGATCGATCCGCCACTCGGCCGCGATGCGGCCGGGGCGGGAGGACAGGAGCAGGATCCGCTGGCCGAGGCGGACGGCCTCGCGCACGTTGTGGGTCACGAAGACGACCGTGCGCCGATGCAGTTCCCAGAGGCGCTCCAACTCGTCGTGCAGTAGTTCCCGCGTGATGGCGTCCAGGGCCGCGAAGGGCTCGTCCATCAGCAGGATCGGCCGGTCCTGGCCCAGCGCCCGGGCGAGCGAGGCACGTTGGCGCATGCCGCCGGAGAGCTCGTGCGGGCGCTTGCCCCCCGCGTCGCCCAGGTGGACGAGCCGGAGCAGCTCCTCTGCGCGTTCGCGGCGCTCCGCGCGGCCGAGGCCCCGCAGCTCGAGTGCCAGCTCGATGTTGGCCCGGGCCGTGAGCCACGGCAGCAGGGCGGCGTCCTGGAACATCAGGGCGGCGCCGGCCTCGGGGACGGTGACGCTGCCCGCGCTCGGCGGCTCGAGCCCGGCGATGACGTTGAGCAGGGTCGACTTGCCGCATCCCGAGGCTCCGAGGACGGCCACGAACTCGCCGTCCTCGATCGTCGTCGAGATGTCCTCGAGCACGGGAGCCGCGCCGTAGTCCTTGCCGAGCGACTCGATGATGATGCTCATGCGCCCACCCCCCGTTCGAGGACCGAACGCAGGACCGACTCGTCGACCAGCCCTGTGAGGTCACCCGGTTCGGTGACGCCGGCGTCGACCCCCGCCTGGAGCAGTCGGGGGAAGGCCCCGCTCAGGGGATCGGAGGTGAAGGTGAGGTGGTCCAGCGCGCGTTCCATGACGGCGTCGTCCAGTCCGGCCCCCGCGGTCTCCGTCAGCCGTCGGTCGAGGATCGGGAGCAGTTCCCCGCGGGACGTGCCGTTGATCCACGTCAGCGCCCGCACGTGGGCGGCCACGAGCGACTCGACCGTCTCGGGGTGGCGCGCGGCGAACTCCTGTCCCACGGCGAGCACCGTCGTCGGGAACAGGCCGGCCTGCCCCGTCTCGCTGCCGTCCCACAGCTCGGCCTCGTCGACGAGCACGACGGCGTCCGCCTCGAGCACGAGCCGGGAGGCCCAGGGCTCGGGAAGCCACGCCCCGTCGAGCTGGCCCGAACGGAACAGCTCGAAGGTCTGGGCGTTGCCCGTCGGGGTGATCGACACGGCGCCGCCGCGGACGTCCACGTCGAGCCCGTTCTCCGTGAGCCAGGTGCGCAGGGCGACGTCCTGGGTGCCGCCCAGCTGCGGGGTGCCGAGGGTCGCACCCCGGAGCGCCTCGGGCGAGTCCAGGCCCCGCCGGACCACGAGCTGCGCCCCGCCGGCCGCCGCCCCCGCGAGGATCCTGATGCCGGTCCCGGCGCTGGAGACGTAGGCGGAGATCGCCGGGTTGGGGCCGAGGTAGGCCGCGTCGATCGCGCCCGCGTTGAGTGCCTCGACGGCGGCGGGACCCGCGTTGAACACGTGCTCCTCGATCGTGGTCCCCTGGGCCCCGAGCACCTCGGCGAAGATCCCGTCGCCCGTGCCCACGAGGGCCGGGGCATGGGTCAGGTTCGCGAAGAAGCCGAGCCGGAGCCGTTCGGCCGGGCCGGCGGCCGTGGCCACGGCCCCACCCGGGCGGGGAATCGTCGTCGTCGCGGCCGCGCCGAGGACCAGCAGGCCGATCGCCGAGCCGCCCGCGGCCAGGAAGGCCCTGCGGGACGTGCGGCGGTCGCCGTCGTCCGGTGTGTAGCGGATGGTGCTCATGCGGCCTCCCCCGCGTCCGCCGGCGGAGACGCCGAGGCGACGAGGCCCGCCGCCAGGGTGTTGCCGTCGTGCGGATCGATCACCAGGAAGGAGCCGGTGCGCCGGTGCTGCGCGTACGGTTCCAGCGGAAGCTCGGAGGCGAGGTGGAGCGAGACGCGGCCGATGTCGTTCAGTTCGAGGGTCCCGGCCGGAACCCGGGTGAAGTCCTCGAGGTCGACCCGGCCGGCGATGGCGGTGACCCGGGCGCGGACGACGGCGGTGCCGTGCTTGACGAGGACGCGGGCGCCGGGGCGGAGCGCGTCCGAGGAGAGCCAGCAGAGGTCCGCGTCGAAGCGCCCGGCGGACTCCGGGAGGGTGCCCGCGGCCCCGATCGTGTCCCCCCGGGCCACGTCGAGCTCGTCGGCCAAGGTGAGGGTGACCGAGTCCGGGGCCGACGCGCCGGGACGCGGCGTTCCGGCGACCTCGATGCCCGTCACGCGGGTGGTCCTCCGGGGCTGTCCCGGCGTCGCGACGGTCACGGTGTCGCCGACCGCGACGGAGCCCGCGGCGATCTGGCCGGCATAGGCCCGGTAGTCGTGGTAGGCGGCGGGGTCCACTCCCGGAGCCACGCCGTTCTGGGGGCGGACGACGAGCTGGACGGGGAGCCGGAAGTCGCCGCTGAGGCCCTCTTCGGCGTCGCCCGTCGGCAGCCCTTCGAGCAGCTCGAGGAGGGTCGGGCCGGGGTACCAGGGGGTCAGCGCCGAGCGCTCGACGACGTTGTCGCCGCGGAGGGCGGAGACCGGGACGACGTGCGGCGTCGGAAGTCCCAGCGCCGTGGCGAGCCGCAGGACGTCCTCGGCGATGGCCGCGAAGCGCCCTCCGCCGTCGTCCACGAGGTCGATCTTGTTCACGGCGACGACGAGGTGCGGCACGCGCAGCAGTGCCGTGACGCTCAAGTGGCGGCGGGTCTGCTCGAGCACGCCCTTGCGGGCGTCGACGAGGACAACGACGGCATCCGCGGTCGAGGCGCCCGTGACCGTGTTACGGGTGTACTGCACGTGGCCCGGGCAGTCCGCGAGGATGAAGGAGCGGCGGCCCGTGCTGAAGTAGCGGTAGGCCACGTCGATCGTGATCCCCTGCTCGCGTTCGGCGCGGAGGCCGTCCGTCAGCAGTGCGAGGTCCAGGGTGCCGTCGCCGCCGCCGAAGCCGCGGTCGGCGGACGCCTTGGCCACGGCGTCGAGCTGGTCGGCGAGGACGACCTTCGCGTCGTGCAGCAGCCGCCCGACGAGCGTGGACTTGCCGTCGTCGACGGAGCCCGCGGTGGCGAAGCGGAACAGGCCGGAGACCTGGTCCCCGGTGGGGGCCTGGGTGGCGGCGGTGTCCAACGTGGTGTTCGTCATTAGAAGTACCCTTCTTTCTTGCGGTCTTCCATGGCCGCCTCGGAGATGCGGTCGTCCGCTCGCGTGGCCCCACGCTCGGTCAGGGTGGAGGCGGCGACCTCGTGGACGACGTCTGACACGGTGTAGGCCTCCGACAGCACGGCACCGGTGCAGGACATGTCGCCGACGGTGCGGTAGCGGACGGTTCGCCGCGTGACGGCCACGCCCTCCCCCGGCCGGCTGAACTCTCCCACGGCGCGCCACATCCCGTCGTGCTCGAAGACCTCCCGCTCGTGGGCGTAGTACAGCGGCGGAAGCTCGATGCCCTCGCGCTCGATGTAGCGCCAGATGTCCAGTTCCGTCCAGTTGCTGATCGGGAAGGCACGGACGTGCCGGCCCGGTGCGTGGCGTCCGTTGTAGAGGTTCCACAGCTCCGGGCGCTGGTTGCGCGGGTCCCACTGGCCGAACTCGTCGCGCAGGCTCAGGATGCGCTCCTTGGCCCGGGCCTTGTCCTCGTCGCGCCGGGCCCCGCCGAAGACGGCGTCGAAGCGGTGGTCGTTGATGGCGTCGATGAGCGGGGTGGTCTGCAGCGGGTTCCGCGTCCCGTCGGCGCGCTCGCGCAGCTCGCCGCGGTCGATGTACTCCTGGACGCTCGCGACGACGAGGCGCAGGCCGAGGCGCTCGACCGTGCGGTCGCGGAAGTCCAGCACCTCGGGGAAGTTGTGGCCCGTGTCGACGTGGACGACGGGAAAGGGGATGCGCCCCGGATGGAACGCCTTGGCCGCGAGGTGCAGCATCACGACGGAGTCCTTGCCGCCGGAGAACAGCATCGCCGGACGCTCGAACTCGGCGACGACCTCGCGCAGGATGTGGATGGACTCGGCCTCCAGCAGGTCCAGGACGTCGCGTGTCCCGGACCGGGCGGCCGGGGCCGCGGGGTGTTCCACAATGGTCGTGGCACTCATGGGGCGTGCTCCTTGCTCGTGGTGTGGTGTGGTGTGCCCGGTGCTCGGCTTCCGGGCGGTCGTGGCCGGTGCCGTGGAGGACCCCGTCACCGGTGGATGCCGCACTCGGTCTTGTTCAGGCCCGCCCAGCGGCCTGAGCGCGGGTCCTCGCCGGGGGCCACGGGCCGCGTGCAGGGGGCGCAGCCGATCGACGGGTATCCATGCGCCAGGAGGAGGTTCACGGGGACCTGATGCTCCCCCGCGTAGGAGACGAGCTGCTCGAAGCTCCACCCGGCAAGCGGGTTGACCTTGACGAGGCCGTGGGCCTCGTCCCACGTCACGAGCGGGGTGTCGACCCGGGTCGGGGCCTCCTCCCGCCGGACCCCGGTGAACCAGACGCGATAGCCCTTCAGCGCGCGCGCAAGCGGTTCCATCTTGCGCAGGCGGCAGCACTCACCCGGGTTCCGCTCGTGCAGGCGGGGCCCGTGTTCGGCATCCTGCTCGGCGACGCTCTGCCGCGGCAGCACCTCGACGATGTTCACGTCCAGGGCCTCGGCCACCTCGTCGCGGGCGGCGTGGGTCTCGGTGAAGTGGTAGCCCGTCTCCAGGAACAAGACGTCGACCCCGGGCAGGCGGTCGGCGACGAGGGCCGGCAGCACGGCGTCCGCCATCGAGCAGGCGACGGCGGCCTCGCTCGTGGCGAAGTGCCCGGCGACCCACGCGATCACCTCTTCGGCGGGGGCGTCCCAGCCGAGCACCTCGGCGCCCCGGGCCGCGAGGGCGCGATCACGATCAAGGGCCTCGGAGGGCCGCCCCGTCAGCAGTTCCCGGGCGCTCATGACAGCTCCTCGTCGTCCACGCGGTGCGCCCACGCGGCGAAGCTCTCGCCGTCCTGGGCTGTCTCCCCGTAGCGCCGCGTGAGGCGCTCGACGTAGTCCGGAAGCTCCGTGGCCGCGACCTTCAGGCCGCGCACCGTGCGGCCGAGGCCGGCCTCCTCGCGCTCCGAGGACGCGAGCCCGCCGCCCAGGTGCACCTGGAAGCCGGGGACCTGCCCGCCGTCGCCGTCCGGCAACAGCTGGCCCTTGAGGCCGATGTCCGCGGTCTGGATGCGCGCGCAGGAGTTGGGGCAGCCGTTCACGTGCAGGCTGAGGGAACGGGGTGGGCGCGCCGCGGGCCGTTCTTCGAAGCGGCGCTCCAGTTCCCGGACCGCGCCGATCGCCGTGTCCTTGGTGTCGACGATGGCGAGCTTGCAGAACTCGATCCCGGTGCAGGCGATCGCCGAGCGGCGGAACAGCGAGGGGCGGGTGGACAGGCCGAGCGCGTCGAGGTCCGCCGCCGCTTCCTCCGCCCGGTCGGCGGGCACGTCGAGGACGACGAGCTTCTGGTGCGGCGTGGTGCGCAGGCGCCGGGAGCCGTACTTCTCCATGAGGTCGGCGAGCTCGGAGAGGAGCGTGCCGGACAGGCGGCCGACCTGCGGGGCCGCCCCGATGTAGTTCAGCCCGTCCTTCTGCTCGTGGATTCCGACGTGGTCGCCGGGTTCGCTCGCGGGCTCGGGGGCGGGACCGTCGGGCAGGCGGTAGCCGAGGTATTCCTCCTCGAGGACCGTGCGGAAGCGCTCCGGCCCCCAGTCGGCCATGAGGAACTTGAGCCTGGCCTTGTTGCGCAGCCGGCGGTAGCCGTAGTCGCGGAAGATCCGGATCACCCCATGCCAGACCTCGGCCGCCCGCTCCGGCGCGACGAACACGCCGAGGCGCTCGGCCAGCCGGGCGTTCGTGGACAGTCCGCCGCCGACCCAGAGGTCGTAGCCGGGGCCGAGCTCCGGGTGCCGCACGCCGACGAGGGAGATGTCGTTGATCTCGTGGACGACGTCGAGCGAGGGATGGCCCGTGATCGCGGATTTGAACTTGCGCGGCAGGTTGGCCAGCTCCGGGTCGCCGACGAAGCGTTCGGTGATCTCGCGGATGGCCGGCGTCGGGTCGAGGATCTCGTCCGCCGCGATCCCGGCGACGGGCGAGCCGAGGACGACGCGCGGGACGTCGCCGCAGGCCTCGGTGGTGCTCAGCCCGACGGCTTCGAGCCGGCGCCAGATCTCGGGGACGTCGACGACGTCGATCCAGTGCAGCTGGATGTTCTGCCGGTCGGTGACGTCGGCGGTGTCGCGGCCGAAGTCCCGGGAGATGCCGGCGATGGCGCGCAGCTGCTCGAGGTCCAGGGCGCCGCCGTCGATCCTGACGCGGAGCATGAAGTAGCGGTCCTCGAGCTCGTGCGGCTCGAGCGTCGCGGTCCGGCCGCCGTCGATCCCGGGCTTGCGCTGCGTGTAGAGGCCCCACCAGCGGAAGCGGCCGTGGAGGTCGTCGGGATCGATCGAGTCGAAGCCCTCGTGCGCATAGACCTGCTCGATGCGCTCGCGGACGTTGAGCCCGTTGTCGGCCTGCTTGAGGGTCTCGTTGGAGTTCAGCGGCTCGGTGCCGTCGATCTTCCACTGCCCGTGCGGCTTGGCGGCCGGCCGGGCGGGCCGTGGGCGGGAGGGAGTCTCGGTTGCCTGAGTCATGGCAGTGAGCCTAGGGACGCCGCCCGCCCCGCCCCGAACGCCGTCCGACCCAATCGGTCACGTGGTCACACGGGGACTCATTCGGTGTCCCGCGGGAGCAGGTGCCCCGCTTCATGAAGTCTTTCGACGACACATTTCGCGATCATGACCGAGGGAAGCAGCGGATTGGACACGTAGTCGGCGCCGCTCCCGGCCAGGCGGTCGTGGAAGAAGCCGGGGGCCAGGAGGTAGGACGCCACCCCGACGCGGGACGCCCCCGCGGCCCGGGCCGCGGCGACCGCGTCGGCGACGCGGGGTTCGGTCGCCGAGCAGAATGCCGCCGTGACGGGGACGCCGAGCTGTCTGGACAGGAGCACGGCGGCCTCGCGGGCCTGCTCCTGCCCCCTGGGCTCGCGGGTGCCGGCGGAGGCGAGGACGACGGCGTCGCCCTCCGCCCAACCCGCCGCGCGGATCCGTTCGGCGAGCACCCGGGCCAGGTCCTGCTGCGCACCGATCGGCGCGACGGCCGCCGTTGCCGGGCGGGCGGCGACCGCCTCGGCGATGTCGACCCGGGTGTGGAATCCCTCGGACAGCAGCAGGGGCGCCACGACGGCGGGCTCGCCCGCCGGCAAGCCGGCCAGGACCCCGGTCAGCCGGGGATCCTGCACGTCAACGTAGGCCTCGTGGACCACGATCGCCGGCTCGTGATCAGCGAGCCGGCGCTGGAGCTCGGCCCGGAGGCCGTCGATGAGCCGGCGCCCCTCGGGGTTGTCGGTGCCGTGGGCGCACGCGACGACGTGGCGGGTCGGGCCCGTCACGGAAGCCGCCGGATCACCTTGTGCGCCGCCGCCTGCGCGACGGGCCGGACGACGATCTCGTCGAGGTTGACGTGGTGGGGGACGGACACGGCGTAGGCGATGATGTCCGCGATGTCCTCTGCGGTCAGGGGCTTCTCCACGCCTTCGTAGATCTTCTCGGCCCGCTCGCGGTCCCCGCCGAGGCGCTGGAGGGAGAACTCCTCGGTGTGGACCATGCCGGGCAGCACTTCGACGACGCGGATGTTGTGTTCGGCCTCCTCGAGGCGCAACGCGGCCGTCATGGCGCGCTCGGCCGCCTTCGCGGCGTTGTATCCGCCCCCGCCCTCGTAGGAGACGAGCGCGGCCGTGGACGTCAGGTTCAGGACCGTTCCGCGGCCGGTGGCACGCAGCATCGGGAGGAAGGCCCGCGTGAGCTTCATCGTCCCCAGGACGTTGACCCGGTACATCCACTCCCAGTCCTCCGTCACGGCGGAGCCGACGGCCTCCACGCCGCGGGCCCCTCCGGCGATGTTCACGAGCGTGTCGATGCCGCCGCCCGAGGCGACGGCATCGAGCAGGCGCGCGACGTCGTCGTCCTCCGAGATATCGGCAGGGACCGGCAGGCAGCCCGTCTCGGCGGCGAGGGACTCGAGGCGCTCGGCGCGGCGGGCCGCGGCGAAGACGGTCCAGCCGCGGGAGGCCAGCAGGCGGACGGTCGCCTCGCCGATGCCGGTACTGGCGCCGGTGACAAGGGCGGACGGGGGCGTGGTGGAGGCAGGGGTTTCCATGGAGCCCAGCCTATTCGGGGCGTCCCCCGCCCGCCGCGTCGACGATGTCGTCGCGTAACACCGTGGCGTGGTTGGGCCCGGTCGTCCGACCGGCGTAGACGAACACGACGTCCTCGTGCTCCCGGACGAGTCCACGCAGACGCTCGGCACCCTCCGCGGCCGGACCGGCATGGAGCTCGTGCAGGTAGCGCTCCCGGAACCCGTCGAAGGACCCGCCCGCGTGGAACCAGCGGCGCAGTTCGTGGGACGGGGCCGCGTCCTTGGCCCAGTCGTCGAGGTGCGCGTCGGCCTTCGCCAGTCCGCGCGGCCAGAGCCGGTCGACGAGGACGCGGTAGCCGCCGTCGGGCGGATCGTAGGCGCGCAGGAGTCGGATGGTGCCCATGCGCCCCATGGTACGGCGGCCCGGCGTGTCCCGGCATGGAAGAATGGAACCCATGGCTGAGAACTCCTTGGGCACAGACACGCCCTCACCCGTTTCCGTCCCCGACAAGCCCGCCCTGGAAGGCCTCGAAGAGCGCCTGTCCGCCGCGTGGCGCACCGCGGGAACCTACCGCTTCGATCCCGAGACGACGCGCGATCAGGTCTACTCGATCGACACTCCCCCTCCCACGGCGTCGGGTTCGCTGCACGTGGGGCACATGTTCTCCTATACGCAGACCGACGTTCTGGCCCGCTACCAGCGCATGCGCGGAAAGAACGTCTTCTACCCGATGGGCTGGGACGACAACGGCCTGCCGACCGAGCGCCGCGTCCAGAACTTCTACGGCGTGCGCTGCGATCCGAAGACCCCCTACGACCCGGACTACGCTCCCCCGGCCCAGCCGGCGAAGAACCAGCGCGACTGGGACGTCGTCTCGCGCCGGAACTTCATCGAGCTGTGCGAGCAGCTCGCGGTGGAGGACGAGAAGGTCTTCGAGCACCTCTTCACGACGCTCGGCCTCTCGGTCGACTGGGACCTGACCTACCGGACCATCGACGACGTCTCCCGGGCCGTCTCCCAGCGCGCCTTCCTCACCAACCTCTCCGCCGGAGACGCCTACATGGCCGAGGCGCCGACCCTGTGGGACGTGACGTTCCGCACCGCGGTCGCCCAGGCCGAGCTCGAGGACCGCGAGATGCCGGGGGCGTACTACCGCTACCCGTTCACCGCGGCCGACGGCACGCAGATCCACATCGAGACGACCCGCCCGGAGCTTCTGGCCGCCTGCGTGGCCCTCGTCGCGCATCCAGACGACGAGCGGTACCAGCCGCTCTTCGGCCAGAAGGTCGTCTCCCCCGTCTTCGGGGTCGAGGTCGAGGTCCGCGCGCATCCGCTCGCGAAGGCGGACAAGGGCTCGGGCATCGCCATGGTCTGCACGTTCGGCGACCTCACCGACGTCACGTGGTGGCGCGAGCTGGACCTGCCGACCCGGGCCATCATCGGCCGTGACGGCCGCGTGACGGCCGAGACGCCCGAGTGGATCACGAGCGAGGCCGGCCGCGAGGCCTACGCCGCGATCGCCGGCAAGACCGTGTTCTCCGCGAAGGAGGCGGTCGTCGAGCTGCTCCGCGAGGCAGGGCTGCTCGACGGCGAACCGAAGAAGATCAGCCACCCGGTGAACTTCTTCGAGAAGGGCGACAAGCCCCTCGAGATCGTCACCTCCCGCCAGTGGTACATCCGCAACGGCGGCCGTGACGAGGACCGTCGCGAGCGCCTGGTCGGCCGCGGCAAGGAGATCGAGTTCCACCCCGGGTTCATGCGCTCGCGCTACACGAACTGGGTCGAGGGACTCAACGGCGACTGGCTCGTCTCCCGGCAGCGCTTCTTCGGCGTGCCGGTCCCGGTCTGGTATCCGCTGGACGCGGCCGGCGACCCCGACTACGAGCACCCGATCCTGCCCTCGGAGGAGCAGCTGCCGGTCGATCCGGCCGCCGACGCGGCACCGGGCTATGACGAGGCCCAGCGCGACGTCCCCGGCGGGTTCACCGGCGATGCCGACGTCCTCGACACCTGGGCGACGAGCTCCCTGACGCCGCAGATCGTGGGCCGCTGGAGCCGGGACGAGGACTTCTTCGCGAAGGTCTTCCCGTTCGACCTGCGCCCCCAGGGGCACGACATCATCCGCACGTGGCTCTTCTCGACCGCGGTGCGCGGCGACGCCCTGCACGGCTGCGCGCCGTGGAAGCACGCGGCGATCTCCGGCTGGATCCTCGATCCGGACCGGAAGAAGATGTCCAAGTCCAAGGGCAACGTGGTGGTCCCCACCGACGTGCTGAACGAGTTCGGCGCCGATGCCGTGCGCTATTGGGCCGCTTCCGCGAAGCTCGGGGCGGACACCGCCTACGAGATCGCGCAGATGAAGATCGGCCGCCGCCTGGCGATCAAGATCCTCAACGCCTCGAAGTTCGTGCTCAACCTGGGCGCGACGAGCTCCGACGTCCTCGACGGCGCGGCGGAGGTCGTCGTCAACGGCCTGGACCGTTCGCTCCTCGCGCGCCTGTCCACGGTGATCGACGACGCCTCGCGCGCGCTCGAGTCGTACGACTACGCGCGGGCGCTGGACCTCGTGGAGTCCTTCTTCTGGTCCTTCACCGACGACTACGTCGAGCTCGTCAAGGACCGTGCGTACGGTGCCCGCGGTCCCGAGGAGCAGGCGAGCGTCCTCGCGACGCTGGCCACGACCCTCGACGCCGTGCTGCGCCTCTTCGCACCGTTCCTGCCGTTCGCGACGGACGAGGTCTGGGGCTGGTGGCGTGAGGGTTCCGTGCACCGGGCTGCCTGGCCGACGTCGGCTCACCTCGCCGCCGCGCTCGAGGGGGCCGACCCCGGCGTCCTGCCGACCGTCGGCTCCGCGCTCGGTGGGATCAGGAAGGCGAAGTCGGAGGCGAAGGTCAAGCAGCGCACCGAGGTTGTCGCCGGGACCATCTCGGCGCCGGCCGCCCAGATCGAGCAGCTGCGCGCGGGCCTGGGCGACCTCCTGGCCGCAGGGAACGCCCGCGACCTCACGCTCATCGTGGCCGACGGCGAGCTGACGGTCGGCGGCGTCGAGCTGGCTCCCGCCGAGGAGCCCGCACCGCGCTAGAGGATCACCACGAGGGGAAGCCCCTTCGGCGTTTCCGCGTCGGAGGGGCTTCGACTCATTGGCTGCCGGGTAACGACCGATTGATTCCGGTAGCCGGTCCCGATCCGTCTCCTGCAGGTCTTTCCGCCTCGTTACCTGCGGTCGGTTGGAAGGCGATGCCTTCGTTCCGTCACTGCGGATGTGGTTCGTGACCACGCATTGTCTGGTGATGCGTACCCACAGTTCTACGCCGGGCCGCGTCGCATCGCAAGGCCCGTGCGGGGATTTGGAGGGTCCACGGCGCGCCGCCCGGGGTTTCCCATGGGCGCGTGGCCTTGACTCCTGGGGCGAGCCGGGATTCGGTGCCGCCTGGCGCTAGCCGTCGAACTCCGGGCTCTCGGTGCGCGAGCGCTTGAGCTCGAAGAAGTGCGGGTAGGAGGCGAGCGCGACGGCCGCGTCGAAGAGCCGGCCCGCCTCCTCGCGGCGGGGAACGCGCGTGATGACCGGGCCGAAGAAGGCCGTGCCGTTGAGCGAGAGGATGGGTGTGCCGACGTCCTGGCCGACCTGGTTGATCCCCGAGTCGTGCGAGGCCCGCAGCACCGCGTCGAACTCGTCCGTGGCGGCGGCATCGGCCAACGTGGCCGGCAGGCCCGCGTCCTCGAGCGCGCGGGTGATGACCTCGGCGCGGTCCTTGACCTGCTCGTGGTGGATGAGCCGTCCCATCGCCGTGTAGAGGCGGGCGACGGCCTCCTGTCCGTGCTGCTGGCCGGTGGCGGCAACAACCCTGACGGGACCCCAGGAGTCGTCCATCATGCGGCGGTAGTCCTCGGGCAGATCGCGCCCCTCGTTGAGCATCGACAGGCTCATGACGTTCCATTCGACGCCGATGGGCCGGACCTTCTCGACCTCCAGGATCCAGCGCGAGGTGGCCCACGCGAACGGGCAGATCGGGTCGAACCAGAAACCGACGGTGGTCGTGCTCATCGAGTTGCTCCTTCGTGGCAGGCGTGTGCCGGGATGGGTGTCGAGGATGCGGAACGGCCTGGTCTAGGCCGACTTGTTGCGGCGCTTCGCGGCCACCTGGCGCGAGATCAGCGTGGGCTCGGCCTTCCCCGCGACGACCTCCGCGGTGACGACGGCCTCCGCGATGTCCTCGCGGCCCGGCAGCTCGAACATCACGGGGCCGAGCACCTCCTCGAGGATGGCGCGGAGCCCCCGCGCACCGGTACCCCGTTCCAGGGCGAGGTCCGCGATGGCCTCCAGCGCGTCCTGTTCGAAGCAGAGCTCGACGCCGTCGATCCTGAACATCTTCTGGTACTGCTTCACGAGGGCGTTCTTCGGCTCCGTGAGGATCTCGATGAGCGCGGGGCGGTCGAGCTTCTCGACCGTGGTGATGACCGGGAGGCGCCCGATGAACTCGGGAATCAGGCCGAACTTGAGCAGGTCCTCCGGCCGCACGTCCGAGTACGACGCGGCCTCGGCCTTGAGGTGCGTCAACGGCGCACCGAAGCCGATTCCCTTGCGTCCGGCCCGCGAGCCGATGATCTCCTCGAGTCCGGCGAAGGCACCGGCCACGATGAACAGGACGTTCGTCGTGTCGATCTGGATGAACTCCTGGTGCGGGTGCTTGCGTCCGCCCTGCGGAGGCACGGAGGCCACCGTTCCCTCGAGGATCTTCAGGAGGGCCTGCTGCACGCCCTCCCCCGAGACGTCGCGCGTGATGGAGGGGTTCTCGCTCTTGCGCGAGATCTTGTCGATCTCGTCGATGTAGATGATCCCCTGCTCGGCCTTCTTGACGTCGTAGTCCGCGGCCTGGATGAGCTTGAGCAGGATGTTCTCCACGTCCTCGCCGACGTAGCCGGCCTCCGTCAGGGCCGTGGCGTCGGCGACGGCGAACGGCACGTTGAGACGGCGGGCCAGGGTCTGGGCGAGGTAGGTCTTGCCGCAGCCCGTGGGACCGATCAGGAGGATGTTGGACTTCGCGACCTCGACCTCGTCGAGGGGGTGGGAGCTGTCGTTGAGCGAGGCCGGCTTGGGGACGTTCCCGGCCTGGATGCGCTTGTAGTGGTTGTAGACGGCGACGGCGAGCGAGCGCTTCGCGCCCTCCTGGCCGATCACGTATTCCTGGAGCGAGTCGAAGATCTCGCGCGGCCGCGGCAGCTCGAACTCCGCGCCCTCCTCGACCTCGGCCAGCTCCTCGTCGATGATCTCGTTGCAGAGCTCGATGCACTCGGTGCAGATGTAGACGCCCGGTCCTGCGATGAGCTTGCGCACTTGTTTCTGGCTCTTGCCGCAGAAGGAACACTTCAGCAGATCGGAGCTCTCACCCATGCGTGCCATTGCGACCTTCTCCCTACTGTCGGCACTCCCGGCCGCCGGACGGACCGACGACTCCGCGCGGTGCAGTCGTCGCGCCGCGCGATGGCGGTCCGTCAGGGCGGCCCGCCCGTTGCCCGCGCCACGCCCGGTGGGGCGCCGCTGCGGGACTTCTTCAACTGTAAGTCAGCGACCCGACGGTTTGGGTCACCGCCGGGCCCATGCTGCAACATTTCGCAGGGCCCGGCGGTGCGGAGGGCTAGCTGCCGACGGCCTGTGGCTTGATCTTGCGCGGCGTCAGCACCTCGTCGATCAGGCCGTAGACCTTGGCGTCCTCGGCCGTCATGTAGAGGTCGCGTTCGATGTCGATGCCGACCTCCTCCGCCGTCTTGTTGCTGTTGGCGGCGAGCGTGGTCTCGAGCCAGGTCCGCATGCGCATGACCTCCTCTGCCTGGATCTGCAGATCCGTCGCGGTGCCGCGCTCTCCCCCGCCCATGGCGGGCTGGTGGATCAGGACGCGTGCATTGGGCAGGGCGAGCCGCTTGCCGGGGGCCCCGGCCGAGAGCAGAACGGCCGCCGCGCTGGCCGCCTGGCCGAGGCAGACGGTCTGCACCTCGGGACGGATGAACTGCATCGTGTCGTAGATGGCGGTCATGGCCGTGAAGGAACCGCCCGGGGAGTTGATGTACAGCGTGATGTCGCGCTCCGGATCCATGGACTCGAGGACGAGCAGCTGGGCCATCACGTCGTCGGCCGAGGCGTCGTCGACCTGCGAGCCCAGGAAGACGATCCGGTCCTCGAAGAGCTTCGCGTAGGGATCCTGGCGCTTGAAGCCGTAGGGCGTGCGCTCCTCGAACTGGGGAAGGATGTAGCGGGCGGTCGGCAGCTGCCCGGCGGTTCCGATGCCGTTGGCGTTCATGGTGTTCTCCTGTGGGGATCTAAGGGGTCGGGACGGGCTCGCCGCTACTGCTTCACTCCGCCGCCGCCGGAGACGGAGTGCGAGTTCTGGGCGATGTGGTCGAAGAATCCGTACTCGAGGCCCTCCTGGGCCGTGAACCACTTGTCCCGGTCGTTGTCGCGCAGGATGGTCTCGAGATCCTGGCCCGTCTGCTCGGCCGTGAGCTCGGACATGACCTTCTTCATGTGCAGGATCAGCTCGGCCTGGATGCGGATGTCGGAGGCGGTGCCGCCGATGCCGCCCGAGGGCTGGTGCATGAGGATGCGTGCGTTGGGGGTCGCGTAGCGCTTGCCCTTCGTGCCGGAGGAGAGCAGGAACTGCCCCATCGACGCGGCGAGTCCCGTGGCGACCGTGACGACGTCGTTGGGGATGTAGTTCATCGTGTCGTAGATCGCCATGCCGGCGGTGATGGAACCGCCCGGGGAGTTGATGTAGAGGTAGATGTCCTTGTCCGGGTCCTCCGCGGACAGGAGCAGCAGCTGCGAGCAGATCGCGTTGGCGTTCTCGTCGGCGACCTCGGTGCCGAGCCAGATGATCCGCTCCTTGAGCAGCCGGTTGTAGATGTAGTCCTCGCGGCTGGCCGGGTCGACCGAAGCCATGGTGGGGGTGCGGGATTCCTTGGACATGCTCGAATACCTCTCCGTGGTGCCGTGCTCCTCCGGCCGTTGCGCCGGGGCGCCGTGGGCGCTTGCCTTCCATGAGACTACTGCCTGAGGACCGCCTCGGCGCGGTGCGGCCGGGGCTGTTCGCTGTGGGCGCATGGTGGTCCGCGCCGCGCGTTCACCGGCCGCTTAAACGCCGCTCGGCGGGAGCCCCGAAGGGTCCCGCCGAGCGGCGTTGCGCTGCGTTTCCTACTCGGCCGAGGAGGCGGAGGCGGAGGAAGCCGACGAGGCGGAGCTCGCGGAGGAGGCCGAGGCCTCTTCGCCGGCCGGGCGGACGAAGCTGCTGAGGTCGACCTCGTTGCCCTCGGAGTCGGTGACCTTGGCCAGCTCGAGGACCTTGGCGAGCGCCTTGCGGCGGCGGACCTCGCCGATCATCATCGGCACCTGGCCGGCGCCGTCGAGCATCTGGGCGAACTGGTTCGGGTCCATGCCGTACTGGCTCGCGGTCTGGACGATGTAGTCGATGAGCTCGGACTGCTCGACGCCGACCTCTTCCTTCTCGGCGATCTTGTCGAGGATGACCTCGTTCTTGAAGGCGCGCTCGGCGTTGGCGCGGACCTCGGCGCGGTGCTCCTCGGTGTCGTGCTCCTCGCCCTCGGTGTGGCCGCCCTGGGCGAAGTGCTGCTCGACCTGCTCGTCGACGATGGAACCGGGGACCGGGACCTCGATGAGCTCGACGAGCTTGTCGAGGACGAGGTCGCGCGCCTGCACGCCCTGCTCGACGACCTTGGCGTCGGCCGCCTGCTTGGCGAGGTCCTCGTTGAGCTCGGCGATCGTGTCGAACTCGGAGGCCAGCTGGGCGAACTCGTCGTCGGCCTCGGGGAGTTCGCGCTCCTTGACGGCCGAGACGGCGACCTTGACCTGGGCGGTCTCGCCCGAGCGCTCGCCACCGGCCAGCGTGGACTCGAAGACGGCGTCCTCGCCGGCGGACAGGCCGGTCACGGCCTCGTCGAGGCCCTCGAGCATCGTGCCGGAACCGACCTGGTAGGACAGGCCCGTCGCGGAGTCGACCTCTTCGTCGCCGATGGTCGCCTTGAGGTCGATCGTGATGAAGTCGGCGTCGGCGGCGGGGCGCTCGACGGCCTTGAGCGTGCCGAAGCGTCCGCGCAGCTCGTCGAGCTGCTTCTGGACATCCTCGTCGGACGCCGATGCCGCGTCGACCTGGACCTCGAGGCCGGCGTAGTCCGGGAGCTCGATCTGAGGCCGGATGTCGATCTCGGCGTGGAAGGCGAGCTGGCCGGCGTCGCCCTCGGGCACCTCGGTGATCTCCACCTCGGGACGGGACAGCGGGACGATGTCGGCCTCGCGGACGGCCTCCTGGTAGAAGCCGTTCATGCCCTCGTTCACGGCCGTCTCGAGGACGTAGCCGCGTCCGACGCGCTGGTCGATCAGCACGTTGGGCACCTTGCCCTTGCGGAAGCCCGGCACCTGGATCTGCTGTGCGATGGTCTTGTACGCGGCGTCGATGCTCGGCTGGAGTTCGTCGAGCGGAACCTCGACGTTGAGCTTGACCCGGGTCGGGGAGAGGTTTTCGACGGCGCTCTTCACAGCTGTGGTACTCCTGAGGATGGGATCGATGGTGGGCAGAGTCGGGGTGACAGGATTTGAACCTGCGACCTCACGCTCCCAAAGCGCGCGCTCTAGCCAAGCTGAGCTACACCCCGATTAGTGCAGCTGCCAGTTTACGCAGAACGGCCGCGCTACGACTAATCAGACGCGGAAGGCGGACCGGCCGCGGCCGGTCCGCCTTCGCGACGCGAGGGGATGACGGGAATCGAACCCGCGTAATCAGTTTGGAAGACTGAGGCTCTACCATTGAGCTACATCCCCGAGGACGTTGAGACTTTAGCACGAGCCGACCCCCGGTCCGCAATCCGCCGTCCGGAACCGACGCCTACGCGCGCCCTTCCCGCCCCTGGCACGCGGGACACCAGTAGAGCTTGCGGGAGGCGATCTCGGCCAGGGCGATCCCCGTACCGCAGACCCTGCAGCCCAGTCCCTGGCGCTGGTAGACGTAGTAGGCGTCGTCCGGCCAGACCGGCGCCGCGCCGGAGCGGTCCCCGGGACGCGTGGTGATGATCCGGCCGTCGCGGACACCGTCGGCCATGATCGACGCGAGGTCGTCCCAGAGCCGCCGCGCCGCGTCGACGCCTGCCTGCCGCCCGGTGGCCCAGGGGTCCATCCGCTCCCGGAACAGGGCCTCGGCGCGGTAGATGTTTCCGACGCCGGCGATGACGGATTGCTCCATGAGCAGCACGGCCACGGGCGTGGCGCGGCGGACGAGCCGGCGCGCGAACTCCGCCCGCGGATCGTCCCAGACGGGAACCGGCAGCGCCGCCGCGCCGGCAACCGCATCATCCGGGGCCGGCCCGAGCGGGTCCGGACCGAGGCGCCCCAGCACGGCGGCCACGCCGGCGTCGTCGAGCACCTCGCAGGCGCTCGGCCCCCGCAGGTCCGCCCATCCGTGCCCGGACTCGAGCCGGGCGCGGACCTGCCCCACGGGCTCCGGCGGGCCCGCGTACGGGACGGGGGCCCCGTCGTCGTACGCCTCCCGCTCCCCCACGCGGCGCGGCGCCCCGATCGAGGAGGCGCCGCGGAAGCCCTCGTCGCCGCCGAAGTCCCAGGCCCCGTAGAGCCCCAGGTGCACGCGCAGCGTGAGGTCGTTGTCGAAGCGGAGGAACAGCATCTTCCCGTGCGCCCCGGCGGATTCGAGCGTCCGCCCGTCCACGCGCCGGGCGTCGGCGGAGAACCGGCCCTGCGGGCTCGAGACCCGGAGCCGGCTCCCCGCGAAGACGTCGTTGAACTGCCGCGCGAGGCGGTGGATCGAGTGGCCCTCCGGCATTACTCGGCGGGGACCTCGCCCGTGGCCTCGTAGGAGGCGATCTTGCCGATGCGGCGCACGTGGCGCTCCGCGTTGCTGAACGGCTCGGCGAGGAAGGCCTCGATGATCGCGGTCGCCTCATCGAGCGGGTGCTGGCGCCCGCCGACGGCGATGACGTTCGCGTCGTTGTGCTCGCGGGCCAGGCGCGCCGTGTCGAGGTTCCAGGCCAGCGCCGCGCGGACTCCGGCGACCTTGTTCGCCGCGATCTGCTCGCCGTTGCCGGAGCCGCCGAGGACGATCCCGAGGGCCTCGGTGCCGGCCGCCTGGTCGGCGACGACCGCGAGGGCGGCGTTGATGCAAAAGCGCGGGTAGTCGTCCTCGGGGTCGTAGGCCGTGGGGCCGTGGTCGACGACGTCGTGGCCGGCGGCGCTCAAATGGCGCACCAGGTGGGCGCTCAGTTCAAGACCGGCATGGTCCGTGGCGATGTGCACGCGCATGGAAAGGGTCCTCCGCGGGTGAGTGGGTGGTGAACGCGTCCCAGCCTATCCCCCGGGCGGGCCTGGGCCGAGGGCGCAACGTGCTTTGTGGCGGAGCGGGTGCGTCGCTAGGGTGCAAGCAGTGGCGCTTGGTGAGACAATGGCCACATCTTCAGCGATTCTTTCAGAATCGCCGTGCCGGCTCCGGCCGCGCACCGCACATGAACGAGCTATGGAGGCACCGACCTTGCCTGGATTGAACCTGACCCGCGCCGAGGCGCAGGAGCGAGCCGAGCTGCTCGCCGTCGACAGCTACGACGTCGAACTCGACCTGACGCGCGGAGACCGGGTCTTCGGCTCGACCACCACGGTCCGCTTCACGGCCGCGGCGGGCGCTTCGACCTTCATCGACGCCGTGACGGACACCGTGCACTCGGTGGTCCTGAACGGCACGGAGCTGGGCCCGGACGTCGCGGACGGCGTCCGCATCCGCCTCGACGGCCTCGCGGAGGAGAACGTCCTCACCGTCGTCGCGGACGCCCTCTACACGAACACGGGCGAGGGCCTGCACCGCTTCGTGGACCCCGTGGACGACGAGGTCTACCTGTACACGCAGTTCGAGGTCCCCGACTCGCGGCGTATGTTCGCCGTCTTCGAGCAGCCCGACCTCAAGGCCGCCTTCCGGTTCACCGTCAAGGCGCCCGCCCACTGGGACGTCGTGTCCAACTCCCCCACGCCCGCCCCGCGCGACGCGGGCGGGGGCGCGGCCGTCTGGGCGTTCGAGCCGACCCTGCGCATGTCCTCCTACATCACGGCCCTGATCGCCGGGCCCTACGAGTCCGTGCGCAGCGAGCTCACGAGCTCGGACGGCCGGACCATCCCGCTCGGCGTCTTCGCCCGCAAGTCCCTCATGGAGCACCTCGATGCGGAGAACGTCTTCACGCTCACGCGCCAGGGCTTCGAGTTCTTCGAGGCGCAGTTCGGCACACCCTACCCGTTCCCCAAGTACGACCAGCTGTTCGTCCCGGAGTTCAATGCCGGCGCCATGGAGAACGCCGGGGCCGTGACGTTCCTCGAGAGCTACGTCTTCCGCTCCCGGCCGACCGGGGCCATGGTGGAACGCCGCGCGATCACCATCCTGCACGAGCTCGCCCACATGTGGTTCGGGGACCTCGTCACGATGCGCTGGTGGAACGACCTGTGGCTCAACGAGTCCTTCGCGGAGTTCATGTCCACCCTGGCGGCGGCCGAGAACACCGAGTTCACGGGCGCATGGACCACGTTCGCCTCGATGGAGAAGTCCTGGGCCTACCGCCAGGACCAGCTGCCCTCGACGCACCCGATCGTCGCGGAGATCAACGACCTCGAGGACGTCCAGGTCAACTTCGACGGCATCACCTACGCCAAGGGCGCCTCCGTGCTCCGCCAGCTCGTGGCCTGGGTGGGCCAGGAGGAGTTCATGGCCGGCGTGCGCTCCTACTTCGGCAAGCACGCCTGGGGCAACACTGTCCTCGCGGACTTGATGACCGAGCTCGAGGCGGCCAGCGGGCGCGACCTCGCCGAGTGGGGCCGGCTCTGGCTCGAGACCGCGGGAGTGAACAAGCTGGTCCCCGAGATCACGGTGGACGACGACGGGGCCGTCGCCTCGTTCGCGATCCTCCAGTCCGCGCCGGAGGGCTACCCGACCATCCGCCCGCACCGCCTCGCCGTCGGCTTCTATGACCAGGACGACGCCGGACGCCTGGTCCGCACGCATCGGGAGGAGCTCGACGTGGCCGGGGAGCGGACGGACGTGCCCGCGCTTGTGGGGCTGCGCCGCCCGGCGCTCGTCCTGCTGAACGACGACGACCTGGCCTACGCGAAGATCCGCCTCGACGAGCGTTCCCTCGCCACGGCGACGGAGCACCTGAAGGACATCGCCGAGTCGCTGCCGCGCACCCTGCTCTGGGGCAGCGCGTGGGACGCGGCGCGGGATGCGGAGACGCCGGCGCGCGCCTACGTCGAGCTCGTCCTGAACAACATCGCCCAGGAGTCCGACTCCTCCGTGGTCCTGGTCCTGCTCCGCCAGCTCAACACGGTGCTGGACTACTACGTCGCCGCCGCCGACCGCCGCGCGCTCGCCGAATCCGCCGCGGAGCGCCTGTGGGAGCTCGCCGAGGCCGCAGCACCGGCCTCCGATCACCAGCTGCAGTTCGCCAAGGCCTTCGCCCTGCGCTCGCGCACCGCGGCGCAGCTCGACACCGTCGAGCAGCTGCTGACGGGTTCCCGCGTGCTCGAGGGCCTGGAACTCGACGCCGACCTGCGCTGGGAGCTCCTGACGGCGCTGGCCGCCGGCGGGCGGCGCGGCCAGGCCGACATCGACGCCGAGCTCGAGCGCGACAACACGGCCAACGGGCGCCTTGCCGCGCAGCTCGCGGGCGCCGCGCTGCCGACGGCGGAGGCCAAGCGCGCCGCCTGGGACGCGGTCCTGGTGGACGGGACGCTGTCCAACACGCTGCAGCGGCAGGCGATCGCCGGCTTCAACCGCGTGCACGATGCCTCGCTCATCGAGGGCTACGCCGCGGAGTACTTCGCGGCGGCTCGGCGGATCTGGGAGGAGAAGGGCTACGAGACCGCCCAGTCGATCATCGTGGGCCTCTACCCGTCCGCGCAGGTGTCCCAGGATACCGTGGACCGCACCGACGCCTTCCTCGGGGAGCTCGGCGACGACAGCCCGGCGCTGCGGCGACTCATGCTGGAGAACCGCGACGGCGTGGTGCGGGCGCTCGCCGCACAGGCGGCCGACCGCTGATCCGTCGACGCCGCTGATCGGACGACGCGGCTGGGCAGCAGACGGTGCCGAACAACGCGGGCCGGTGGATTCCCCCACCGGCCCGCGGCTGTGTACCGTGGCCGCATGACGCTCAACGAACACCACTACGAGGTCTCCATTTCCTGGACCGGGAACCGCGGCACCGGCACCTCCGGCTACCGGGACTACGGCCGCGACCACGTCGTCGCCGCGGCGGGGCTCCCCGATCTCCCGGGCACGGCCGACCCCACGTTCCACGGGGACCGCGACCGCTGGAACCCCGAACAGCTCCTGCTGGCGGCGCTGAGCCAATGCCACATGCTGTCCTATCTGCATCTCGCCGTGAAGAACGGCGTCGTCGTGACGGGCTACACGGACCAGGCCGAGGCCCTGATGCGGCTCAACCGGGACGGCAGCGGGGAGTTCGTCTCCGCGACGTTGCGCCCCGCGGTCGAGCTGTCCGACGAGTCCCAACGCGCCCTCGCCGATTCACTCCACGGCGCGGCCAACGCGGTGTGCTTCATCGCGCGCAGCGTGAACTTCGCCGTCCACCACGAGCCCGTCCGGGCGTAGTCTGGAGGGCGTCACCCCAACCCGCCCCGAAGGATCCCCGCACCACATGGCTACCCCGCACGAGAACCCCGACCGCCCGCCGCTGCTTCCGCAGGGGAGCAACCTGGGCCGGCCGCTCGGCCGCCTGCGTCCCGTCGGCTCGCCTTCGGCGGGCTTCGACACGACCCGGCCGCTGGATCCGAACGACGAGCACGATCCGGAGGCCTACGCGGGGACCTTCTACCACGAGGTCGGCGGGCGCGAGACCTTCCGCCGCCTCGCGGAGAAGTTCTACGAGGGAGTCGCCGCCGATCCGGACTTCCGGGCCATGTACCCCGAGGAAGACCTGAGGCCCGCGGCGATGCGCCTGCAGCTCTTCCTGGAGCAATACTGGGGCGGGCCGACGACGTACAGCGAACGCCGGGGCCACCCGCGGCTGCGCATGCGCCACATGCCCTACACGATCGATTCCGCCGCCCGGGATACGTGGCTGCGGCACATGCGCGCCGCCGTCGACGCGTTGGGGCTACCGCCGCTGCAGGAGGCGACACTGTGGGACTACCTCGAACGGGCGGCCCACTCCCTCCAGAACGCCCCGGACCAGCGCTAGGGGCCCGTGCCCCGTCAGAGGAGCGTGGCCCGGCGGACGAGGACGTGCCCCACGGGGCTGGTCAACCGCAGCCACGGCCCGGAGGCGAAGACCGGAACCGGCCCTTCGGGGGGCAGGAAGCCCAGCGTCTGCGCCGCGAAGGCGACGCCCGTGGGGACCACGGGGCCGGAGCCTTCCATCGGGCTCGACCAGATCCGTTGGCGCACCGTGGCGAGCACCGGACGCCCGGCGTTCTCCGGCAGCGCCGAGGCGACGGCGCGCATGCCGTCCTCGGCCGCCCGGCGCAGCGCCCCGGCGTCGCACTCCCCCACCCGTTCCCATCCGCCGCGCGGCGGGGCGACCCCGGTCCAGGCCGCCGTGGACTCGGCGGGCGGCAGCGGCAGCACCGTCTCGCCGGCACCGGAACGGGCCAGGCGGTCCGCCACCGCACCGATCGGGTAGACGGCGTCCATGCCCGGACCGGGGTCCGTCGCCAGGCGTGCGACGCGCAGGCCGAGGATGGTCGGCACGGCCTCGCCCAGTTGCCCGGGGGCGAGGACGGCCACGTACACGGCCAGGGAGGACCCGGCTGCGGCGAGGCGCACCTCGCCGTCGGCCACGGCGCGGGCCCGCACGAGGAAGGTGCGCAGGTCGGCAAGGGATTCGGCATCGGCGAACTTGAGGTCGGCAGGCAGCATGACACCATGCTTTCATGCCCTCGAGCCGGCGGGGACACACCGCGACGGGCCGCTTGCCGCGTCGAACGCGGCCCGGATACTGTCGAGTCACGATCGCGACCAGCCGAGGAGCCACCACCGTGCAACACCAGGACCCCACCGCCTCCCTGCTGGGGCTGCTCGATCTCGATGGGGAGTTCGACGCGCGCACGGACGAGGACATCTTCATCGGGCATTCGCCCGAGCAGCCGCGCCAGCGCGTCTTCGGCGGGCAGGTCCTGGCCCAGTCGGTCGTCGCGGCCTCGCGGACCGTCTCCGCGGACCGGCCCGTCCACTCCATGCACGGCTACTTCCTCCGCCCCGGCGATGCCCGCAAGCCGATCACCTTCGGCGTCCAACGCCTGCGCGACGGCCGGTCCTTCTCGGCCCGCCGCGTCCACGCCTACCAGGAGGGCGTGCCGATCCTGTCGATGATCGCCTCGTTCCAGGAACCGGCCGAGGGCCTCGAACACCAAGCACGCATGCCCGAGGGGATTCCCAACCCGGAGTCGCTGCCCTCGACGGCGGACCTCCTCGGCCGCTTCAAGCACCCCATGGCCCAGGAGTGGGCATACAACCGGCCGTTCGACATCCGCCACGTCGACACGCCGCTCTACGTCGAGGGACCGCGCAGGGCCGACCGTTCCGCGACGAACGCCGTCTGGATGAAGACGTTCGGGCCGGTCGAGGGCGACCAGGCCGTCCAGCGCGCGGCGCTCGCCTACGGGAGCGACTACACGCTGCTCGAGTCGGTGCTGCGCCGCCACGGGCTGCCCTGGGTCACGCCGGGCATGAGCGTGGCCAGCCTGGACCACGCCATGTGGTGGCACCGCCCGGTGCGCGTCGACGAATGGCTCCTCTACGTCCAGGAGAGCCCCAGCGCCTCGGGAGCCCGCGGGCTCTGCGAGGGCCGGTTCTTCAACCGGGACGGCCTCCTCGTGGCCACCGCGGCGCAGGAGGGCATGATCCGCGTCCCCGACGACGCGAAGTCCAAGCTGCTCGGCGGACTGCAATCCGGGATGATCAAGGCCGCGGCCCGGAGGGGACGGAAGTCCTAGCCGGACCCCGGCCGCAAGCGGTCACAGCGCGGGAGGGCCCCGGAACCACGTGGTTCCGGGGCCCTCCCGCGTGCGTCACGCGCGGAGCCTAGTCCCGCGTCAGGCGGCGGTGCGTGACGCGGTGCGGCTTGGCCGCGTCAGGGCCGAGGCGCTCGACCTTGTTCTGCTCGTAGGACTCGAAGTTGCCCTCGAACCAGTACCACTGGGCCGGGTCCTCGTCCGTGCCCTCCCACGCGAGGATGTGGGTCGCGACGCGGTCCAGGAACCACCGGTCGTGGGAGACCACGACGGCGCAGCCCGGAAACTCGAGCAGGGCGTTCTCCAGGCTGGAGAGCGTCTCGACGTCGAGGTCGTTGGTGGGCTCGTCGAGGAGCAGGAGGTTGCCGCCCTGCTTGAGCGTCATCGCCAGATTCAAGCGGTTGCGCTCGCCGCCGGAGAGCACGCCGGCCTTCTTCTGCTGGTCCGGCCCCTTGAAGCCGAACGCGGAGACGTACGCACGGGACGGCATTTCGACGTTGCCGACCTGGATGTAATCGAGGCCGTCAGAGACGACCTCCCAGAGGCTCTTGTTCGGGTCGATGCCGCCGCGGTTCTGGTCGACGTAGGAGATCTTGACCGTCTCGCCGATCTTCAACGCGCCGCCGTCGAGCTCCTCGAGCCCGACGATGGTCTTGAAGAGGGTCGACTTGCCGACGCCGTTGGGGCCGATCACGCCGACGATGCCGTTGCGCGGCAGGGAGAACGACAGGCCGTTGATGAGCTCGCGGTCGCCGAAGCCCTTCTGCAGGCCGTTGGCCTCGATGACGACGCTGCCCAGGCGCGGGCCCGGCGGAATCTGGATCTCCTCGAAGTCCAGCTTGCGCGTGCGCTCGGCCTCGGCCGCCATCTCCTCGTAGCGCGCGAGACGTGCCTTGGACTTGGTCTGGCGTCCCTTGGCGTTGGAACGCACCCACTCGAGTTCCTCGGAAAGGCGCTTGGCCAGCTTCTGGTCCTTCTTGCCCTGGACCTCGAGGCGCTCGCGCTTCTTCTCCAGATAGGTCGAGTAGTTGCCCTCGTAGGGGATCAGGCGGCCGCGATCGACCTCGGCGATCCACTGGGCGACGTGGTCCAGGAAGTAGCGGTCGTGGGTGACGGCCAGGACGGCGCCCGGGTAGGACTGGAGGTGCTGCTCGAGCCAGAGGACGGATTCGGCGTCGAGGTGGTTCGTGGGCTCGTCGAGGAGCAGCAGGTCGGGCTTCTGCAGCAGCAGCTTGCACAGCGCCACGCGGCGGCGCTCACCGCCGGAGAGCACGGTGACGTCGGCGTCGCCCGGCGGGCAGCGCAGCGCGTCCATGGCCTGCTCCAGCTGGCTGTCGATGTCCCACGCGTCAGCCGCGTCGATTTCCTCCTGGAGCTTGCCCATCTCCTCCAGAAGCGCGTCGAAGTCCGCGTCCGGCTGGGACATCTCCTCGGAGATCTGGTTGTAGCGGGTGATCTTCCCGTAGATCTCGCCAACGCCCTCCTGGACGTTGCCGAGGACCGTCTTCTCCTCGTTCAGGGGCGGTTCCTGCAGCAGGATCCCCACCGAATAGCCGGGGCTGAGCCGCGCCTCGCCGTTCGAGGGCGTGTCGAGGCCGGCCATGATCTTGAGGATCGTGGACTTGCCGGCGCCGTTCGGTCCCACGACGCCGATCTTGGCACCGGGATAGAACGACATGCTGACGTCGTCGAGGATGAGCTTGTCGCCAACGGCCTTGCGGGCCTTGGTCATGGTGTAGATGAATTCCGCCATGCGTCCAAGGCTAGTCGCTGCCGGCCCATTCCTCACATTCGCGCGGGAGCGGGCCGGCAACGCTGCTAGGCGGCCTGGTGGTCGGCGGCGTCGACGTCGGACGACGCATCGGCGGAGGGCCCCTGGTCGAGGAGTTCGCCGGTCTCGGGATCGTAGGCGTCCGCACCGTCGTCCCCGTCCAGCCCCGACTCGATGGCCGGGGCGCCGTCCGGGCCGAGCTGCTCCGGCCGGGGCGGGCCGTCGACCGGACGGTTGCCGCGGCGGTTCGCCATGGTCGACGTCCCGTAGGCCATGTTGAAACCCACGGCGTCGGCCAGCACGTCGATGCCGTAGTTCCGCTTGCCGTCCTCGCGCTGCCACTCGGTGACGCGCAACCGTCCCTCGACGATCACCGGATCGCCCTTGCGGACGCTGGCCAGGACGTTGAGCCCGTGGCGTCCGAAGGCCTTGACCGTGTACCAATTGGTCGCGTCGACCTTCCATTCGCCGCTCGAGCGGTCGCGGTTGGCGACGTTCGCCGCGAGCCGGAAGGTGCAGAAGGTCGTGTTGCCGTCCTTGGACACGACGTGCTCGGGGTCCGATGCCGCGTTGCCGCGGATCGTCGTGCGCTGCTCCATGGTGTTCTCCCTCTTGTCTGGTGTGACTGTGCTCCAGGAGCCACGCGGCCCCTGCCACCAAGAGTCGTCGCCGGCAGGCAACGGCGCATGGGTCGTGGGTCGATCTGTGGATAGACGGGGCCACCGGCCGGGACGGGCCCGGCTGTGAGGGGGCGGTGGCGCCCGTCGCGGCGGGCCCCGGCACCCCGTTAGAATGGTGGCGCGCCCGTCCGACGGGCACTGGCCTTCGTAGCTCAGTTGGATAGAGCAGCGGACTTCTAATCCGCCGGTCGCGCGTTCGAGTCGCGCCGAGGGCACCCTTCACACCCGCGCCCGCCCAGTTAGTATGTAAACATGACTAAGCCTCGATCCACCGACGGGCGATGTAGTCGGGGGCTGGATTTCTGAAGCAGCCTTGAGCGGGATTTTGGCATGACCGTGTAGCCGGCCTCGCTGCCGGTCGTGTTCCACGGTGGGTTCCCTCTGTCGCGCCGGTGTCGGCTGGTGGATGGCTTCTATGCGGGCTGCGGTGGCCGGTGGCGGGCGGTGAAGAGTCGTTCGAAGGCTTGCTGCCAGGGCCAGGACTCGGGCAGGCGTATCCGGATTCTGCGGGCGCTGGAGACGATCCGGGCCGGCAGGTTCACCAGCCGGGCCCGGATAGTGCCGGTGCGGGCCCGGGTGAAGGTCCCGGCGGCGAGGATCCCGGCTGCACGGGTGAGGTTGTAGGCCATCACCGCGCAGGCCAGCCAGGCGCTGTTGGCCCAGAAGTGTCCGGAGGGCAGGTGGGCCAGGGCGCTGTCCTTGAGATCGGCGTTGACTTGCTCGATGATCGCGTGTTGTCGGTGGGCCTTGTCGGCGGCCACGGTATCCAGGACCTCGGGATCGGTGGTGGTGAAGAAGGCATGGAACCGGTGGGTGTCGAACAAGGTCGGCTGCCCGTCGCCGTGTTTGGGGTTCAACTCGGGAATCCGGCGCACCACCAGCCGTCCGGGGATCCTCTCGGCCTTCTTCCGGGATGTGAAGGCGGTGAAGGGGACCTCGGCGACCTCGGCCTTCGAGGTCCAGGTGTCGGTGCCCTCGTCGTAGATCGCCTGTGGGTACTTGATGCCGGTCCAGGCCTGCTCGTCGATGGTGGCGATGGCCTTCTTGACTGCTTTGTCCATCCGCACGGTGACGGAGACATCGGCCCCCGCGGTGAGCGCGGCAGCCACGGTGGGGTGTCCGTAGAAGGCGGAATCGGCGCGAACCAGTACCCGGGTGCCGGCGGCCGGAGGCATTCGCTTCAGGGTGGCCAGTGCGTCGGCGACGAACCGGGAGGCCCCGCGTGGGGAGCCCACCGCGCCGCGGCGCAGGCGTTGGCCCAGGATCACCGGGGCCGTAGTCTCGGTGCTGGCGGTGGCCAACAGGGCATTGAGCCCGCGGACTCCGGAGTATCCGTATCCGGAGCCCTGCTTGGCGTAGCCGTGGACTTCGATGATCGTGTCGTCCACATCCACGAACACGAATCCTCCTGCGCCGTCTGCCGGAGCGCCCAGTAGCGGGGCCCGGTCGGCCAGGTTCGCCAAGAGCCGGGTGGCGACCGCGTCGAGCTGGCGGACGTGCCCGAAGGTGAAGGCGCGCAGGAACGAGCCCAACGTCGAGGGCGCATAACAGGCACTGAAGACCCGCTTCATCGCCCCATGGCGCAGTACCGCCATATCGTCGATCGAATCGGCGCCGGCACACATGCCAGCCACCAAGGCCGCGACCTTCGCCCCGGCATTGGCGCCCTTGTCCGTCGGCACCGTCAGCTGCCTGCCGGCCAGTGAGTGCAAGCCCGATTCTCGCGCCAGTTCCATCACCGGCACCAACCCCGCGGAACCGACGAGGTTCGGTTCGTCGAAGGAAACTGACAGTGCGGCCCGGGTGTGGGAAACTTGCATCTACGAGATGCCCTCTCATCGCGGTGGAACGGAACCCTGAACAAGTCCCATTCTTCCCGGTCAGACGGGCATTTCGTGCTTAATTACGTCCCACCTCAAGCGTGACGGTCGGTGGATCAAGGCT